>NZ_JBHSOA010000051.1:188453-232381 GCF_042655885.1 Streptomyces chlorus
GGGGCGGCCGCCTCTGCTTCTGCTTCCGTCTCGGGCGTCAGCAGCTCTTCTTCGCGGTGGGTTCGGGCTTGGGGTCGTTCAGCGCGGCCAGGGCCCGGTCGGCGTCCGCCTTGGCCGTCAGCCGGGTGAAGGCGTCGCCGATGATCAGGTCGATCTCGCCGCCCTTGCGGGAGGCCTCGGTGCGGCGTTCGGCGTCGGCGAGCTGGGTGCCGAGCACCGGCAGCGAGGTCTTGAGAGCGGACGCGGGGCCGAGGAGCACACCGGTGCCCTTGACCTTCTTGTCGTACTCCTTGGCCGCGTTGCCGACGTCGCCGATCTTGAAACCGCGCTTCCTCAGCTCGTCGGCGGTCTTCTTGGCCAGGCCGGACTTGGTCGTGGCATTGAGGACGTTGACCGTGATCCGGTCGGGTCCGGGGAGCGCGGCACTGGGGCTCGGGCTGGGCGAGGGGCTCGCCTTGGTGGCACAGCCCGCCTTGACGCCGACCGCGGAGGCGGGGTTGCCGCCACCGGTGAAGACGTCGAAGAGCTGCAGTGTGCCCCAGCCGGCCACGCCGAGCGCCGCGACGGAGGTGATGGCCAGGACGACGAGCCTGCCGCGGCGTCGGGGTCGGCGCATCCGCGGGTACTTGTCACCCCGGATCTGGTACTGGCCGCCCATGCCGGGAGGAGTCAGCATGCTCATGGGCGCAGCGTAATGCGCTCTGGCAGCTATGCCTACCAGATGATCATTCGATAGCACGCAGTCCAACCCGAAAGGGTCAAACCCAGTGCCGACAGGGGTGCATCCGGCGGACACGAGGGGCCTCGATGGCGCAGCGGTGCCCTCTGTGTACCGACTGACGCCACCACGGACCGACGACTGGCGTCACTCGCGCACCGGCCGGTGGGGCACCGGTCGGCGGACGGGGAGTGTCAGCCCAGTTCGAGGACGCGGGCGTGCAGCACCTGGCGCTGCTGGAGCGCCGCCCGTACCGCGCGGTGCAGGCCGTCCTCCAGATACAGATCGCCCTGCCACTTCACGACATGCGCGAAGAGGTCGCCGTAGAAGGTCGAGTCCTCGGCAAGGAGGGTCTCGAGGTCGAGCTGCTGCTTCGTCGTGACGAGCTGATCGAGGCGGACCGGGCGCGGCGCGACATCCGCCCACGACCGGGTGCTTTCCCGGCCGTGGTCGGGGTACGGCCGGCCGTTTCCGATGCGCTTGAAGATCACACGGAAAGCCTACCGGCCCAGACGTTCCGGGCGCAGCCATGGCGGAGGAGTGTGGCGCTGGAAAAACATCCCAGAACGGCATGAAACGGAAGCGGGCGAGGAAGATCCGTGCCTTCTGCTTGCCGGAACCGGGCAGGTCCTCAGCCGCTTCAGCAGCTCCTTGCCGGTGTGCCCGGACTTCGCCGCCCGCGCCCAGTCGCCGGCGCACCCCTCGTGCAGGGCGAACTCCAGGCCGAAGGCGTCGGCCGCCGGCCGGGGTCGACGAGGGTGTACGCCCGCTGGTGCGGCTTGTCCGCGCCGGCGGACCACAGCCGCACCCGGATCGTCGGGTGGACGCCGGTCGCGGCGAGCATGCCGCCGTCGGTGAAGCGCAGCCGCCGGTAGGCGGGGGTGGCGTCCTCGGCGCGCGTCACCGCGCACTCGAAGC
Source organism: Streptomyces chlorus (assembly GCF_042655885.1). Lineage (NCBI taxonomy): Bacteria > Bacillati > Actinomycetota > Actinomycetes > Kitasatosporales > Streptomycetaceae > Streptomyces > Streptomyces chlorus. The sequence continues at coordinate 190,090 of NZ_JBHSOA010000051.1, forward strand.
CCTTGGCGCGCATCAGCTTGAGGACCGCGCCCTCCCAGCCCCGCCCCTGCCCCTCGCTCGTCCGCCTTTCGCGTACGATTCCGCCACGGCTTACTTAGGGGAGCCTAACCTGAAGTGAATGGGGGCACAGTGACCGGCGAGATCTTCCGGGACGCCTGGGGCATTCCGCATCTGCGCGCGGGTGACGCCGTCGAACTCGCCCGTGTCCAGGGCCGGGTCACCGCCCTCGACCGGGCCTGGCAGCTGGAGACCGAACGGCACAGGGCGCAGGGCACCTCGGCGTCCTTCCTCGGCCCCGAGGCCCTCCCCTGGGACCGCTTCGCCCGTCGTGTCCGCCTGGCCGACACGGCCCGCCGCTGCCTCGCCGAACTGGACCGGCGGGACCCGGAGACGGCCCGGTGGCTCCGGGCGTACGTGGAGGGGGTCAACGAAGGGTTGGCGGCCCCGGATACTTCCCACTCCCCGGCCCCCGGGTCCGCCGCAGCCGCCGAGCCTGCCGCAGCTCCTGAACCCACCGCAGCCCTCGAGCCCACCGCAGCCGCCGAGCCCGCCGCAGCTCCTGAACCCACCGCAGCCCTCGAGCCCACCGCAGCCCCCGAATTCACCCGTGCCGCCCTTGCGCCCGGCCGGTGGGAGCCCTGGACGCCGCTCGCGGTGTGGCTCTCCACGCACATCCTGTTCGCCGGGTTCCCCGCGAAGCTCTGGCGCGAGCAGGTCGTCGAGCGTCTCGGGCGGGACGCCGTGGGACTGTTCGCCGCCGACGGTCCCGGCACCTCCGGAAGCAACGGCTGGCTGGTCGCCGGGGAGCGGACGGTGACCGGGCAGGCGGTGATCGCGGGGGACCCGCACCGCTTCATCGAGGACCCCGGCGTCTACCAGCAGATCCGCCTGTCCTGCCCGGAGTTCGACGTCGTCGGTATCGCCGTGCCCGGCGTTCCGGGCATCGCCCACTTCGGCCACACCGGCTCGGTCGCCTGGGCGATCACCAACGCCATGGCCGACTACCAGGACCTGTACCGGGAGCAGTTGCGCCGCACGGGCATCGGTGTGGAGGCGCTCGGCCCGGACGGCGTCTGGCACCGGGCCGCCCGGCACACCGAGACCATCGAGGTCGCCGGCGAGGACCCGGTCGAGGTCGAGGTGATCGAGACCGACCGGGGGCCGGTGATCATCGGCGGCCCCGAGGGCCTCGAGGACGGTGTGTCCGAGCCCGGCGCTCCCCCGGTCGCCGTCGCCCTGCGCTACCCGCCCCGCGTCACCGGCGACCTGGGCTTCGGCGCCCTGCTGCCGCTGCTGCGGGCCCGCCGGGTCGCCGACGTGGACCGGGCCGTCGGCCTGTGGGCCGAGCCGGTCAACGTGGTCCAGGCCGCCGACACCGAGGGAGGCACGCTGCACCGGGTGGCCGGCCGGGTGCCGGTACGGGCCGAGGCCAACCGGATCCGTCCGGTGCCCGCGTGGGAGCCCGGCCACGACTGGCAGGGGTGGCACGAGTCGCCGCGCGCCGGTCTGACCGACGGCGTCGCCGTGATGGCGAACCAGCGCGGCCCGGCGGCCCCCCTCGGCGTCGAGTTCGCCGCGCCGCACCGCGCCGACCGTATCGCCGCGCTGCTCGCACGGCGGGAACGCTGGTCGGCTGCCGAGATGTCCGCCCTCCACACGGACACCCACCTCGCCTCCGCCGCCGCCCTGCTGGACCATGTCGCCGTCCTCGACGATCTGACCGGTCCGGCGGCCGGCCTGCGCGACCGACTGCTGGACTGGGACCGGCACATGGACGCGGACAGCACCGGCGCGGCGCTCCACGCGGCGGTGCGCGGCGCGCTCGTACGGCAGCTCGCGCGGCACCCCGCGTTCGCCGGGCTGACCACGCCCCCGGCCTACCCGGAGGTGTTCCAGCCCTGGCTCGCGCTGGTCCCGCGGATCGGCTATGCGCTCGAACACCTCCTGACCGCTAAGGAGTTGTACGGCATCGACCGTCCGGCGGCGGTGCGTGCGGCGCTGGAGGAGGTGGCCGCCCGGCCACCGTCCGGCACCTGGGGCGACACCCACCGGCTGGCACCCTGGCGGGCCCTGCCGCCCACGACGCCGTACGACGAACCCGCTCTCTCCGGCGACCACGACTGCGTGCTGTGCACCTCCTCCGTGCCCGGTCTCACCGACCTCGCGGCGCGCGGTCCGGCCGCCCGCTACGTCTGGGACCTGGCCCGACGCGAGGACAGCCGCTGGGTGGTGCCGCTCGGCGCCTCGGGCGTCCCGGACTCACCCCACCACCGCGACCAGGTGCCGCTGTGGCTCGCGGGGGACCTGGCCCCGGTCGTCACCGACTGGGACAGGCTCCGCAGGGAGGACGTGGTCCGGGGCCGGGGCACTCATGAGGAGACCGATGAGCTTCAGGAGGAGACCGATGTCTGACTCGTACGCGTCCCGCACGGCCGTTCATGAGCACGTGGCCGACGGCTTCGGGTCCGTACGCGTGCTGCCGCTCGACCCGTCGGCGGACGCGGCCGTCCTGCATCGCTGGGTGAGCGGCGAACGCGCCGTCTTCTGGGGCATGAACGGCCTCACCGAGCGGCAAGTGGCCGAGATCTACGCCCATATGGACACGCTCGACACCCACCACGCGTACCTCGTCGTCAAGGACGGCGAGCCGGCCGCGCTGCTCCAGACGTACGAGCCGGAGGCCGACCGGGTCGGCGACTGCTATCCCGTCGAGCCCGGCGACATCGGCATCCACCTGCTGCTCGCTCCGGCCGGCCCCAAGGGGACGTGTTCCGGGTGGACCGCCGTGCTGCTGACCATCATGATCAGGTTCGTCCTGCTGGGCCTGGACCGCGGGCGCGTGGTGGTCGACCCCGACGTGGCCAACGAGAAGGCGGTCGCCCGCTTCCTGCGGCAGGGTTTCACGGCGGGCCCCGAGGTCGTCCTGCCCGAGATCGATCTGCCGGACGTGTACCTGCCGGAGAAGAAGGCCCAACTCGCGTTCCTCACGCGGGAGGCGGCCTTCGGAGACAGGTGATGCGGACCGGCCGGCGGATCGTCGTCCCGCCGGTGCGGTGAGCATTCCGGGCCCCCCGTCCGTACCCAACCTGAAGCCGGATAGCCGGATGGCCGGAGGTGGGAACGACGTGCAGCGACGGCTCAGCGGGGCGGCGGGTGACGGTGGCGGACGAGATGCGGGCGGACGAGATGCGGGCGGACGGGGCGACGGAACGGGCCGCGGAACAACGGATCGTGGAACGCCCGGCCGCGGAACCCGGCGGCTTCAAGGGCTGGTGCTGCTGGGCACCGTGCTGGTCCTGCTCCTCCTCGGCAGCGCCGGGCCGGCGAGCGCCCACGCGGCGCTCCGCGGAGCCGACCCCGAGGACGGAAGCGTCGTCAAGTCCGCCCCCCGGCACGTCACCCTGACCTTCACGGAGTCCGTCGCCCTGCTCGACGACTCGTTCCGGATCTACAGTCCCGACAACCACCGGGTGCCGCTGGGCGAGCCGGAGCACGCCGACGGCAGGTCCGACACCGCGCGCGTCGGCCTGCCCGGCGGGCTCGACGACGGCACCTACACGGTCGCCTGGCGGGTGGTCTCCGCGGACAGTCACCCCGTCTCCGGCGCCTTCACCTTCTCCATCGGCACGCCCTCGCCCACCGCACCGGCGGCGCCCGTGGTCCCGGCGGAGCACCCGATCACCGCGAGCCTCTACGACACCGGCCGCTATCTCGCGTACATCGCCGCCGCGCTGCTCATCGGCACGGTGGCGTTCGCGGCCCTGTGCCGGCCGCCGGACACCGCCCCGCTGCGGATGCCGCTGGTCACGGGCTGGTGGACGCTGCTGACGTCCACCGTGGTCCTCCTCGTGCTGCGGGCTCCGTACGAGAACGGAACGTCCCCGGCGACCGCGTTCGACCTCTCGGCCTTCACCGGCGTCCTCACCGAGCGGCCGGGCATCGCGCTGCTGGCCCGGGTCGCCCTGCTGGTACTGACGGCGGCGGCCCTCCTGCGCCTGCCCCGTCTGCCCCGAGGCCACGGTGAGCCGGCCGACCGGACACCGCCCGCCCGGCTCGCCGTGGGCACCGTCCTGGCCGTCGCCCTCGCGTTGACGTGGGCGTCGGCCGAGCATGCCTCGGCCGGTATCCAGGTCCCGCTGGCGATGACGTCGTCCGTACTGCACCTGCTGGCGATGGCCTGCTGGCTCGGCGGGCTCACGGCCCTGCTCATCATCCTGTTCCGCGCCGACACCCCGCCGCCCGTCGCCACGGTCACCCGCTTCTCCCGCCTCGCCTTCCTCTCGGTGACGGTCCTCGTCGTCACCGGTGTCTACCAGTCCTGGCGGGGCCTCGGCTCCTGGTCGGCACTCGCGGACTCGTCGTACGGGAGGACCCTGACCGTCAAGCTCGTGGTGACGGCCGCACTGCTGCTGGCGGCGGGCCTGTCCCGCCGCTTGACGCTCGGCCTGGTGACGGCAGCCTCGGCGGCCTCAGCCGCGAAGACGGAGAAAGATGAGGAAAGGGCTATGGCGGCCGTGCAGGAACGGATCCCGGAACTGGTGGCCTCCGCCACTCCGCACAAGGCGCCGCCCACCGCCCCCGAGCTGCCCGCCTCCGACGACGGCGCCACGGACTTCCCGGTATCCGTCCCGGTACCCGTCCCGGACCCGTCCGTCCCGGTACCCGTCCCGGACCCGTCCGACCCGAACGAACCGTCCCTCGACCGCTTTCGCCGCGCCCTGCGCGTCTCCGTTCTGATGGAAGCGGTGGTGGCGGTCGTGGTGCTGCTGGTCACGACGGTGCTGACCAGCACCCTCCCGGCCCGAGCGGAGGCGGAGGCCGCGGCGACCGGGACAGCTCCGGTCGCCGGACTGCCCGCGGCGACGGTGATCACGATCCCGTACGCCCTCGACGTCCCCGGCGGGAAGGGCAGCGTACAGATCACTCTGGATCCCGGCCGGGTGGGTGAGAACGGCGTCCAGGCGGTGGCCTTCGACCCCGCCGGCGCCCTGGACTCGATCCCGGAGCTCCGTCTCTCCTTCACCCTCGCCGAGAAGGACATCGGCCCCATCGACGCCGGACTGACCGACCGCGGCGGCTACTGGGCCACCAGCGACCTCAACCTCCCCCTGCCGGGCGCCTGGACGATGAAGGCGACGATCAGGGTCTCGGAGGTGGACCAGGTGACCGAGTCCCGACCCCTGCGCATCGAACCCTGAGCCGCCGGGCCCCGCGAGGTCGTCGCGGGGGCCGGCGGCTCAGGGCCTGGAAGATCGGACGTCCCTCGATTCCGAACGAGAGGTCCTAGCGGGCGTTGCGCCAGGTCGTACCAGTGTCCAGGTCGGGGAGGGACGCTTGCTCGTCCTCGAACAGGAAGGTCTCGTCCTCCCCGAAGTCCGGGGCCTGGAAGGGGTCCGCCGCTGGAGGTGGCGATGCCGCGGTGGTCCGGCGCGGTGCCCCTTCCGGGGCGGAGAACAGCGAGGTCAGGTCGATGAGAGGTCTCCGATTCGGTGCGGGGCCATGAAAGGGTCTGGCATGTACATGTTGTGACCGGGCCCGGCGGTCCTGGAGCCGCTGCTCCGGCTGCGACGTAGGCCCCAGCGGCAACTTCGGCTCCAGCTGCAACTACAGCTTGCTCATCTTGGCGTACGGGCTCAGGATCCGTTCCTGCGCCGAACCGAAATCCACGAGTGCCGCGATTCCGTCCTCGATGCCGATTACCCGGCCGAGACCGTACATGTCATGCGTGACCTGGTCGCCCACCGCGAAGTGCTTGGGCGGCGGTGCGACCGGGGCTTTGAAGGGGCTGGTGGGCAGAATGCGCTTCGGTGCAACTGGCTTTGTCATTGTCACCAGTATGGGCCTGCGGGCACCGCTTGCCACAGCCGTCCACGGTTCACTACTCCCGGCTCCATGGGAAACTCGGGGTGTGATAATCGAACATGCGTACGTATTCGGTGTCTAGCCCGACGGGGACGGGGGGGAATGGCCGTGGTCCGTGCCCTGCGTGCGGGGGCTCGTGGCGGAGGGTCTGCACCTCACCGCGCCGGTGACCTGTCCGGTCGGTGAGAACGGCTCGGGCAAGTCGACCCTGGTCGAGGCTCTCGCCGAAGGCTTCGGGCTGGACTCCTGGGGCGGCTCGCACGACGGGCGCTGTGCCAGTCACCGCCGGGCTGGAGACCACCGTGCCGGCGCGCACCGCCGACATGGTCGCGGAGGCGGAGGCGGGCCGGCTCGACGGGACCGCGGAACGCGCCCGAGAGGCCCTGGCCGCGATGCGCGCCCTCCTCGACACGGTCCGGGAGGGTGAGGCGGAGGTCGCGCGGCGGCCGCAGCCCACTCTCCAGGCCCTCGACCTGCTCGCCCACCAGTGCCGGGCCACCGGCCGTGACGTGGAGATACGGCTGACCGACCGGGTGCCCGAACGGCTGCCCACCGCCGTTGACCTGACCGCTTACCGTGCGGCGGAGACCGTGCTCGCGGCGAGCGGTGAGGGACCGGCGGTCCTGGGATTCGACGCGCTGCGCGCCGGCGCCTCCGGTTCCCCAGCCCTTTGAGGAGTGCGATCTGCCAGGTCGGCGACCACTCTCCTCCAGCTCCTGAGTAACCACAAGAGAGCACGGGAGCCCCGCTCCGGCCCGGGGAACAGGGCTCAGCGGGCGGCGGTGGGCGGTACGAACTCGGGCTGGTCGAGCAGGCGTAGCCAGCTTCCGTCGGGCTGGCGCCGGACGACCTGCGCGCGGGCGCCCGCCCCGTCCCCCGGCGGCGTCGAGGTGAGGGCGATGTCGCCGCTGACCAGGGTCGGAAGCGGCTGCTCCGGCTCGAAGCGGGGACGGTTGGCCAGCACCTTCTCCCACAGTGCGCGGATCGCCTCCCGGCCCACGGTCCGGTCGCCGGGCGGGTACGCCATCACCGCGTCCTCCTCGTAGAGCGCGGCGACTCCGGCCGCGTCACCGGCGTTGGACCGTTCGACGAACAGGCGCGTGATGTCCTCGGGCCGCATGGCCTTCTCGTACGCGGACTCGCCCTCGTGCTGGTGCTCCGGTGTTTCCGTCATGAGTGCCTCCTGGCCTCGCTCAAGCTTCGGTGCCTCCAGCGTGGCCGCCCACCGAGCAGAAGTCCAACAGATGGATCTAATGGAAGCTAGAATCCGCAGTTATGGAACTGAGGCAGCTGGAGTACTTCGTCGCGGTCGCCGAGGAGCGGAACTTCACGCGGGCGGCCGAGCGGGTCCGCATCAGCCAGTCCGGAGTCAGCGCCCAGATCCGCCGGCTGGAACGGGAACTCGGCGCCGAACTGTTCGACCGGTCGTCGCGTGCCGTCACCCTCACCGTCGCGGGAAAGGCCGCGCTCGGACCCGCCCGCGCCGCGCTTGCCGCGGCCGGGGCGGTGGGCCAGGCGGTGGGCGAGGTCACCGGCCTGATCCGGGGCCGGCTCACGGTCGGGATGGTCATGGGCTGCACGGTCACGCCGCTGTTCGACGCCCTCGCCGCCTTCCACCGGGCGCATCCCGGTGTGGAGATCGCTCTGCTGGAGGACAACTCCGACCGGCTCGTCGAGGGTGTACGCGCGGGCACCGTCGACCTGGCCCTCGTCGGAACCGCGACTGCCGCCCCGGACGGGCTGGAGGCGCTGACGCTCCTCAGTGAGCGGCTCGTGGCAGCGGTTCCGGCCGGGCACCCCTTGGCGCACCAGCGGCGGGTCACGCTGCGCGACCTGGTCGCCCATCCGATCGTCTGCATGCCCTCCGGTACGGGGCTGCGCACGGCGTTCGACCTGGCCTGTGCCGCACGGGACCTCCGGCCCGCGATCGCGCTGCAGGCCGGCGCGGCGGACGCCATCGCGGACCTCGCCGCCCGCGGGCTCGGTGTCGCCGTCCTCAGCGAGTCGATGGCCGCGGGCCACGGCGACCGGCTCACCGCCCGCCTCATCGACGACGTCGACACACCGGCGATGCTCACCCTGGTCTGGAAGAGCGGCCAAAGTGCTGCTGCGGTAAGGGAGTTGTTGCACCACAGTCGACGGGCGTTCGCCGAGCCCGCCCCGGCGTGACCGTGCGGGCGGCCGGTCCCGCAGGTCTCCTCCGTAGGCCTGGACCCATGGCGCCCCGTCCGTCATGATGTCGTCGCCATGACAACTTAGTCCTCGGGACGGTGACCGTGCGCGGATCCTTCGTCAGGGCGACTCTGGCCGCCGTACTCCTGCTGGCGCCCGTGACGCCCGCTGCCGCCGCCACCGCGACGACACAGGAGTCCGCAGACGGACTCCCCTCCGTCTCCGACCCCGCGACGACGGCCGGCACGAGCGCTGTGTCCGCCACAGCCGGCGCGTCCGCCGCCTCCGTCCCCGACTGGTCCGCGCCGCTCAGCACGCGTGGCCGCTGGATCGTCGACGCGGACGGTGACCGCTTCAAGCTGCGCTCCGGCAACTGGCATGGCGCCAGCGGCACATGGAACGGTTCGGGCAGCGCGGACGACGACGCCAACCACCACGCGGGCGAGAACGCCGGCCGGGTCCCCCTCGGCCTGGACCGCGCCCCCATGGCCGAGATCATCTCCGGCTTCCACGAGATCGGGATCAACAGCATCCGGCTGCCTTTCTCCAACGAGATGATCCACGACACCCGCCCCGTGACGGACGGCGCCGTCGCCGCCAACCCCACCCTGCGGGGGAGGACCCCGCTCGAGGTCTACGACGTCGTGGTCCGCGAACTCACCGCCTCCAAAATCGCGGTGATCCTCAACAACCACACCAACACCACCCGTTGGTGCTGCGGTGTCGACGGCAACGAGCGCTGGAACGCGAGCCGGTCCACCGGAGCCTGGGAGAGCGACTGGCTGTTCATGGCCCGCCGCTACCAGGGCAACCAGCGCGTCGTGGGCGCCGACCTCTACAACGAGGTACGCCGGACCGTCTGGGACGACCCCAACTGGGGCCTGGGAGACAACCACGACTGGTTCACCGCGTCCCAGCGCGTGGGCGACCGCATCCTGACGGAAGCCAACCCCGACCTTCTCATCATCGTCGAGGGCATCAACTGGACCGGCATCCCCGTCGACGGGTTCGCGCACGGGCGCCCCACCCTGGAGCCCGTACGCCATCTCTCGCACACGCTCGTCGACTCCGGCAAACTCGTGTACTCCGCCCACTTCTACGGCTACACCGGCCCGAACCACAGCGGCGCCACCGGAATCGGCGAGACCACCGACCCCCGCTACCAGGACCTGAGCCCCACCGAGCTGACCGACGTCCTGAACCGGCAGGCCCTCTACGTCACCGCCGAGGGGGAGCGGCACTTCACCGCCCCCGTCTGGATCAGCGAGTTCGGCGTCGGCGGCCGCGAGGAGACGGGCGCGAAGCAGCGCGCCTGGTTCGAGAACTTCGTCGACCACCTGATCCGCACCGACGCCGACTTCGCGTACTGGCCGCTCGTCGGCTGGCACGACAACCGCAGGGGCAACGGCTGGGCGCTGCTGCACTGGGACGCCGCGGGCCACCGCATGGGCCTGTACGACGGCGACGACTGGCGGGCCGCCGCCTGGACCCGGCTCGTCGGGGCCCCGGGCCGCACCGGACACATCGCCCCGGTGGCCGACTGGTCGATGCTCAGCCCCGACCACGCCGACTTCATCGCCTCGCGGCGCATGCGCGCGCTCCCCGACTGGAACTCCGGTGCCCGTAAGGCCGTCTGCCCCGACGGACAGCGCCTCCTGGGCCTGAGCCACACCGGCAACCGCGGTCTGTGCTCCGACGCGACCGCCGGGCCCCTGGGGGACCCGGCCGGCGGGCACGAGGTGGTCGTCGACGAACGGCACGTCGGGTCCAGCGGCGACTGGGCCTCCGGATACACCAAACTCCAGTGCGCCGACGGCCACTTCCTCACCGGCTACAGCGTCCGCGGCGCCGCCGTCTCCGCCGCCCTGTGCGCGGTCGCCCGGCCCGGCGCGATCACCGGCACGAGCGGCCGTACGGTCTGGTTCGACCGCGGTGACAACAGGGGCCCGTCCCCCAAGGGCGGCGACTTCGCCCACGGTCACTACAAGGGCCAGTGCGCCGCCGACGAGTACGCGGCCGGCATCGCCTACACCGGCCGCCTCGGCTCCTCCCGTACCCCGGACGCGCTGCACTGCCGCAAGCTGACCTGACCCGCGCCGGTCGCTCGATTCCGCGGGGTCGGCCACGCGGTTGCGTCCGTACACGCCATGGCGGTATGCGCGAACACGGCCAGATGATCCGAAGCGTGGCGCAACGGCGTCGGACGGCGGTCGTGTGACGAGAGCGCGTTCCGCACCGCCGGGCACATCAGGGCCGTTGGTCCCTCTGCCCGGCGGACAGTGGGGACTGTTCGGCCCTGTCCGACCCCCCTACCCCGGCGGCGATCATGTGGCAGCGGCCGGGAAGCGTCGCGTCCACTCCCGTCCACTCGGCATCTCCCGGCTCGTCGAGGCCTGTCCGCACCCATACGGACAGGAGTGGAGCGTGAGCAGAAGGAGAGGGCACCGGTGGTGGCCGAGGGGCAGATACAAGAGGTGGGGACCGCGGGGGCGCACGCTGTGGCCCCCGGCGCGGGCGAGGCGCTCGAGCGCCCCGGGAACACCGCGCCGGAGACAGTGCGCGCGTCGTGGGTGGACTGGCTGACGACCACCGACCACAAGCGGATCGGGACGCTCTACCTGGTCTCCGCGTTCGTGTTCTTCGCCGTCGGCGGTGTGCTGGCGTTGTTGATGCGCGCGGAGCTGGCCCGGCCCGGTCTGCAGGTCATGTCGAACGAGCAGTTCAACCAGGCGTTCACGATGCACGGTTCGATCATGCTGCTGTTGTTCGCGATGCCGCTGTTCACCGGGTTCGCGAACTGGATCATGCCGCTCCAGATCGGCGCACCGGACGTGGCGTTCCCGCGGCTGAACATGCTGGCCTTCTGGCTGTTCCTGCTCGGCTCGCTGATCGCGGCCAGCGGCTTCCTCACTCCGGACGGAGCCGCCAGCTTCGGCTGGTTCCTGTACGCCCCGCTGTCCAGTGAGCTCTACTCACCGGGTATCGGCTCCGATCTGTGGATCATGGGCGTGGCCCTGTCCGGCTTCGGCTCGATCCTGGGCGCGGTCAACTTCATCACCACCATCGTCTGCATGCGCGCTCCCGGCATGACGATGTTCCGCATGCCGATCTTCACCTGGAACGTGCTGCTGACCGCTCTGCTGGTCCTGATGGTGTTCCCGGTCCTGGCAGCGGCACTGTTCGCCCTGGAGATGGACCGCAAGTTCGGCAGCCACATCTTCGACGCGGCGAACGGCGGCGCACTGCTGTGGCAGCACCTGTTCTGGTTCTTCGGGCATCCAGAGGTCTACGTCCTGGCCCTGCCGTTCTTCGGCATCGTCTCCGAGGTGCTCCCGGTCTTCTCCCGGAAGCCGATGTTCGGCTACATGGGCCTGATCGGTGCGACGATCGCGATCGCGGGCCTGTCGGTGACGGTGTGGGCGCACCACATGTACGTCACGGGCGGTGTGCTGTTGCCGTTCTTCTCGTTCATGACCTTCCTGATCGCGATCCCGACCGGGGTGAAGTTCTTCAACTGGATCGGCACGATGTGGAAGGGCAGTCTGTCCTTCGAGGCGCCCATGCTCTGGGCCACGGGCTTCCTCGTCACGTTCCTCTTCGGCGGTCTGACCGGCGTCATCCTGGCCTCGCCGCCCCTCGACTTCCACCTCTCCGACTCGTACTTCGTCGTCGCTCACTTCCACTACACGCTCTTCGGTACGGTCGTGTACGCGATGTTCGCCGGATTCCACTTCTGGTGGCCGAAGTTCACCGGCAAGATGCTGGACGAGCGCCTCGGGAAGATCACCTTCTGGACGCTCACGGTGGGTTTCCACCTCACCTTCCTGGTCCAGCACTGGGTGGGCGTCGAGGGCATGCCCCGCCGCTACGCCGACTACCTGGCCGCCGACGGCTTCACCGCCCTCAACACCCTGTCGTCCATCGGGTCGTTCCTGCTGGGCATATCGATCCTGCCGTTCCTCTACAACATCTGGAAGACGGCCAAGTACGGCAGAAAGGTCGAGGTCGACGACCCCTGGGGCTACGGCCGTTCGCTCGAGTGGGCCACGTCCTGCCCGCCCCCGCGCCACAACTTCACCTCCCTGCCCCGCATCCGGTCCGAATCCCCCGCCTTCGACGTCCACCACCCGGAGATCGCCGCCCTCGAGGCGGTGAACTGAACCGTGTCCCATCCCGTCCTGGCCCTCGGTGCGGCGGCGGTGACCGCGGCCGGCTCCGTCTGGTACCTGCCGGCCCTCGCCGATCTGAGGGCCGGGGCCGACCGGCCCGCTTCCCGCCGCACCGGGGCAGTGGCCTGCCTCAGCGGTTGGACCACGGCCGCCGCCGTCGCCGTACTCCTCCTCCTGACCGACAGCTGGTGGCCGCCCTGCGCGGCGGCCCTGGCGGGCGCGACCGCCACGACCGGTCTGTGGACCCGCGCGGCGATCCACCGCCGGCGCGGCGCACGCGAAGCGGCCCGCCTCTGGGCGCAACTGGGGTGGTTCGGTCCCCCCGACCGTTCCCGCACCGCCTTCGTCGCCGTCGTCCTGACCGGCGGCCTGGTCGCGGCCACGACCACCACCGCCGTCCTCTGGGCCCACGGCCAGGACACGGTCCCGCTCTGGCTGACCACCGCCCCGCCCCTCACCCTTGTCGCCCTGTCCCTCGCCCTCGCCCTCACGGCCACCCGCAGAACCCGCCACCGCGAGCACGGCGCTCCGGTCCGGCCCGCACGGCAGGGGAGCGAACGACACGACGTTCCGGGGTGATGACCTGTCTCCGGAGGAGGGGTGACCTCACCCGCATGCCCAGCGGAGAGCTGTGCGGGATACGGCTTCATGACTCCGTACGGACGGGACGGCATTGCGCGCGCGATCAGCCGTGCGATGCACGGCACCGGACCCCGCTCCCTGATCCGGCCTGATCCGGCCTGATCCAGACGGAAGGCCCTAGCCGTAGACCACCGACCACGGGCGCGGGGAATCGTCCGGTGGGCGAGGAACGCCGTCGCGCCACGGGGTCGCGGTGTGGTCGCGGGCCAGGACGTCGGCCGCGAGGTCCGCGAAGCGGCGGGCGGCCGGGTGAGCGCCGCGGCCGGAGGGCCAGGCGCCGCTGATGTGCAGGGTGAGGGGCCGGCCGGCCAGGGGCCGCCAGGCGACGCGGGGCTCTTTGCGGGCCACCGGCCCCTGGTCGAAGGCGACGCCGTGCCCCGCCGTCACCAGCGCGAGCAGGAACTCGGGGTTGGACGCGTGCCGTACCCGGCCGGGTACGAAGCCCTCCGCGCGGCACACGTCGAGGATCCGGTCGTACCAGCCGGGCGCGTGTGCCCGCGGGAAGAGCACCAGGTCGTGGCCGGAGAGCTCGCCGAGCGCCACTTCCGGCAGCCGGGCCAGCGGAGACGTACGCGGCAGGACGACACCCAGATCGAGCGAGATCTCGGGGCCGAGCCGCAGGTCGGTGGCGTCGACGGGATGGTGCACGAGTCCGACGTCCAGCCCGCCGGAGGAGAGCAGTCGTATCTGTTCCTCGGTGGTGACCTCCTGCAGGTCCACGGACAGTCCCGGAGCGTGCGCCGCGCAGACGGAGAGCAGGGCGGACAGCACGGCGGTCGTGGTGTCGGGCGGTACGCCCGCGCGAAGCGTGCCGAGGCCACCGTCGGCGGCGCGGCGGGCCAGCGTGCGCAACCTCTCCTCCCCGGCGAGGAGTTCGTGGGCCTCCTCCAGCAGCACCGCCCCGGCGGCGCTCAAGCGGACGCCGCGCTGTGAGCGGTCGAACAGCTCCGCACCGAGTTCCTTCTCCAGCCTGCGGATCGCCTGGCTGAGCGGTGGCTGTGCCATGCCCAGCCGCTCGGCGGCCCGACTGAAGTGCAGCTCGTCGGCTACGGTGACGAAAAGGCGCAGGTGGCGCAAGAGATCCACGGTCAATGACCTTACGTGAAGGCCGCGGTGAGGAGGACGCATCCGGTGGCCGGGTCCGACGGACCGGTGGCCGGGCCCGACGGACCGTCGGCCGCGACGCATCGATGGCCGGACGGAATCACGGACCGGGACGGAATCACCGACCGGGACGGGCCGGCGGCCGAGGAGAAACAGTGATCGAGGAGCGGATCCGACAGGTCTTCGCCGAGGCGGGGGCCGAAGGCCGGCTGCACGCGATCCCGGTCCACGAGCCTGCGAGGGCCGTCGAGGGGACGGGCGCCGAGACGGGCGCCGAGACGGGTGTGAAGTCCGGTGCAGGGGCCTGTGCAGGGGTCGGTGTGGAGCCGGGTGGGCGTGAGGTCGGCATCGGCGCCGACGACCCTGTCGTGATCGCCTCGATCTTCAAGGTGCTGCTGGTCCTGGAGTTCGCCCGGCAGGTCGCCGCCGGCCAGCTGGACCCGCGGGAGCGGGTGCGGGTGACCGCGGCCGACCGGCTCGGCGGCTGGGGGACCGCCGGCTGTCTGGACGACGTCGAGCTGTCGCTGCGCGACCTGGCCCACTTCGCGATGTCGGTCAGCGACAACGCGGCAGCCGACCTGTTGCTGGCCCGCGTCGGCCTGGACACCGTACGGCTGCTCGCGCAGGAACTCGGACTGGACCGGACCCGGATCGTGGGCGGACCGCGAGACCTGCTGGAGTCGATGCTCGCGGAGGTCGGGGCACGCGACGAGCGGGACTTCGCCGTCCGCTACCCCGCCCTGCCGGACGACCGCAAGAGACGGCTGGCCGTGCTGGATCCCCGCCGCACCACGGCGAGCACACCCCGCGAGATCACCCGGCTGCTCCGGCTCATCTGGACCGACGCTGCCGGCCCGCCCGAAGTCTGCTCATTCGTACGGAACTTGATGGCTCGTCAAGTCTTCCGGCACCGGCTGGTGTCGGGCTTCCCGGACGACGTCACGGTCGCGGCCAAGACCGGAACCCTGCCGGGACTGCACATGGAGGCGGGTGTCGCCCGCTACCCCGACGGCGAGTGCTACGCGATCGCCGTCTTCGCCCGCACGCATGACCTGGCTGCTTCCCGTCCCACGGTGGACGCCGCGACCGGCAGGGCCGCCGGACTCGCGGTCGGCTTCCTCCGCGGCGACGGCCGGTGACCGGTTCACATATGCGTTCGCATATGGTCAGGTCCGAATTCCGGTCTTGGACAAGGGAGTTGACGCCCTGATCTTCTGACGCCATGACCCACCAGGACACACGCGCCACAGACCGACCGGACGCGCCTTTCCGTCGCGGCCTCGACCGTCGTACGGTGCTGCGCGGCGCCGCGCTCGGCGCGGCCTCCCCGCTGATCCCGGCTACGACCGCCACTGCCACGGCCGCCACCGCCACGGCCGCCACCGCCACGGCCGCCACCACCGCCGCCCGTGGCAGTGGCCGAGCCTCCGGTTCGGCATCATGGCGCTGGCTCGGCACCGCCGGCTGGCGCATCGACGTCGGCGACCGGACCGTACTCTTCGATCCGTATCTCACCCGCTTCCCCACGGGCCTCTTCGACGGCGCCTTCGACCCGGGGACCCGCCTGCGAACCCGGCCGGAGGTCGTGGACGCGCACATCGGCCGCCCCGAACTCGTCCTGGTCAGCCACTCCCACTGGGACCACCTCGGCGACGTGCCGCACATCGCCAGGACCACCGGCGCCCACGTCGTCGGCACCGAGACCACGTACCACCTACTGGTCGCCCTGGGGGTCGACGCGGGCCAGATCTCCGTGGTGAAGGGCGGCGAGGTGCTGGACTTCGGCGGGATCACCGTGGAGGTCGTGCCGAGCCTGCACAGCCGCAACAAGAAGTGCGCCTACTTCGCCCCGGGCACGCTGAACGCCCCGCCCGCGACGGCCCCGAGCAGCATCTCGGACCTGCCGGAGGGCGACACCCTCGCCTTCCAGGTGACGGCCGGCGACAGCGGCCCGTCGGCGTTCCTCATGGGCGCCAGCGACTTCTCCGAACGGGCGGTGAGGGGCCTGCGCCCCGACCTCGCGATGATCGCCGTACCCGCGGGCACCGCCACCCACCAGTACGTACCCCGGCTGCTGCGCGCGCTGGACAGCCCTGGCGTCGTCGTCCCCGTCCACTGGGACAACTTCGAAGTGCCACTGAGCGGTTCCCCCGTACGAGACCCGTCGATGGACCTGGAAGCGTTCCTCACCCAGGTCGAGAAGGCGTCCCCGGCAACACGGACCGTCGTCCCGGACTACCGCACCGTGTACGACGGCGACATGCGCCCCGGAAACGACTAGCGAGACAGGGACCCGGGGGCCTGGGGGCCGGAGACCGGTACAGCCGTCGGGAGCCGTGCGGTCGTGATCGACGGCGCTGCTTGAGGAGTTTCGCTCCCGGCCCCCTCCCCGGGGCTCGGCCGAACGGGGAACGGCGCCGGATCGAGGGCCTTGGAGGCCTTCTGATGCCCGCTGTCCGTCGACGTCGATGTCAGTCGCGCATGCCAGGAGGCGCGGGCTTACGGCTCCTGCGCTGTCCGATCAAACGGCGCAGCAAGAGGGCGGAAAGGGCGCCACAGAGCACCAGCGATCCGAGGCGACTCCACCACGGGCTGGAGGAGCCGGCGGCATTCCACGCGCATACGACGAGCCAGAAGACCCACCAGCCGGAGCTGTCGAAGAAGGATCGCTCCCGGTCCTGCGGCATGCGCTGCCCCCTTTTCCCGGTCAGCGTGATCTTTCCACAGGGTGCGGTGTCCCGGCATGGGCGGAGCAGCAGTCGAGTCGTTCCCGGCGGAGCTTCTCACCGCGGGCGTACCGATGGCTCCCGTCGGCGGCGAGACCAGGCAACGGGGATCGGTCCGGTTCGAGCGGCTGGACGACACCCACACCCGGGTGGAGCTCACGATGGACGTCGAACCCTCCGGCGTGGCCGAGAAGAGCGCGGACAGGCTTGCGCCGAGACCGACCGCCCCAGCTACGGCGCACCTCTTCCCCGCCGGGGCGAGGCGCAGCCCTGTCCGCCACCCGCATCGAGTCGTGGAATTCCAGTCCTCAATTGTCACTGGCATGCCATACGCTGCGTCTTCGGCAGCGTCCATGCACCGTCATCGGTGTGAGGGGGGACGCGCGGCCCGTTCATTTCGCTTCCGCCCGGTGGACACCGGGCTTCTTGTGTGGGGGTGCACATCACTGTGCGCAGGCGCAGCATGTCGATCGCGACGGCACTCGCGGTCATCCTCAGTTCCGCGGCCCTGGCCGCGGGAGCGGCAAGCCCGGCGGCGGCCGACTCCGCGAAAGTCCTTCCGGTGAAGTCGGTCGGCGACATCGTCGTGGACGGCACCCACCAGCGGGTCTACGTCTCCGATCCGACCGGCGGCAAGATCGTCGTCGCCGACTACTCGGGCACCGTGAAGGCGACCCTGACCGGGCTCTCCGGCGTGAGTGGTCTCGCGCTGTCCGCCGACTCCGGACAGGTGTACGCGGCCGTGAAGAACGGCAACCGGATCGTCTCGGTGGAGACGAGGACGTACACCCAGACCGCGAGTTACCCGGTGGGCACGGCCCCCGGCGACCTGGAGGTGGTGGACGGCCGGATCTGGTTCGCCCACGGCACCGACTTCGGTTCGCTCGACGTCTCCGGCGCCGAACCCGTCGTCCGGCTCGCCCAGCGGGGCGACGTCGACTTCTACGGCGCCTTCGGGATGTTCCTGGCCGCCGATCCGGCCGTCCCGGGCGTCCTGGTGGCGGGCAACGGCGGTGATCTCGCCGTGTACGACGTCTCGGCCGACGGGGCCGCGCTGCGGGTCAAGGGCGACATGGACACCGCCGTGAGGCAGCTGGACCTGACGCCCGACGGCGGCCAGGTCCTCACCTCGTGGGCCGGCCCGGGCTACGGCTACGGCCTCGGCGCCTACTCGGCCACCGACCTCACCGAGCAGGCGGGTTACCCCACAGACGCCTACCCGAACGCCGTGCGGGTCGCGCCCGACGGCAGCGTCGCGGGCGGCAGTGACTCCTGGTACGACCCCGACGTCCACATCCACCGGCCCGGTGACCCGGTGCCGGTGCGTGAGTACGACTTCCCCAACACCGGCAACAGCAGCGGCGCCGACACCCTCGTGGACGGGGCGCTCGCCTGGGCACCGGACGCGAGCCGGGTCTTCGCCGTCTCCGTGAACACCTACGGCACGTACACCCTCCGCGCCCTGACCGACCCCACCAAGGAACTGCCCACCCTCAAGGTGTCGGCCCCCACCAAGTCGGAACGGGCCAAGAAGCTCACCGTCACCGGCAAGCTGACCTCGAAGAAGACCCCCGCGGCGGGCACCAGCCTGAAGGTGACCCGCACGGACCTCGAGACGCCGGGCGGCAAGGCACTGGCCGCGGTCAAGACGAAGGCGGACGGCAGCTTCTCCTTCACGGACACCCCGACCGTCGGCGGCAAGGTCACCTACAAGGTCTCCTACGCGGGCGACGCCACCCACGCATCCGCCTCCGGCTCCGACGCGGTGGAGGTCTCGCGCAAGGCGACCGCGCTGAGCCTGAACAACAACGGCAAGCTGTACGCGTACGGCAAGGACGTCACCTTCACCGCGCACCTCGGGACGACGTACAAGAACCGCACCGTCGCGATCTACACGGACCCCTTCGGCTCCGACAAGCCGAAGAAGCTGCTGAAGAAGGCCAAGGTCAACTCCAAGGGCAACCTGTCGGCGACCGTCGACATGACCCGCGACACCACCGTCACCGCGGTCTTCGCCGGCGACGCCCGCTACGCCTCCAAGACCGTCAAGTCCACGGCGTACGCCAAGGCGAAGGTCTCCACCACCGTCTCCAAGCACTACAAGACGGGCAAGATCGGCTCCACGACGTACTACTACTTCCGCAAGAAGACCGACCCGGTGTTCACCACCACGATGAACTACTACACCGGCCGCAAGCAGCGCTTCCAGCTCCAGGTGTACTACCAGGGCTCCTGGTACGACTCGGGCTCCGAGTACTTCGCCCTGGGCACCAACGGCAAGTCGGCCGTGAAACTGGGGGCACCGGGCGAGTCCGGCATCCGCGCCCGCATGCGCTCGTCGTACATCAACGGCTCCTCCGGAGACACCGTCAACTCCACGACGCACGGCGCCTGGAAGTACTTCACCTTCACCAACTGACCTCCTCCGCGGAAGTCACCGCCGGTACGGCCCCCCACTCGACCGGGCCGTACCGGCGGCGTCCTGCCCCACAAGCGAGATCCGGATCCTCCTCGCTTTCGATCCGGTGCGCCGGGCAGTGCTGCTGGTGGCCGGCGACAGGCGCCGCGGCCGCCGCGTTCGGTGCGTACGCCCGTGAACTCGCCCTGGTCCCCGAGGACGCCGTCCTCACCTTGCACCAGGGCGAGGACCTGGGCCGTCCCGGCGAGCTCACGGTGACGCTGCACGCGGGTGACCCGCGTGTCCGCGTCAGCGGCGCAGGAGCCCGCATCGGCCGAAGTGCCGCCCCGGCCGGCTACGCCGTTGTCTTGCTGCACGCCTACAGGGAGCACGACCCCGGTGGCCCGAACGGGGCGAGCTGTCCGGGCAGCCGGCCGAGCGTGGCGATTGTGCCAGCGCGTTGGCGGGGTGCTGCCACCCGTCCGGCCCTCTCACACCTGGCACCGTGAAGCCTGGATGATCAATGGGGTCACACCACCACCGTTGTCATGGGGCGGTGGACGATGGATGAGCCGTGCCCGTATCTGTTCGGTCACGGTAGGGGGCCGGGTTCTCCGCCAGGGCCTGTTCGGGGTCGTGATCCCGGTTCCGCTGCCCGCGCCCGGCGAGCGCGGGCGAGCTGGTAGAACACCCTTGTGGTGCGACGTGAACTGAGCGATGAGGACTGGGAGTTGATCAGACCCCATCTGCCGATCGGGCAGTACGGGCCCTACCCGGAGAATCTGCGCGACCGGTTGGAGGGGGCCGTCCGGCGGTTTCGCACCGGCAGCCCGGGGCGGGAGGTACCGGAGGCGTTCGGCTCCTGGTCCACGGTCTACGACCGGTTCGCCCAGTGGCATGACGCCGGGGTGTTCGCCGCCGGGCCGTTCAGGCATGGATCACGAGCTGCGGGTCCGTTCAGTTGAAGGGAACGGCGTCCGTGGGGGAGGTGTGCCAGTTGGTGACGATCGGGTCCTCGACGGTAATGGTGCCGACCGACAGGGACACCGGGTTGGGGTCGTCGTCACCGACGCCGACGATGATGCTGTCCAGTTCCTTGCCACCGTTTCCGTTGGTGCTTTTCGGGTTCACCCCGGCGTAGGCGGTGGTACTCCCACTCAGCGTGATCTGCTCGCCGACGGCCTGCTCCGCGGGACCCGCCTGGGTGCCGTCGGAACCGAACGCCACGGTCGGAAGCGCGGCCGGCAGGACACAGGTGATCCCCGACTTCGCCTTCGCGATGATCAGGATGTATCCGCCGGCCTGGCTCTCGGACCTGGTGCTCCAGGAGATGTCGTTGGCGCCGCAGCTCTGCCCGACCGGCTCCCGCTCGCCGTTGCCGGTGTCGGCGCCGGAGCCGGCCCCGTCCTCGGTTCCCTGGCCCGTCTCGTCGGAGCCCTTGTCGGTGCCCTGACCACTGCCCGCGGTCGACGAGCCGGACGGGGTGGCCGCATCGCCGGCCGGAGTGGCGGACGAAGAACCCTGCGCGGCGTCGGTGTCCGTGGGCGTGTCCGATTCCTGGCATGCCGTCATCAGCATGGTGCCGGCCACGAGGGCTGCGGAGACGAGGAAGGCCTTGCGACGGTTGCCGGACATGAGATCCCCTTGGTGATCGGTGGTCGAGGCCGAAGCGGTTTCGGCTTCTCGGCGCTTGCTCGATCTCTATGAGGGGGCTGCGGGCCGAAGGGATCCCGGCGTCTTCGTTCCAGGACACCGCTGTCGCAGACCGGTGACATGATCTCGAAATGGAGAACCCGGGCCTGCCGCCGACCACAGTGGTCAGCGGCAGGCCCGGGTTTTCCACGGTGTTGGAGCCCCTGTCGGGTTCGAACCGACGACCTACCGCTTCCCACCCGATCGCTCTGGCCAACAGAGCCAGGACCGAGGCCGTGGGCTGGGCTGGACGGGACCGTCGCCCACGGACGGGACGCGCCTGACCGTACGACTCGGCCGGCTGGACGCCACGACGGTAACGATCTACGGCTGGAGCAGTGCCGCCCGGCGGAACCCCACGTCCGCCGGGCCGCACAGCGGCTCAGCTCCCGAGCCGCACCGGCAGCGTCGAGGAACTGTTCGAGAACAGGGACGGCACCGCCACGAGGTCGTCCGGATCGACGGCCAACGACAGATCCGGGTACCGCTCGAACACCGCGGGAAGGGCCAGTGCCGCCTCCAGACGCGCCAGTGGTGCGCCGAGGCAGAAGTGCGGACCGTTACTGAAGGCCAGGTGCCTGCGCTGCTCCCGGGCGATGTCGAAGCGGTCGGCGTCCTCGCCGTGCTGGGCCGTATCACGTCCGACCGCGCTGAACGGAGCCATGATCGCCTCGCCCTTCGGGATGCGCACTCCGGCGATCTCGACATCCTCCAGTGGATAGCGGAACGGGAAGTTGCCGATCGGAGCATCCCAGCGCAGCGTCTCCTCCACCACGTTCGCCCAGGTTTCCGCGTCCCCCCGTACGGCGATCTCCCGCTGGTCGGGATGGGTCAGCAGCGCGCGTACCGCATTGGTGATCAGGCTCAGCGTGGTTTCCTGTCCCGCCGAGAGCATGAGCAACAGCGTGCCGACCAGCTCCTCCTCGCTCAGCGCGTCCGGGTCGGCGGCACGGGCCGCGATCAGCGCGCTGGTGAGGTCGTCACCCGGCTCACGCCTACGGCCCTCGACCACCCGCGCCAGCAGCTCGTACTGCTCGATCTGGCTCGCCCGGACCTCCTCGGGCCGCAGATCGGAGCGG
Source organism: Streptomyces chlorus (assembly GCF_042655885.1). Lineage (NCBI taxonomy): Bacteria > Bacillati > Actinomycetota > Actinomycetes > Kitasatosporales > Streptomycetaceae > Streptomyces > Streptomyces chlorus. The sequence goes on from NZ_JBHSOA010000051.1 coordinate 211,934, forward strand.
AAGATGTTGTCCATCAGCTCCTGCAGACGAGGACGCTCGTCGGCCGGCACCCCGAACAGTTCGCAGATGACCTGCATGGGCACGGGGTGCGCGAAGTGCCGGCGGAGGTCGACGCTGCCGTCGGCCGCGGCGTGCGACGGCAGGTCGTCCAGCAACTGCCCCACGATCTGCTGGATACGGGGACGCAGGTCCTGTACCCGGCGCGGAGTGAACGTCTGGGTGACGAGTTTGCGCAGGCGGCGGTGCTCCTGGCCGTCCGAAGTCACCATGTTGGTGACCTTCACCATGCCGATGAGCGGCCAGCCGTCCGTTATCTCATCCCGGATGATGGCGTTCCAGTTGCGCCAGTCCTTGCTGAAACGAGCGTCGGTGACCATGTCGTTCAGCAGGGCGTGGTCGGTCACCGACCAGGCCATCACCTCCCCGGGCAGCCGGACCCGAACCACGGGGCCCAGCTCGCGGAGTCTGGCGGCCTCGCCGTGATGGTCCTTTCCCTGCGGATCCAGAGTGACGACAGGTATGTGCCCCTCGGCGGAGAAGTTCGTGGATGACGTCATGCTGGGCTGCTCCTTGTCTTAAGGACCCGCCGCCGTGCGGGGGTCTTTTCGAATGTGAGGGTTCGAGGATTCACGGCCCCGTGCCGGTGGGTACGCGGGCCGGTACGCGGGCCGCGGAGAACACCGTGGGCAGTGCCACCGGCACCCTGGTCCAGGGAGAGGGGCGCCAGGCCAGCTCGTCCGCGGGAACGGCGAGTCTCATGTCCGGCAGCAGATGCAGAGCGGTCTGCACCGCGGTACGGGTGATCAGCCGTGCGGGCACCTGCGCGGGACACACATGCGGACCCGCGGAGAAGGCCAGATGCGAGCGGTTGCCCCACCCGTCGTCCGGACCGTCCTGTCGAACCTCCGGATCGTCGTTCGCGGCGGCGAGCCCGAGGATGAGGCAGTCGCCGCGGCGGATGAGCCGGCCTCCCAGCTCGGTGTCGTGGAGCGCGTACCGGGCGGGCATGTTGTTCATGGGCGGATCGCGCCACAGTGCCTCGTCGAGGGCGTCGTCCACGCCGAGCCGTCCGCCGTGCAGCCGGGCGGCGAACCGCAGGTCCGTGAGCATGAGGCGGAGTGTGTGGGATATCCACGCCGTGACCGTCTCATTGCCCGCGGAGATCATCACGACGATCGACTGCAGCCGCTCCGCCTCATTGTGCAGATCCGGGTGGTTGATGAAGACCGTGGTCATGTCGTCGGCCGGATTCCGCCGGCGCTCGCGCACCGTGTCGAGAAGGATCTGCTCGAAGTCGCGGTTACCCGCCTGGGAGCCGTCCGCGCTGCCGAACAGGGCGATGAGCGCGTCGAGCAGTTCGCGGCCCTCCTCACCGTTCAGGCCGAACAGCGAGGCGAGGGAGAGCATCGGGACGATCGTGGCGTACTCGTTGACCAGATCGGCGCTGCCGTGCTCGGAGAACGCCGCGATCAGATCCGTGCACAGCGCCTCCACCTCACGACGTACCCTGCGCTGGTCCATCCGCGCGATGCCGTCGTCAAGAGGCTTACGCAGGCGCCGGTGCTCGGGGCCGTCGGCCCCGATGACGTTGGCACGCCAGCCCATCATCGGCAGGAGTCCCGAATGCGGCGCAACGATCCCCTCGTTGAGATCGCGCCAGTTGCGGGCGTCGCGGGAGTACAGCTGCTCCTGCCGGGTGATGGTCAGCATCTCCCGGTACCCCGTCACCAGCCAGGCGGACACACCCGGCTCCAGCTCGACCTTCGCGACGCTGCCCCACTTCTCGCGGAGGCCGCGGTACACCGCACGCGGGTCGGAGGAGCCGACCACGGCGGCAAGCGGAACCGGACCGCTGCCGTGGTGGGCGTGCGCCGGGCACTCCGGCGGCGGCAGCATGCTCATGAGGCGGCCCCCGCGGCCCCCGCGGCCCGCGCCGCGCTCATGCCCGACACGTGTTGCACCAGGGTGATCAGGGCATCGACCGATGAGGTCTGGTGGCGGGCGTCGCAGGTCACGATGGGTGTTTCCGGGAGCAGATCGAGTGCGCCGCGCAGCTCCTCCTCGGAGTACAGCTCGCTGTCCGGGAACTGATTGATCGCCACCGCGAACGGGAGTCCCCGGACCTCCAGTTGCTCCAGGACGTCGAAGCTGTCCTCCAGTCTGCGGGTGTCGATCAGCACGAGCACCCCCAGCGCGCCCTCGGCCAACCCCTCCCACAGATCCCAGAACCGCCGCTGCCCCGGGGTGCCGAACAGATACATGACCAGCCGGGAGCTGAGCGTGATACGGCCGAAGTCCATGGCGACGGTGGTGGTCGTCTTGCCGTCCAGACCGGCCAGTTCGTCGACGCCCACACTCGCTTCCGTCATGACCTCCTCCGTGCGCAGCGGTTCGATCTCGCTGACGGACCCGACGAACGTCGTCTTGCCCACGCCGAACGCGCCCACGACGAGGAGCTTGACGGCCTGCTGCACCGTGTCGGGCAAATAGCGGTCAGCGGAGCCGACGGAGACCATCCAGTACCTCCTGTAGCAGTTGCATGTCGGGCTGTGCGGCCCGTGGAACACCGGAGCGCGCGGACAGATGCCCACTGTCGACGAGGTCGGACGCCAGCACCTTCACCAGACTGACGGGCAGCTGGAGATGGGCAGCGGCCTCCACCAGCGACAGGAGCTGCGCGCACATCCGTACGAGGGCGGTCTCCTCCCTGGTGGCGGAGAGGGGGAGGGGGCGGGGAGGGTCGACCGCGACCAGGAGCGTTTCGACGCCGATGGTGTTGCGGGAGGGCCGGGAGCGCCCCTTGGTTATCACGTACGGGCGTAACGCACCGTCCGTGAAACCCTCTCCCGGCCCGCTCACGCGGAGCCCTGGCGCGGCGGGCTGCTGAGGTTGCGCGCGCCGATCTTCATCACCTGCGCCTGCATCTGCCGCGCGACGAGCTTGGGGTCGACCACCGGTCCCGTCACCACGGCGAGATGCGCGCCGTTGGCACTGCGCATGAACAGGAAACCCCCGTTGAACTCCACCATCTGCTGGTGCACGGCGCCGCCGTCCTCACCGAACTCCCGCCCGAGACCACGGCCGAGCGACTGAAGTCCCGAACAGGTCGCCGACAGCCGGTCGGCGGAGTCACGGTCCATGCCCTCCGAGTTGGCCAGCAGCAGACCGTCGGAACTGAAGACGATCGCCAGCCGTACGCCGGGCACTGCGGCGACCTCGGAGATCATCCAGCCGCGCTGGTCCGGGTTCTCCACGTAATTCATGCTCACATCTGTCCTTCCGAGGAACCGGGGTTGGGGGAGGGGTGGTGTGGGGGGCGTACGAGGTGCGATCCGGAGGCACGGATCAGGACGGCGGGGGAGCGGATCCGGTCGAGGGGGGCGTGGTCCGGCCGCCCTCGAAGAACTGCTCCATCCAGTCGCCCGCGTCCTCCGGCGAACCCGGCGGAGTGACAGCGGTCGGCGCCTCCTCCACCGCGGGAACGTATCCGTCACGCCGCGACCGGCGCTGGGGCAGCCGGCGGTGACGGGCGCCCGGGACACGCGCGGCGGGCGGGGACGGCTCGGCCGGCGGGGCGGGCTCGGCGGCGGGCTCCGGGGCCGGTAGGGGAACGGCGTGATCAGGAACGACGTGATCGGGGGCGGCGGCCGGCGGGGACGCGGGGGAGGGCGCGGCGGCCGGCGGCGTCGGCGCCGGTGGAGCAGGCGGCTGTGCGGGGAGCACGCGCCCGCCGGGCGCCCCGGCGGGCGCGAGAGTCTTCAGGAGTTCGAGAGGCACCAGGATCACCGCACGGACGCCACCGTACGGTGACGGGCCGAGGTCGACGCCGAAGCCATGACGGTGCGCGAAGCGGCCGACCACCGCGAAACCGGTCTGCGGGATCTCGCCGATATCTCCGACGCCCAGAAGGCGGCGGCCCGAGACGATCTCGCGCGCCTCGGCCATCCGGTACTCGTCCAGGCCCAGGCCGCCGTCATCCACCTCGATGACCGCGCCGCGCTGCACCGTGCGCACGGTGACCGGCACGCCGGTCCTCGGCGGTGAGTACTCGGTCGCGTTGGCGAGCAGCTCCGAGACGAGGTGGATCAGAGGTTCGACCACCGACGCGGTGATGCCGACATCGGGATCGCCGGTCACCTCGACACGTTTGAACGAGACGATCCGGCCCGAAGCGGCGCGCACCACGTCGACCAGCGCCAGTGGCTTCTGCCACTGCTGGCCCGGCCACTCCCCGCACAGCACCTTGAGACTCTGGGCGTGCCTGGCCTGCTGCGTCGCCGCGTGGTCCACCTGCATCGTGGCCTCGAGCAGGTCCGAGTCGCCGGGGTGACGCTCCGCCACACCCGTGATCGTGGCCTGGATCCGGTGCGCCGAGGTCTGAACCCGGCTCGCCAGCTCCACCAGCGCGATGCGCTGCGACTCCTCACGGTCGTTGATCGCCTCGGACACCTCCGAGAGCAGCCGGTCGAACCACTTGGAGAGCTCCACCACCAGCGGCTCCCCGCTCTCCGGGGACGAGGGAACCTCGTTCCTGCCAAGAGCGGCGGGAAGCCGCTTCGCCACGAGGAATTCCGCTTCCTGGAGGGCCGCACCGGATTGCTTGCGCACGTATGTGTGCCAGTCGGCATCGCGGCGCGCGGCCTCCGCCTTCCGCTCACGCATCTCGGTGTGCAGGCGTGCTGCCTCCGCCGCGCCTGCCCGGTGCTGTCCGCGCAGGCGGACGAGGCAGCCGAGGGCCAGAAGGGAAACGGCCGCATGGACCACGGCCGCAGCCACGCCGATGCCGGCGACGGGCACCACGGCCGCTGAGAACGCGAGGAACGTGAGCACGAGAGCCACTGCCCAGAGGGCGCTGCCCCCTCGGGGTGTGACAGTGGACGCGGGGGAACGAGCCATGGAAAACCTTTGAGTCGGCGGTAAGTCGATGCCCGGTGGACGTGAGGCGTAGGACATCAAGAGATGTGCGGTGGGGAGAGGACCGGGCGAGCGGCAGCACGGGGGCGCGAAGCCCCGGACGCACCGTCGGCATGGCCGGGGTCAGGCATCGTCTTCATGGAGAAGCACTTCTGCACCAGAGGCTGTTCGAAGATCGTATCTTCGATTCACTTCAACGGGGGCGTTGCGTTCTGTGAACCGGCTTTTCCTGATTTCCAGTTGGGTGCGCCGACCCACAGGTCACCGGCGCGGGAGCCCTGTTGAGCGGGCCGGGCAAGGGAAGGGGTGCGGTGAAGGGCACCGGTCGACAGGCCGTCAGACGGTGCGGTGTCTCCCTGCATTGATTCCTGACGGGGGCTCCCTCAACACGCGGAACTTGACAGGGGACGACTTCCAAGCGAACCGAACGCTCACTCAAGGGATGCGGAGTCCGGCTCCGGGTATCGAGGTCAGGGTCTGCGAAAGCGGGTGGGTTTCTCCCAGCAGTTCGCTGTTTTCCTCCGCGCGGTTTCGGATATCCGATATCGGCTCCATACCGTCCTTCAGGCTCTCCGGCACGTGAGGGAGAGGTGAAGGTTCAGCGCGGATGCTGGGTCGGGTGAGAAGTTTGAGGTGAGCATGATGGCTGTCGCCCGGCGGTGGAAAGGTCGCCGGCGTCTCGGCCGAATTCCTCCCACGGACGCCGGTCGGTCACTCCCCCACTCCATCAGACCCGGGGCGGACCACGGGGACGCCTACCGGCTGCTGCCCGTCCCCGCGGCCTGACAGGCCGACTTCCCCGGACCCCGCGGTGGGCCCCGCGGTGGGCCCCGCGGCCGGTCCTGTGCCGTCCGATGCCCGCCCGCCTCGGAAGCGGTCACCATCGGGTGAGCAACAGATGGTTGAGGAGCAGGGCGAGCAGTGCCTGGGCGGTGAGCCAAGCGCGGACGGGGGTCCCCCCTGCTCGTGGGGGTCCCCCCTGTTCGAGCAAAGTCGAGAACTTGGGGGAGGAGCCGAGACCTTGAGGGAGGGTGAGGAACGCGCAGGCCGGGAGCAACCACAGCGTGAAGGGCAACCAGATGCGTTCCGTCTCCGCCTTGCTCATGCCGGACAGGTCGGCGACCAGCAGGGCGAGGAGGGCGGCGGACACGAGGAGTGCGAGGCGGGCCTCGGCTGCCCGCTCGGGGGCGCCGCGGCGGTGGCGGACGAGCACCGCACCGGTCCGCCGCAGGCCCGCCGCCGTCGCCAGGCCCGTGACGAGCACCGTGCAGGCGAGGTTGGCCCACACCCAGTAGCCGTAGGGACGGATGCCGCCCACGCCCTGGTAGTAGCGCGTGACCAGCAGGTGGTAGGCCTCCCACCAGTTGAACCCGGCGAGCGTGAACGCCGTCGGGACCACCGCCAGTCCGGCGAGCAGGGGCACCAGCAGGGCGGGGCGCCCCCGGATCCCGTGTCGGCCGAGCACCATGACCGCCGCCGCGATCAGTGCGACGAGCGTGAGGCCGTACGACAGGTAGCAGGACAGGCCGAACAGCAGCCCGGACGCCCCCGCCCACCACAGAGACCGTCCGGTGACCGCCAGTGCGAGCAGCGTCACCGCCCACGCCGCCACCGCCGCGAAGTACGCGTCGGCCGAGGTGCCCATCCACACGGCGGCCGGGGCCAGGACGAGGAAGGGTGCCGCCCTTCGCGCGAGTGCCTCGTCGGCCAGGGCGCGGATCGTGACCAGCACGGCCGCGCAGGCCGTCGCCCCGACGGTGATGCACCACACCCCGGCCCAGCCCCCGCCCCGCAGCCCGATCCGGTCGAGCAGGACGAAGGTGAGCGCGGCCGCGGGCGGGTGGCCGGCGATGTGGGCGGGCCAGTGGTCGGGGGAGCCGAGCAGGATGTGCTGGGTGAAGTCCCGCAGCGCCGCCGGGATGTCCTGGAAACGGTCGATGACCTGGAGGTACTCGTGGGGGGTGGTGAGCCGGACGGCGATGCCCCGGTGCCAGCCGTCGACCAGGGCGAGGGAGTAGGTCCACGCCATGGCCGTGCCCCACGTCAGGGGGACCAGGGCCCGCCAGGGGAGACGGGCCGCGAAGGCGGGACCGTACGCCACGGTGGCGATCGCCACCAGGACGGCCGCCGGAGTGCCGGGGCCGAGGTGGGGGCCCCAGGACGCCAGCAGCGGGGGCCAGTCGGCGAACAGCGTACGGCTGGTCCCCTGGATGTGGCGGCCGACCAGCACGGCCGCCGTCACGAGCAGCACGGCGGCCCCGGCGGCGTACAGGTCACGGCTCGGGCCGCGGGGCACGCCGGAGTGCGTGGCACCGGGCTCGGCGGAGGGCGGAGGACGGATCACACCGGAACGCTAGGCCGCGCGGCCGGTCACGGACCGCTGTCCGGGCCTGATGTCGGCGTTTCGTCATGGGTTGCGCACCTTTCACCGGGTGGTTCCGGCCTACCGTCGGGACATGCGCGACCCCGACGCTCCACGGCTTCCCTCCTCGCCCGGCTTCTGGCGCAGCCCCCTGCGCGGCCCCTGGTTCACCTCGGTGCTGGGCCTCGCCCTGCTCGTCGGCATCACCGTGCTGTTCGTGACGGGCCTGGTCTCGTACGCCGCTTACAACCCCGGCCTGTCGCCGGTGAACGACAAGACACCGGACAAGGGGATCCTCGGCTTCTACCTCTTCGCCTGGCCGACGAACCCGCACTGGCTGTACCGGCTCAACCAGGGCGTCCACGTCACCCTCGGCATCACCCTGATCCCCGTCCTGCTCGCCAAGCTGTGGTCCGTGGTGCCGAGGCTGTTCGCGCTGCCGCCGGCCCGCTCGCTCGCGCACGCCCTGGAGCGGATCTCGCTGCTGCTCCTGGTGGGCGGCGCACTGTTCCAGTTCGTGACCGGCGTGCTCAACATCCAGCTCGACTACGTCTTCCCCGGCTCCTTCTACCCGCTGCACTTCTACGGAGCGTGGGTGTTCTTCGCCGCGTTCGTCGTCCACGTGCTGCTGAGGATGCCCAAGGCGCTGCGCAATCTGAGGCACCTGCGGGAGGAGCGGAACGACCTGGTGACTCCGCGCCCCGCCGAGCCGACCGTCTCCCGGCGGGGAGCCCTGTGGTTCGTCGGGGGCGGCTCGCTGCTGCTGTTCGCCACCACGGTGGGGCAGAACTTCGACGGTCCGCTGCGGCGCACCGCCCTCCTCGCACCGCGCGGCGGCGGCGATCCCGGCAGTGGCCCGAACGGCTTCCAGATCAACAAGACCGCCGCGTACGCCGGGATCGACGCGGCGGAGACGGGCCAGGACGCGTGGCGGCTCGTCGTCACGGGACGCACGGGCACCGTCCGCCTCCGCCGGGACGAGCTGCTCCGGCTGCCCCTGCACAGCGCGGCGTTGCCCATCGCCTGCGTGGAGGGCTGGTCGACGTCGGACCAGTGGTGGCGCGGGGTGCGGCTGCGCGACCTCGCGGCGCTCGTCGGGTACGACGACGACCCGCCGGACGTGTTCGTCGAGTCCCTCCAGCGGAGCGGCGCCTTCCGGGAAGCCGCCCTGCGCGCCAACCAGGTGGCCGACCCGCGTTCCCTGCTCGCCCTGTACGTCAACGGCGAGGAGCTGTCCCCCGACCACGGCCACCCGGCGCGGATCATCGTGCCCGCCGCGCCCGGTGTGCTCAACACCAAGTGGGTGGCCCGGATGACGTTCGGAGACCTGTGATGCTTCCACGGCTTCCACGGCTTCCACGGCTTCCACGGCTTCCGCGGCTTCCACGCGTTCCGATCGGCAGTCCCCTGCAACTCCTTCTTCTGGCCTGCTCGTTCGCGCTCGCCGCCTACGCGGGTGTGCGGCTGCTCGCGGACGACTGGTTCGGCGTGGCGCTGTGGTTCGTGGGGGTGGCGCTGCTGCACGACCTCGTGCTGCTGCCCTTGTACGCGGTAGCGGACCGGGCGTCCGTACGAGGGCTCGGCGCGATCCGGCGCCGGGAGTGGGTGCCGTACGTACGCGTGCCGGCGGCCCTCTCCGGGCTGCTCCTTCTGGTGTGGTTCCCGCTGATCAGCGGCAGGGTGGAGCGGCGCTACCGGCTCGGCACCGGGCTGCCGGCGGACGTGTTCCTCGCCCGCTGGCTGCTGATCACCGCCGTCCTCTTCGGCGGCTCGGCGCTGCTGCTGGTGCTGCGGCTGCGGCGGCTGCGGCTGCGCAGGGCGGCGAAGCACCGTCCGCCGGCCGTCCACTGACCGGCCGGTTCCCAGCCCTGTGCGTGCCGGAGCAGCACCCGTGTGCCGGAGCAGCACCCGTGTGCCGAGCCGCGCCCGTGTGCCGAGCCGCGCCCAGGGGAAGAAGGCGTCGGTTCCGCCGCTGTCGGTGAGGGGCGGGGTGCGGCCGGGGGCGGAGTCGGCTCCGCGACGGGTCAGGGGCCTGGCGGGGAGCCCGGCCGGCCTGCCGGTGGAAAGTCCGGCCCGGGGTTCGGCCAGGGGTTCGGCCCGGGGTCCGGCCCGGGGTCCGGCCCGGGGTCCGGCTCCGTGGCCGGCGGCGAGTCGCCCCCGGTGACCGGCCGCGCATCCGGCCCCGCGACCGCCGTGCACCGGGCCAGCTGTGCGGCGAAGCGGCCGTGCGGGGCCAGGGCGGCGACGGCGTGGGCGTCGGCAGCGGTGTCGACGTCGCGCAGGGGCGGCAGGTCGCGCACCCGCAGGCCGGCGGTGAGGAGCCGGTTCCGTTGGGCCGCTCCCGTCCCCGAGGTCGACATGGGCACGCCCCGCAGCAGGGCGGGATCGGGGTGCGCCAGACCGAGGGCCCAGAAACCGCCGTCCTCGGCCGGGCCGAAGTGGGCGTCGCAGTCGGTGAAGTCCACGGTGAGCAGCTCCGGCGTCACCTGCGGGGTGTCCATGCCGATGAGCAGGGCCGGGCCGTCGCAGTGCGCGAAGGCGGCCGCCAGCCGCTCGTCCAGCCCGCCCGCGCACTGCGGTACGACGTCGAAGCCGGGCGGCAGCCAGGGGCCGGGGGCGCCGTCCAGGACGAGGACGCGCCGGGAGGCGGGCGTGGCCGCCACGGCGTGCAGGGTGTCCGCGAGGGCCGCCTCGGCCAGCTCCGCCGCCTGACCGGGCGTGAACGGCGGGGTGAGCCGGGTCTTGACCCGGCCAGGCCGCGGCTCCTTGGCGATGACGAGGAGCGTGGTCAACGGACGGTTCCTCCCTCGTGCGCGGGGGGTTCGCGCAGCACGCGCCTCATGTCCCGTACGGTCTGCCAGGTGCCGCGCCAGGTGCCCGTCACCTTCGACGCTCCGGTGCGCGGCAGGTACGGCACGTCGTGCTCGGCGATCCGCCAGCCGGCGTCGGCCGCGCGGACGACCATCTGGAGCGGATAGCCGCTGCGCCGGTCGGTGAGGCCGAGGGCGAGCAGGGGTGCGCGGCGGGCGGCGCGCAAGGGACCGAGGTCGTGCAGGCGCAGCCCGGTGCGGCGGCGCAGCATCCGTGCGAGGGCGAGGTTGCCGGCGCGGGCGTGCGCGGGCCACGCGCCCCGGCCCCGCGGACGCCGTCGGCCGAGCACCAGGTCGGCCTCGTCGTCCCGGACTTCGCGGACGAAGGGGACGAGGAGCGACGGGTCGAGGGAGGCGTCGCCGTCGCAGAAGCACACCACGTCGGCGGTGGCGGCGGTCAGTCCGGCGTGGCAGGCGGCGCCGAAGCCCCGGCGTGGCTCGTGCACGACGGTCGCGCCGTACGCGCGGGCGACCTCGGCCGAGCCGTCGGTGGAACCGTTGTCGACGACGAGGGCGCGCCAGCCCGGCGGGATCCGTTCGAGCACCCAGGGAAGGGCCTCGGCCTCGTTCAGGCAGGGCAGCACCACGTCGACGTCCGGAGGGGTCGTCGTCACGGGGTCACCCTACAAATGCGAATCGGGCATACCGGGCTTTCGCTCCTCATGAAACGCGGACATCCAAAGCCGGGGCGTTACTCGGGCGCGCACCGGCGACGGCGCGCACCGGCGACGGCGCGGTCCCATGCCCCGGCGCGGTCCTATGCCCCTCGCATTCCGGCCCGCGCGAACTCCGCCATGCCTTCCTCGAAACCGACCTCCGGCTTCCACCTCAGCCCGGCCCGCAGCCGCGACGAGTCCGCGGTGATGTGCCGTACGTCCCCGAGCCGGTACTCGCCGGTGACGACCGGCTCGGGCCCGCCGTACGCGGTGGCCAGCGCCCGCGCCATCTTGCCGACGGTGTGCGGTTCACCGCTGCCGGTGTTGTACGCCGTGAGCACACCTCCGGCGGCCTCCGCCTCCAGCGCCACCGCGTTGGCCGCCGCCACGTCCCGGACATGCACGAAGTCCCTCAGCTGCCGCCCGTCCTCGAACACGCGCGGTGCTTCGCCCCGGGCGAGCGCCGAGCGGAAGAAGGAGGCGACACCGGCGTACGGGGTGTCGCGGGGCATTCCGGGCCCGTACACGTTGTGATAACGCAGCGACACCGCCGACCCGCCGGTGCAGCGGGCCCAGGCGGCGGCCAGGTGCTCCTGGGCGAGTTTGGTCGCCGCGTACACGTTCCGGGGATCGGCCGGGACGTCCTCGCCGACCGGGCGGGGGGAGAGGCCGTCCCCGCACACCGGGCAGGTGGGCTCGAACCGGCCCGCTTCGAGGTCGGCGACGGCACGCGGCCCGGGCCGTACGACTCCGTGCCGCCGGCACTCGTACCGCCCCTCCCCGTAGACGACCATCGACCCGGCCAGGACGAGACGCCCGACGCCGGCCTCCGCCATGGCGGCGAGCAGCACGGCGGTGCCCAGGTCGTTGCGCGAGACGTACTCCGCCGCGTCGGCGACCCCGTTGCCGAGCCCGACCATCGCGGCCTGGTGGCACACGGCGTCCGCACCGGACAGGGCACGGCCGACGGCTGCCGGGTCCCGCACGTCGGCGCCGGGATCCTCCCGCACGTCGAACACGAGCGGCTCGTGTCCGCGCTCCCGGAGCGCGGCGACGACATGGGACCCGATGAACCCGGCACCGCCGGTGACCAGTACGCGCATACGGCCACGCTAGGTCCGCGCCGGCGCCGCACCACGGGACCGCGCCCGTAGGCCATGACTTCGTCAGGCATGCGGAGGAGGTGTGCGCGGGTGCGTCGAACCAGGGCAAACCGGAAATCGTGCGAGAGGCTGCCGCCCATGACAGCCTCACCCTTCACCGAGACCCCGTACCGCTACGACGACCTGACCGCCCTCTACTTCAACTGCACCCTCAAACCGTCCCCGCAGCTCAGCCACACCCAGGGCCTGATCGACAAGAGCCGGGCCGTCATGGACGCCGCCGGCGTGACCACGGACCTGATCCGCGCCGTGGACCAGGACATCGCACCCGGCGTCCACCCGGACATGACCGAGCACGGCTTCGCCACCGACGCCTGGCCCGAGCTGTACGAGAAGGTGATGGCCGCCGACATCCTCGTGCTCGCCGGCCCGATCTGGCTGGGCGACAACAGCTCCGTCACCAAGCGGGTCGTCGAGCGTCTCTACGCCTGCTCCTCGCTGCTCAACTCCCAGGGGCAGTACGCCTACTACGGCCGCGTCGGCGGCTGTCTGATCACCGGCAACGAGGACGGCGTGAAGCACTGCGCCATGAACGTCCTCTACAGCCTCCAGCACCTCGGCTACACGATCCCGCCCCAGGCGGACGCCGGCTGGATCGGCGCGGCCGGCCCCGGGCCGTCGTACCTCGACCCCGGCTCAGGGGGCCCGGAGAACGACTTCACCAACCGCAACACCACCTTCATGACCTGGAACCTGATGCACCTCGCCGCCCTGCTGAAGGGCGCCGGAGGCATCCCCGCCCACGGCAACCAGCGCTCGCAGTGGGACGCCGGCTGCCGCCCGGGCGCGGACAACCCCGAGCACCGCTGACCGGTCCCCGGCGGACGCGAAGGTTTCGTCATCCGCCGGGCAGCCCGGGACGACCGCTCCGTCCGTCGAACGGGAGTCGGACGAGCGACTCACAGAAGGCGGACAGCGCAGGAGGCGGACGGTACAGGGGGCGGGCGGTACAGGCGGGGACGACCGAAGCGGCCGACGTCGGACGAGTCGTGGGAACTGATCACTCCAGTGCTTCCCGTAGGCGCTGCCGCAGCCCAGCCGGACGACTCCGAGCAGGTGGCGCTGACCCATGCCAGTGGAGGCTGTTGGCTTCCGTGGCGGAGATGAGCCGGTTCGATGTCCTCGCCGAGGAACACGGCGGCCAAGGGAGGGGGTGGCCGGACAGGGGTCCCCGGACTACTGGGTCCGGGAGGTCGAATGGCTCCGCGCTCCCCCTCGGCCACCCCAGGCCGGTGGCCAAGGCTTCCACGGAACAGCCGAACGCCCGGCCCTCTGGGTTCATTTGCCGGGTTCTGGCCCATACCACTGGAGCGCCTGGCCTGTGACGGCGGCGATGCATTCGAAGTCCCGGTCGCGATGGAGGAGAGTCAGTCCCTGTAACTCGGCCGTGGCCGCCACCACGAGGTCGACGGCTCCGGCACTGCGGTGCTGTCCGCGCTGGGTGAGGGTCTCCTGGACCTGCCAGGCGCGGTCGTAGGCGCGGTCGTCGACCGGCACCCAGCCGAAGAGCAGGCGCAGATTCTCGATGCCTTGTGCACGGTCGGCGGCGGAACACGCGCTGTAGAAGAACTCCAGCTCGGTGATGGGGCACGTGGCGATGAGTCCGGCTGCCACCGCCTGGTCCCATCCGTATTGCTCGGCGTCGCCGCGCAACAGCCGGGCGAGTGCGCTGGTGTCGATCAGAAACTGAGCGGCGTTCACCGACGGTAGTTCCCCTTGTCCTCAAGGAGATCGAGATCGAAGGAGCCCTCGGCCGCCGCCGCCCGCAGGCGGGTGAGGGCCAGGGCCCGCCGCCGGTTCTCCAACACCTCGCGCAGGGCGGTGTTCACCGTCTCCTTCTTGGTGCTGGTGCCGAGGGCCTTGGCCACGTCGGCGACCAGCTGATCGTCGAGGTCTATTACGGTGCGAGTCATTGATGCACCTCCATGGATATATTGAGTGCCGTCAAGTATATACGAGGACGTTGCTCCTGCCGGGTGGTGACCGCGGCCGGACGCCGGTGCTCCCGTGCCCGGCTCCCGTGATCGGTTGCCTTGGGCGTCACGAAATTGGGCACGACCTTGCCCCGGTGGCATCCGTCGGCGTCCGCAGGTCGGCGGAGACCGTGTGGGGGGCGGGTGCCGTGAGGAACTGTTCGGCAGACGTTGCGTATGCGATTCTCCGAGGCGGCCCGTGGCCGGTCCGGGACCGCTCAGTGCCTGCTGGCCGATGGTTGACAGTGACCAGGCGCTGACGTCCAGAGCTATCAGCTTGGGAAGCTGCGATCGCTTGCGACCGGATCAGGCGCTGACCCGGGAGAATCGCTGAGCTGCGGCCTCGTCGGCGGCGCTTGCTTCCACCGTGATTCCCGGCTGTTCCCCGCTCGATCCGGTGCGGCTGTGGTGCGGGGTGAGCATCGCGCCAGTGGCCGGGGCCATGGAGGTCGAGTGCACTGTCAGTGCTCATGGCCCCGGTCTTGGACGCGCGGTCGGCTTCAGAGGTGTTCAGCTACGAAGAGCAGATGTGTCCCCGCCTCCGGGGTTCACGTGCCGGGGGCGCGAAAGGCGACCTGTCGGCGGGCGGCCTCGTCGATCTCGTCGAGGGTGAGGAGAGGGGTGGCCCGGGTGTGGAGGGCTCCGCCGGCCTTGACCGTGAGGCTGACGGCGGCCATGGAGACCGGGTCGGGGAAGTCGACGATGAGCACGATGTCGTCTTCCCCAAAGGCGAAGTACATGGCCTCGACCTGCCCGCCGAGGCCGGTGACGACCTGGTCGACAGCGGCGCGACGGCCGCTCGCGCCTTCCTTGAGCAGCCCCTTGGTGCCCTCGGGCGTGTAGGTGGCCTGGATGAGGAACTTCGGCATAGGGATGCTTCCTGCCCATCGCTTGTCGGGTGTGCAAGGGACTTCCCGCTGTCACACCGGCCGCTACTCGCGGACGGCTAAATTCACTCGTTGGAACCCGAGCCTCTTTCCACTGACCGCTGCCGAGGAGCTGCGAGGTGCCGAGCTTTCGCTGCTCAGCTCACTGAACACGCCATGACGCGTCACACGGCCGCAACGCCAAGGCCGCGCGGAAGTGACGCGAGAAGCTTCGGGCCGTCATTCATCAACAGACCAGGCCCACCCAGAGCCCCCTACCAGCGGAGAATCGCAGGTAGCGGCTCACCACATAGAACACGGTGTAAAGCCGTGGAGCCGACCGCCCCAGCCGCGACGTACCTCTTCTCTGGGATCAGGCGGCTGGTTGCTGTGCGCGCGGCACGGGCGCGGCCGGGCTGGAGCGGGCGGAGACAGGAGCGCAGGGCCGGCCGGGGGCGGGGCGCTCGGTGAGCGGGGCGAGCTGCCTTGAACCAGTGGAGAAAGTTGTAACTCAGTTCGTGGTGTGGGATCGGACGCTTCCCGCTTTGGTGGTCAGGTGCCCCGGCGAGCCATGAGCGCCGGGATCGTGTTGATCTTCTCCGCCGTGAGGGCCGACCAGTCGACTCCTGATGGGCGATGGGGGTTCGGGCAGGTGATGGTCTTGTCGGGGGTCACGATCAGGTCGACGCCGACATCGTGCTCGGTGGTGGGGATCGGGGTCTCGACCACCTGGAGTGCGTGGACGGTGGTGACGACGATGGTCTCCGGCGTCACCAGACCGGCCTCGGTGAGTAGGGCGAACTCGATGTCGGAGTAGCCGGCGCCCTTGCCGATGCGGGCGCCGTCGCGGTTGACGGCGACGCTGCCGAGGACGATCAGGTCCAGGGGGCGAAGGGCGTCCACCTCAACGGTGGGGGCGATCGTGGCAGCGGTACGGCTGGCTGCGGCCTCGGTGGGTGGGACGGTGAGGGTGGCCGGGTCGAGGAGGTAGAAGGGCTTGGGGGTGGCCAACTTCGGGACCGCCATGTAGACGGTTTTTCCCTCCTCCAGGGCCCTCGCCCGGACCGGGAGTTGGGCCTTGTCCGGTACGGCTTTGACGACGCTCGCGCGCTGCCAGGCCGGGAGCCCCGCGAGTCGGGCCGCGGCTTCCTCGGCGCCCTTGAAGTGGGGGATGCGGCCGTGGACGGAGAGGTCGTGGACGGCGTCCGCGGCGGTCAGGGCATCCCAGACCTGCGTGCGTACCGCTTGCTTGGCGCGGTCCAGGGAGTTGGCTGCCATCGGTGTCTCCTTCTCTCTCCTACGCTGCCGTCATCAAGCTGAGCAGTCTGTCGTGGACCTCTGCGACGAGGGGTTCCTGTCGCCAGGGGTGCAGTTCGCGGGCGGCTCCGAAGACGATGTTCATGCCTCCGCCTCCGCGTGTGGTCTCCAGTTCGGCGATGGCTTCGGTGAGGCTGGCCACTCCCGCCTCGACATCGCGTTGACGGATACGGGCGAGCGTAAGGTTCCCCAGCACGATCGCGCGTGACTTTCGCCTGTCTCGTAGCTTCTCCGCCGTGCTGGTCAGCAGGGTTTCGGCCCGTCGGTGGTCTCCGAGGGAGAGGTAGCAGGAGCCTGCGAGGCGCCCGAACTGGGTTGGTGACACCAGGTCGGCGGCGGCGTCGCTGCCGTCCGCGTGGGCGAGTTGGCGTTCTGCGCTGGAGAGCGCGCGTTCGCAGTCCGAGGTCGACCGCAGTATGGCGTGTGCCTCGGCGACATGCAGGAGTGCCAGCCCGGTCAGGGCGGGACTCGTGCGCTCGGCGGTTTCGGCTGCCTGCTCCGCGAGCGCGAGCCCGGCCTGCGCGTCGCGGGCGCCGTACAGCGCGACGTAGCAGGTGCGCAGTAAGGCGTGGGCTTCGAGCGTGGTGTCCCGTAGGTGGCGGGCGAGGTCGGCGCTCTGCTCGTAGTAGGTCTTCGCGGTGGTGTGGTCGCGGCGCTGGGAGGCGTCCCAGACCAACTGCCCCCGACAGCACGACTTCTTCGCCCCGGATTATCGGCTGGAAGTGCTCCCTGTGGCATCCGGGCCAGGGACCCCCAGGCTACGGGGTCACCACGCAGCCGGCGCATCACACCGTGCCCCCTCCCGGCTCAGTGTCAGGCCGGCGCCATAGTCAGCGCCAAGCCCATCGAAGAGTTCCTGCGCTTCGCGGGTCTGGAGGACGTCGACGATGACTGGGTGCGGCAGTCCGGGCTGATCGAGTGGCGTGAGGGCGGCCCGGATGTGTGGGAGCACTGAACGCGTTGTTCCGCGACGCAGTCATACGCGGGAGGTTGCGCCCCGCCCTCGTTCGAGCTCATTCGGCTGCGCACCTTGTGCATGTTTCGAATGTTACGCCCAGGATTAGCCTCGTAATGTGTTGCCTCATGAAGGTGAAGGGCTATGCCGACGTATGTCACGTTGCTGAACTGGACCGATCAAGGGGTCCGAAACTACAAGGACACCGCGAAGCGCGCCGAGACCTTCGCCTCAGCAGTACAGAAGCTCGGGGCGAAGCTCCTGAACATCTACTGGACCGTCGGCCCGTACGACCTCGTGGCTGTTGTTGAGGCGCCCGACGACGAAACCGCCACCGCGGCGCTCCTGCAGCTCGGCGGAGTGGGCAACGTCCGTACCACGACTCTGCGGGCCTTTGGCCAGGAGGAGATGGATCGCATCATCGCCAAGGCCGCTGACTGAGGGCATGTCAGACCCGCAGACGGAAGGCCTCGGACCATGATCGGTCCGGGGTCTTTTGGCTGGTGCCCCCGGCTCCGGGGGGCGGCACGCGCAGATCGCCATGACGGAGGAGGTCCACGCCGAGCTCGGCAAGCTGTCCGAAGCGATGGGCGGCAGCGGCACCGAGCAGTCGGAGCCCGCTGCTGCACGCCCCCGAAACGCGAGAGGCCCCGGATCTCGCCGGGGCCTCTCCTCTGTGTGCACTCGGCAGGATTCGAACCTGCGTCTCATCTCGGAGCCGGCGGGTATGGTGCAGCCGCGATCAAGTATTGGGCTCGGGGAGGGGCTTTGGGAGCGAAGACGGGTCTGCCCCTGTACTCCGACGACGACGTGCCGGACCAATTGCGACGGGTGGGGTCGGTGGACCTGGTGCGGACGACAGGTGAGAGCAGCACTCGTCGTCGCTGCGTGGCGGCTGTTTCGGCCCGCGCGCGGCTCGTCGCGATGGCGGCCGTGTCCTTGGTGGCTGGAGGTTGCGGCGTGCTGGACGATCCGGTCAAGGACCGATGGGAGTCCAGAACTGAGTTTTCAAGCTGTGGCGAGGTGAGCTTGGCTCAGGGTGAGGAGATGCAGGAGCAGGCGGTTCGGGAAATCGCTTGCCTCCGGCGAGCCCTCAAGAGCGGTGAGGGCGCAGAACTGAAGGTGGCTTTTCCCACTGTGGAGGGTGACCCGATTCGCGAGTACTACCGCCTGACGCCGCAAGCCACGCTTGAGGTGTACACCGACAGCGCGGATGACCGCTACTCGGACCAGAAGTGGTCGTTCGCTGAGTGCTACACCCCGGAATGGTTGGCTGAGATTTCCTGCGATCAATGACCAGGCCAACGCGATGAGGTCGTCCATGGCCTCCTGCCAACCGACTGGAATGCGCATCAGACGCTTTTGTCGACCGTGGTTTTCCGTCTCTACGGGCACGCGGAGGGCACGGAACCTCGAGAGGGGAGAGGCCGGCGTTGCTGACGGTGCAACCGCGCATGGGCTGCCTCGTACGGAGACCAGCTGTTGATGTGACGTTGCAGCTGCATACGAGTGGCCCAGCTGGGGTATCGCGGAGGCACTGTCAGAGAAGTATGTCCAAGTCTCACGACGCTCGAAGTGTCCGCGCAAAGTCACGACGACCGCGTAGTTCGGCGAGGAGCCGTACGGGGCGCTGCTCGTCGCCGAGGTCACGTGTGACAGCTCGGTCACCGAGGTTGACCGCGCTGGAAAGCTCGCGACGGACGGCGACTCTGTGTGTCCCGCTCGATTGCGCCGTGCGGCCGATGAGCTTTCCCGGCCGCCGGTCGGACGGGTGGATCAGCGCAGTCCGGCGAAGAGATCGTTCTCGGGTACGGCGGCGCCGGTGGCGTCCTTGACACGTACGAAGGTCTCCTTGCCCATCAACTCACCGAACTTCTCCTTGCCCATCTTGAGGAAGAAGATGTTCTCGCCCTGACTGGCGTGCGCGGCCAGCGCATCGAACTTCTGACTGCTGAACGCGGTGGTGTCCACCCACGTGGTGATCTCATCGTCAGGGAGGCCGATCTCAGCCATCGCGGCGGCCTCGGCAGGATCCGGCTCCGGCATGTCCTCATGAAACTCGCGCATGATTTCGCCGAACCGCTGCATCCCCGAGCGGGGCATCGTGGTCCAGTACACCTTCGGTGTCAGCGTGGTCATCTCCAGCGCCGCCATCGTGATGCGGTGGGCCTGGATGTGGTCGGGGTGACCGTAGAAGCCGTTCTCGTCGTAGGTGACGACCACATCGGGTCGGTAGTGCCGCATGAGTTCCGCAAGCCGGGCGGCGCCTTCCTCGACGGGGGTCTGCCAGAAGGATCCGGGGGCGTCGTTGCTCGGCCAGCCCATCATCCCGGAGTCGGCGTAGTCCAGCATCTCCAGCTCGCTGACCTTCAGGACGTCACAGCTCGCCTCGAGTTCTTGACGGCGCATCAAGGCGACGGCCGCCGGATCATGCCCGGGATCGCCCGGCTTGACACCCCCCGGCCCGTCACCGCAACCGCCGTCGGTACACGTCACGAGAACCGTGCGGATGCCTTCCGCCGCGTACCGCGCGAGGACCCCTCCGGTTCCGGTGGCCTCGTCGTCGGGGTGGGCGTGTACTGCCATGAGCGTCAAGGGCCGGTCAGTCATGAAACAGTCCTTCTGCAGAGATACGTCTTGGTCCAAGTAGCGCGGCGGGCGTACCGCGATTCTGGGGCCCGGATCCTGGTGGGGCGGACGACCTTGTGGTCTCGGTGTCCCCCGCCCGCGCGGCGCCGGCGCCTCGGTCGATGCAACAGCGCCGCCCGGACCGGCTGTTCCCGGCACGGCCGCTTGGCCCACACGTCGGCGTTTCAACGCGAACGAGATACAGACGCGACCCGCACATCTCAGCGCCACGTCGGATCCGACTTCCATCCGGCACCGGCGTATGTGCTGCATCACCGCATCCTGCGGGGCCGATCGTCTCGGCTCGGGGCAGGCGAGACAGCACGCCGGCAGAGGGTGTGGTCGGGCATGGTGGTGGCATCGGCGGGCAGGTCGGCCAGGCGGCGCAGCCGCCACACCAGCACGTCACTGATCGAGTCGGCGGTGCCCAGCTCCCGCCGTTCGGCAGCCTCCGCCGGATCGTGGCCGGCGCTCTCCGTGTCGGTGAGGGTGGCTGCGAGGGCCTACCAGCCTGGCTCGGTCAGGCGCCGGATCTGGCGGGCGACCGCTTCCGCCACGTAGCCGGAAGCGTTGCCCGTGAGCTTGCGGAGCTCCGTCACCTGGTTGCTGGGCAGGGTGACGGTGATGCGAGTCGTTGAGGACATACGGCAAGCATGCTGGAGTATGCGCAGTGAAGTTTCCCCGTGATCATGGACACATTTTCGTTATGCCGCGAGGGCCTGTTCTTGCTGGTAGCGGATGCGG
>NZ_JBHSOA010000052.1:0-3073 GCF_042655885.1 Streptomyces chlorus
CCCGCACACTACGCCGCCGTTTTATTTACTGCCTTTGAGGAACCTTGCACTAGTAGTGCTTGGTCAGGTCGGGGTGAGTGAGGGTATGTCGCGGTGGCAGGTGGGGCAGGCGCCGGTCCAGGCTGCGAGGAGGGTCTGTAGCTCGCGGACGACTTGGTAGAGGCTCAGGCCGGCGCCGTGTCTTTTGGGGCTCGGGCCAGTCGTTGCAGGGTGCAGAAGGCGTGGGCGACGGAGACGAGGGTGACGTGGTGGTGCCAGCCGGTCCAGGTGCGGCCCTCGAAGTGGGCCAGGCCCAGGGCCTGTTTCATCTCCCGGTAGTCGTGTTCGATGCGCCAGCGGAGTTTGGCGAGGCGGACCAGGGTGGTCAGTGGGGTGTCGGCGGGCAGGTCGGAGAGCCAGAACTGGACCGGTTCGGGTTCGGTGGCGGGCCACTCGGCCAGCAGCCGGCATTCCGGGAGTTCCGGGCCGTCGGCGGCGTGGCGGATCTCGCGTCCGGCGGGCCGGATCCGCAGGGCCACGAAGCGGGAGTACATCCGCTTGTGGCCGGAGCGCCCGGCGCCGGGCCGGGATCCCTCCCGCCACTGGACCGGCCGGGCGGCCTTCCGGCCCGCCGCGATGACCAGCTCTTTCACCGATCGGGGCGGGTCGGGGTACTTCGCCACCGGCGGACCCTCTCTGTCAGCCTTGGGTGAGACATCCCGTTCTGCGGGGTTAGCCTGAGAGGGCACGACAGGAGAACCGTCCCTTATGCCCAGCATAGAACCCGTCGGGTCCGACCCGGCACCGAGGCCGAAGCGCCGCACTTTCACCTCGGAGTACAAACTGCGGATCGTCGCCGAGTACGACGCCGCCCCCAGGAACGAGAAGGGGGCGGTCCTGCGCCGGGAACGGCTCTATCACTCGCATGTCAAGGAGTGGCGGGCCGCCCGGGATGCCGGGGCCCTGGAGAACCTGGTCGACCGCCAGACGAGCCCGGCCCGCGCGAAGAAGTCTGCCGCGGAGGTGGAGAACGAGAAGCTGCGGCAGCAGGTGGAGCGGCTGCAGAAGGACCTGGCCCGGAACAAGGCCGCACTCGAGGTGATGGGAAAAGCTTCCGCGCTCTTGGAAATGATCTCCGAGAGCGCGGACTGAAGCCTGCCGCCGACCCGGTCGTGGACGAGGCGTTCGTCGGCGTCGAGGCTCAGCTGGGCACCACCGCCGCCTGCCGGCTGACCGGCCGCTCCCGCGCCACGCACTACCGCCGTCTCCGGCCGGCACCACCGCGCAAGGCACGTGCCCTGCAGGTCCAGCCGTCGGCCCTGACGGCCGAAGAACGGGCTGCGGTACTGGAGTTGATGAACGGCGACGAGTACGCCGAGCTGGCGCCCGCGCAGATCTGGGCCCGCGAGCTGGATGCCGGGCGCTACCACTGCTCTGTCTCGACGATGTACCGGATCCTGCGCGAGCAGGGCCAGTCCGGTGAGCGTCGGCGGCAGGCCACCCATCCTGCCAGGGCGGTGCCCGAGCTGGTCGCCACCGGGCCCTCGCAGGTGTTCACCTGGGACATCACCAAGGCGGCCGGACCGGTCAAGGGCGTCTGGTATCACGCCTACGTGATCATCGACATCTTCAGCCGGTACATCGTCGGCCACACCGTCGAGCGAGCCGAATCGGCGGTGCGTGCCGAGGAGTTGATCCGCGAGACCATCGCCCGCAACGGCATCGTGCCCCAGACCGTGCACGCGGACCGCGGCACCTCGATGACGTCGAAGAAGGTCTCCCAACTGCTGATCGATCTGGGCGTGACGCGGTCCCACTCGAGGCCGAAGGTCTCCAACGACAATCCTTACAGCGAGGCCCAGTTCAAGACCACGAAGTACATGTCGGACTATCCCGAACGGTTCGATTCGCTGGCCCACGCCCGCGAGTGGTTCGACGCGTTCATCGCGCACTACAACCACGAGCACCGGCACTCGGGTATCGGCTGGCACACCCCCGCCTCCGTCCACTTCGGGACCGCCGAGGAAATCCGCGATCAGCGCGGGGTCACCCTCGCCGAGGCATACGCCCGTCATCCCGAACGCTTCGGCCGTCGCCCCAGACCACCCGAGATACCCCAGACGGCCTGGATCAACGACCCGGCCAAGCGCAGGGAACCCGCACCACAAACCTCATAGCGTCACAACCGTCTCACTGGACTTGAAATCCACCGGGACGCCCGTTCCCGCTGTAGGGCGGGGTCACCGGCACGGCGTCGCCGGGCTGGGCCGAGAGCGTGGTGGAGATGCCCACCACGTAGTGGAGGCCGCGGGCCTGCAGGCCGTGCCGGAAGGCCGCCGCGTCGCCGTATCCGGCGTCCGCGACGGCCAGCGGCACCTCGATGCCCCACGAGCGGGTCTCGTCGAGCATGTCCAGGGCGAGCTGCCACTTCTCCACATGCCCGACGTCCTCGGGGATGCCGCAGGCGGTGCGGCGGGCGACCTTGGCCGGATCCGCCTTCGCGGAGGCGGGCGCCCAGGTCTCGGGCAAAAACAGCCGCCAGTCGATGGCCGCCGAGGCATGATCGGACGCGAGGTGCAGGGAGACGCCGACCTGGCAGTTGGTGACCTTGCCGGCGGTGCCGGTGTACTGTCGCGACACGCACGCCGAGGCGGTGCCGTCCTTGAGGAAGCCGGTGTCGTCGAAGATCAGCGCCTTCGGCCGGATCGCCGCTTCCATCTTCCAGGCCAGCCGGGCCCGCACATGCGCCGGATCCCACGGACTCGACGTCACGAAGTGGGCCAGGGCCTGTCGGTTCCCGTCCTCACCCAGCCGGGCAGCCATCGGCTCGACCGACTTGCGCTGCCCGTCGGTGAGCAGTCCGCGCAGGTAGACCTGCCCCCACCGACGCTGATCGTTCCTCGCGAACGGCTCGAAGACCTCCGCCGCGAAGTCCTCCAACTCGTCCCGCACAGATGCAATTTCCTCCGGAGTCACGCATCTTCAACGACACACCGGACCCACAGGACACGCACCATCAACGCCGACCTGACCAAGCACTACTAGTGCAAGGTTCCTCAAAGGCAGTAAATAAAACGGCGGCGTAGTGTGCGGG
>NZ_JBHSOA010000053.1:0-49274 GCF_042655885.1 Streptomyces chlorus
CGAGGGCCGCGTGAGGTGATCCGCCGTGACCACCGCCACCGCCGCGTCCCGGCGTAAGCGGCTGATCACGCGGATGACGCTCGCGAGACGGGTGAGTGCATGATGAACACAGCGACGACGGGCCTCGCGGCCGGGATGGCCCTGGGCTTCGCCGGTTACTTCGGCGGCTTCTGGGCATTTCTGCTGGTTCTGGCCCTGGGGACGGCGGGGCTGATCGTCGGCCTCGTCGTGCAGGGCGACCTCGACGTCCGCGGACGGAGGCAGCGGTGAGGACCCGGCCCGGTTCCCCGCCTCCCGGCGAAGGGCCCGGCCCAGTCCCGGCGTGCCGCCCTCGATGCCCTCTGCGAAGGCCCACTCCGAACCGCCCATCGGTCCACCGGCTTCCCTGACATGCCCACCGAGACCCGACTACAGGTCGCCCGCCACAAACCACACCGCGCGGAGTAAGGAGGAGGCCGACCATTCCCGTGTCCACCCCCTTGCGGTCTTTCGCAGTTCACAGGGGAACCGACACTGCTCCTCA
Source organism: Streptomyces chlorus (assembly GCF_042655885.1). NCBI lineage: Bacteria > Bacillati > Actinomycetota > Actinomycetes > Kitasatosporales > Streptomycetaceae > Streptomyces > Streptomyces chlorus. Next base: position 524 of record NZ_JBHSOA010000053.1, read on the forward strand.
AGGGCGAGGTCATGACCATCCTGGGCATCGTTCTGCTCGTCGTCGGCTTCGTCACCGGGATATCCATCCTGTGGGTCCTCGGCGCGATGGGACACGCCGTCGCCGGTCGACGTCACTCCTGGTGATCGGGGTCAGGTCCGGCGGGCGGCCATGCAGGCCGCAGTCGGCCAGCGCACGTCGTAGACCCAGCCGAGGCGTTCGAGGAGGCGGATGAACGCGACGGAGAAGTCGATCCGACCGCGGTCGACGCCGTGCCGGGCGCAGGTGGGGTCGGCGTGGTAGAGGTTGTGTCAGCTCTCGCCGAACGAGAGCAGGGCCAGCGACCACAGGTTGGTGGCCCGGTCGTGGCGACGGGATGGGAGCAATGGCCCGGGTGGATCGGGCGGCGGTCGCACGCTGCTCTGGTCGGTCAGGCTGCGTCGGGAGTTCGTGTGCACAGTTTCTTCGTGAGGAGCCATCCGAGCGTCCACCGTGGCCACGGCGATGACGGGCAGTGAGCGGCAGGGCAGTGGAGGGGGCACGGGCCGGTCGGAGGGGTTCGGGGAGGAGCTTCTGGGGGCTCTGCTGGACCAGGGACACGAGTTGCCGCCGCATCTGCTCGGTCCGCTCGTTGCGCAGCAGGTGGACAGGCTCGGTAGCCGCGAGACCTCGGTTTTCTTGCAGGACTACGGTCAGGTGTGGCTCGTGCCCCTGCCGGGCGACGGGCTGACGGCCGGGGATCCGCAGCCGATCGACGGCTCCGATGCCGGTCGTGCCTTCCAGGTGGCGCGTCGTCTCGAGGTGCCTCAGGCCGATGGTGTACGGGTCTACTCGCCTCTGCTGGACGGCGGCGACCAGGTGGGCGTCCTGGCCGTCACTCTGGACGGGATCGACGACGATGACCGGCGGCTGCTGCGAAGGATCGCCGCTCTGGTGGCCGACATGCTGGTGACCAAGCACGGGTACACCGATCTGTTCTTCCAGGTCCGGCGCAGAGAACCGATGAGTGTGGCGGCGGAAATCCAATGGTCACTGCTGCCGCCGCTGGCCATGTCCACGCCTCGGGTCATGTTGGCCGGAATGCTGGAGCCCGCCTATGACGTGGCCGGCGACAGCTTCGACTACGCCCTCAACGGTGACGTGCTGCATGTGGCCATGGTCGACGCGATGGGGCACGGCCTGGACGCCGCCACGATGGCCACGGTGGCCATCGGCGCCTACCGGCATGCCCGGCGGATCAGCGTCGGCCTGTCGGAGATCTATGCGTTCATGGACCGGGCCATCGCCGAGCAGTTCGGCCCCGACCACTTCGTGACCGCTCAGATGATGCGGCTCGACACAATGACGGGCCGTGTCCAGTGGGTCAACGCGGGACATCCCGCCCCCCTACTGATCCGCGGACACCGTGTTGTCCGGCGGCTCCGCGGCCCGACGACGCTCCCTGTCGGCTTCGGCGGTCACGAGCCCCGGATCAATGAACTGACCCTCGCCCCCGGAGACCGGATCATGTGCTTCACCGACGGGTTGATCGAGGAGCACGATGCCGGTGGTGAGGAATTTGGTGAGGAACAGCTCATCGGCTGGGTGGACCGCATCGAACGTACGGCGTATGAAATCCGGGCCGTGGCCCGTTCCCTCTCCCACACACTCAAACGGGCACGGGGCGGGAGCACGATGGACGACGCGACGCTCCTGCTCATCGAGTGGCGCGGCGCCGACTGATCGGACTCACGGCCGGCACCTGTCGCGCGCGCACTCCATGCATCGGCTGATGATGGGAGTACGGCCGAACACGCGGAGTTGATGATGACGGGGTGGCGTGTCAGAGACTACTCCCAGGACGATCTCGAAGCGGTGATCCGCGTCGATGCGGAGAGCAGCACGGCCGAAGAGCCGCCTCTCTTCCCGCTCTCGGACGCCGTGGCGGCCCTTCAAGCCCTCCACCCTGCGGTGGTGGCCACAGCGGACGAGGTGGTGGTCGGCGCCGCGGTGAGCAGAGTGGAGGGCGACCGGGCATGGATCCTGCGCATCTGCATGGCACCTGCCTGGCGGCACCGGGGGCTGGGCAGCGACCTGATCACCGCCCTGGAGCACCGGCTCTTCGCCGGTGGCGTCCGCGCGGTGCACGCGGTCCTGCCCGAGGGCGAGACCGGTGCCGCCGCTCTGCACAACTGCGGCTTCGGCGCCCGCTCGGGCATGGTCGTCTTCGAGAAGCGCGGGCCGGTGACTCCTCAGGAGGTCAGCATGCTCTCCTCGCTCGGGGCGGAGCTGCCGCCCGGGGGACTGTGGCAGAAGGTCGCGGGCATGCACAGGGAGAAGCAGCTCATCGAGCGCCGCCTGGTCCTGCCACTGGCCCATCCCGAACTGGCCGCCCAGCACGGTGTGGAACTGCCGCGAGCGGTGATGCTGTTCGGTCCGCCCGGGACCGGCAAGAGTACGTTCGCGCACGCGATCGCCGGCCGCCTGGGCTGGCCCTTTCTCGAACTGTTCCCCGCACGTCTGGCTGCCGAGTACGGTCTGGCGAGCGGGCTGAGCCGGCGCTTCGACGAGATCGCCCAGCTCGACCACGTCCTGGTCTTCATCGACGAGGTCGAGGAGGTCGCCGGTGAACGCAGTGGTGCGGACGCGACCGCGGTCGGCGTCGTCAACGAGCTGCTCAAGGCGATCGTCCGGTTCCGAACCCAGGACGGGCGGCTGCTCGTCTGCGCCACGAACAACGTGACCACCCTCGACCCGGCCTTCCTGCGGCACGGTCGCTTCGACTACGTGCTGCCCATCGGCCCTCCCGACCACAGCGCCAGGACCGCACTGTGGAGGAGCTACCTGGCCCGAGCGGGCGCCCAGGCCGACAGCGCGGCACTCTCGTCCGCCAGCGAGGGGTTCACCCCCGCCGACATCGCCCACGTGGCACGTACTGTCTCCCAGGCCCAGTTCGAGCGCACCTTCGACACCGGAGCCCGGACCCTGCCCACCACGGACGACTACCTGGCCACGATCCGCGACACCCAGCCCACGGTCAGCAGCGCCACGGCTCAGGAGTTCGCCGAGCAGACCGAGAAGTTCGCCCGTATCTAGCGTCCCGACTTCCGGAGATCCGGTCTGCGACGGAGGTGTCAGTTCGGCGGAGACGGCGTGTCGATGAGGATCTGTTCGGCCCCGGTGACGTTGTCGGCCCGGACGGCCCTGGCCATCGCGGCGCGTGCCGCGTCAGGCATCGTGTCCGGCGGTACTACCAGCAGGGAGAAATGGTCCCGGTCGCCTCGGGTGATGAGGACGGTGTCGTCACCGACCGGGAAGGAGTCGATGTGCACGACTCGGCCGTCGATCACCAGCCGTGTCGGCAGTTCGTCCCAGGCGCTGGCGTCCAGACCGACGCGGGTGACGGGTCCGAGATGCTCGGTCAACGCGGTGATCAGCGAGGGCAGCTCGGCACCGATGTCCCGGGACCGCGGCCACCAGGCACCGTCCAGGATTCCCTCACGCGCGTGTGTCGTCTCCAGTCTCAGCAGAGCCGTCCCGGGGCTCACCGGCTGGTGGACGGCGTCCGGCAGCAACCTGGGAGTGTCGGAGGTGTCGGAGTCGGTCATGGTGTCCGCCCGTCCTTCGTATGCCGGTCGCACGCCCTGCGGCCGCACGGTCTCTACGGACGGCGGCTCAGTCACGCTCTTTCTCTTCTGTCTCCATCTGCCGAATCCCCTGGTGCGTCAACGTGATCCTTGCGGGCGTGTCACCCCTCCCCCAGTCGACGACGACCCAGCCTTTGCCCGCCAGGTACGTACAGGCAGCGGCCAGATCCTGCTCAGGGATGCCGAGATCGGTGCGGAGCTTCGCCCCGTCGACGCCCAGGAGACGATTGCCCTCGGCGGCTTGGTACAGAGCCCGCATGATCTTCTCGCGGTACGTCTTCCGCTCACGCAGTATCCCCATGACATGCCGTCCTCTACGGCCCCCGGTCGGGCCGAAGTCGATGTCATCCGCGGTCGCTGTCGCGGTGGGGCGTGCCAGGGCGGTCGCGTCCACCGTCGGCCGGCGGTGCCTCCGGGTCCGGCGGCCGATCCCCGGCAGAGCATCGCTGTAGTGGAAGGCAGCGATCCGTCCGTCGTGCTGAGCGTTGAGCCGGTGGATCAGAGCGACTCCGATGGCGATCAGAACGAGCAGTGCGGCCACGGCGATGACAGTCATGGTCCTCTCACCTCCGTTGACCGGCGGGCGAACGCCCTGTCGAGCCGATGGGCCGGGGCAGGGACGACGGCGGACCTGCCCCGCCGTCGGTCTCCCACGCTTCTTCCCTGCTTCGGGTATCGATCCTGTCTGCTGCTTCCTCCCGGCCCGGGGCATCGATGCCGTCACCGGCCATCAGCCGTGCGGCGGCATCCACACCGGTTTCCGGCGGAACCACCAGCACGTCCCGGCGGCCACTGGTGGAAAAAAGGGTCATCCGGTGCGGGTCCTGCTCCTCGGTGGACCAGCCCACACGCACGGTGCGCCCGGCGCCGGACACCCAACTCGGGATGACGGGCCAGTGGTCCGGGTTCACCGTGACACCTGTGATGCGGCCCCAGAGGTCGCCCAGTGCGGCTGTCAAGTCCGGCAGCTCACGGGTGAGGGCACGGGAGCGAGGCCACCACATGCCGTCCAGCCCGCCCGGCGCGGGCGTCAGGCACAGGCGAGCGGGCAGCGACGGTGCGCGCCTGCTCGATGCCGTACGGTCGATGATCACGGTCATGGCGCGAACCTGCCCCCGGGCTCGTGGGGCGGCCCGGCGTTGTCAATCACCAGAAACGGCACCCACAGCGGAGCCGGTGCGCGAAGAACTCCCGGTGTCTTCACACTACTCCGCTTGCTGGCCCGAAAAGCCGTGGCTGACCAGGTACTTTCCTGCCTCGGGACCTGGCCCCCGGCGCCCAGTGGCGAGCCGGGACAAAGCCAGTCCTTGCGCTCAGGCACGCCCTTGAGAGCGGTTAACCGGGGGTAACGGAGGTGCGCTCCGGCCCCGAGCGGTCCGGCATCAGCCACGTCTGCCCCCGGACGGGACAGCAGTCCGCACACAGTCCGCAGGACATCCGTTCAAGACCGTCGCACCCCATCGCCAGCAATCGGCAAAAGGCCAGGTCAGCGACCCCCAGGGAAGATCCCTGCAGGCCCCCGACCCGGCCCGTTACTAGGAGACCAAGAAGGCCTGACCCACCGGTCAAGTTGTACCGACCCGCGATGTCTCCTCCCATCGCCAGGTCCCCCGCCCGCACCCGGCCCGCAGACCGCCACCACCCCGGCGCCCCTGACGGCCGGGTGCGGTCGTCTTCGGCGACGGCGGACAGAGACGAAACCGTCCCCCCGCACGGCAGGCGCCGGCTCATCGACAGCCTGCTTCACCATGACGCGCGTGTGGATCCTGCCGATGCCGCTTGTGCTCAGCGGCTCAGTCGTCGCGACAGGGCTGACCCTCAGGGGAAGCCCCGGCAGGGCCGTGGCACTCCTCCTGCTGTTCGCGCTGCTCGCAGGCGTGAACTCGCCGCTGATCTTCCCGAGGTCGATCGGCGCACTGGAGGCGCAAAGCCGCAGCGAGGCCGACGGTCGGCCAATCGTCTTCTGGCGGCCGGGCTGCGTCTCCTGTCTGCGCCTGCGCATCCGGTTGGGCCGGGGCGCCCGTCGGCTGCACTGGGTCGACATCTGGCGCGACCCCGCCGGCGCGGCGACCGTGAGGGCTGCCAACGACGGCAACGAGACCGTGCCCACGGTCGTCGTGGCAGGCCGGCTCCCCGTCAACCCCGACCCTGAATGGGTACGGGAACAGCTCGCGCGTTCCGCGTGACCGGGAGCCGTTCCCAGGTGGTCAGCCCGGACCCGCTTCCGGCACCCGGGCCGTGCTTCCGGTGTGCTCGGGCCGGGGGGAATCGGCGAGTTCGCGGCCGGGGTTCCTGTCGCAGTCCGGGTTGCCGCATGCTCCTGGGACCCAGGTCGGGACCCAGATGCCCAGCGTCTTATGACGCCGGACGACCATCTCCACTGGCTGTCCGCAGGAGGGACAGACCGGTTCGTCGCTGCCCATAACCCCCAGGGTAGGCCCGACGCCGGTTCAGCGCTTCCTGCTGTACGTGCGCACCAGCACCCCGTTCTTGAACGTACGCACCGACTCGAGGGCGAACTCCGTCACCGAGAAGCCCGCGCCGAACATCGGCATGCCGGTGCCCTGCACGATCGGGTACGTCTTGATGACCAGCTCGTCGATCTCGTCGAGCAGCTCACCGGCAAGCACGGAACCACCGCACAGGTAGATGCCGAGCCCACTGTCCTCGGCCTTCAGCTCCCGGACCCGGCCCACCAGATCGTCGGCGATGATCTCGACGTTCGGGTCGGGCGACTCCTTCAGCGTGTGCGAGGCGACGTACTCGCGCAGGTGGGCGTAAGGGCTGGTGATGCCCTCCTTCAGGGCGATGTCGTAGCTTGCGCGGCCCTGGACGATCGTGTCGAACCGCTGGTTCGGCAGGTCGTCGATGCCGAGCGGGCGGCGGCCGTGGGTGGAGAGGGTCTCCGGGTATTCCGTCTTGAGGAACGCGAGGAACTCCTCGTCGACGAAGCGCATCATCGCCGACGCGTCGCCCTCCGGGTCCCCGATGAATCCGTCGATGGAGCAGGCGATGAAGTAGGTGAGCTTTCGCAACACGGTCTCTTTCCGTAGGCTGCCTCGTCCATGAACCACTCCAGTTGTAGTACTTCATTTGTAGTGGTTTCAAGGGGTCTACCGACGCGGGTCGGGCATCGAGGCAAGTGAGGAAAGGGACTCCACATGGTCGCCAACCCTGAACGCCGCACGGCCCTGGTCGATGCCGGGGTCGAGGTACTCGCCCGCGAAGGGGCCCGGGGACTGACGTTCCGCGCTGTGGACGCGCAGGCCGGAGTGCCGGTGGGCACCGCCTCCAACTACTTCGTCGGACGGGACGACCTGCTGCGCCAGATCGACTCCCGGCTGCACATACGGCTCGCGCCCGACCCCGCGGTCGTCGCCGAGCTGCTGACCCGGCCGCGGGACCGCTCGCTCGTCGCCGCGTTCATGCACGACCTGATGGCGCGTGCGACCGGTGACCGCACGGGCTGGCTGGCCCTGCTGGAGATGCGGCTGGAGGCCACCCGGCGCCCCGGGCTGCTCGCCTCCTACACCGCCTCGGTCCGTGGCGACCTCGTGGAGGGCATGGAGTTCCAGCGGGCCGCCGGGCTTCCGGGCGGCGACGAGACGGTGGCGGTGCTGTACCTGGCCATGCTCGGGCTGATCCTGGAGCACCTGACGCTGCCGGGCGTCCTGGACGGCGTACTGCCCGGGGTGAGCGTGCCGGACGGGCTCGTGGACCGGATCGTGGCGACGATCGTGCCGGAGACGGCGGAGGAACAAGGTGAGGAACGGACTCAGGAATAGCGCGCGCCGGGCGGTTCTGCGGGCTCCCTGACGGGGAGTGCGGCGGAAGGGGCGGTCGGGGCCTCTCCCGCCCCGCGTTCGGCTCCCGCGGGCCACACGATCTCCACGGGGATGTTCCGGGCTCGGGCGTACGTCACCAGGTGGGCGGTGGCGTCACGGCCGTTGGATGGGGAGCCGTCCCAGACCGCCAGCAGCAGGCCGCTGGTGGCGATCATCCGCTCGTCCGCGCCGACGCAGGAATCCCGGTGGTTCGGGTCGTACGACAGGAGCCGCGCCTGGTCGGCGAGGTTCAGCAGTTCACCGGTGGCCATCCGGTCGCGCCGGGGCGGCATGGCGGGGACGTCGTTGTACGTGGGGATGACCACGACCAGGCGACGGCCCGACGCACTCGCCGCCCGGCCGAACGCCAGCGGCGCTCCCGCACCGCAGCGCACCATGACCGGCCTCGGCTCGGCGTGCTGCTCCAGTTGCTCCAACCGCTCCTGGAACGCGGACTCCACCAGCGCGAGTGTGTGCGGGGTCAGATCGGCATGCCCGACCGCCGCGATCTCCCTGCCCGCCGCCCCGCCGCCCGGCACCTGGTCGCCCGCCGTCCCGTTGTCGCGCGCCGTTGTGCTCATCTCGCCCCTGACAGTCCTCGCCGACCGGTCCTCGCGAGGGCCAGTGAAGCGGGTACGCACGCCGGCAGCCAGGGCCGAACGTCCCTGATGGGACAGAAAACCGGCCCGATCGGGCTCAGCCGGGCCCGGTCAGGCGCGGGCGGGGCGCCGGCCGGTCACGGGGTGCGGGGTTCGCGCCACATCGGCCACATGTGGGGGCCGTCCGGGAGCGGCAGAGGCTCACCGGCCGGGGCGAAACCGAGGCGTTCGTACAGCAGGCGGCTGCGGACACTGCTCGCCTCCAGATAGGCCGGCAGCCCCTCGTGGTCGCAGCGGTCGAGGACCGAACCGATGAGCGCGGTGCCGAGCCCCTCGCCCTGACGGCCGGGCGCCACGCCGATCATCCACAGGTACTCGTGGGCCCGCCCGGTGGGGTGGACGCCCGCCGTCAGCCGGCCTATCATCTCCACCCGCTCGTTCTGCGGGTCGACGGCCTGGCGCACCTGCGCCGGACCCTCGTCGTCCGCCGGGCCCCCGGCGTCGTGGTCGTCCGCCGGCATCGACATCCACAGCGCGCACGCCGCGCCGTCCTCCGTGACGTCGATGCGTCCCTCGGCGAGCACGATGTCGGTGAAAGCTCCCATCAGCCTGTGGTGCGTCGTACGGCGGTACTCCGTGCCCGGAAAGACCCAGCCACTGACCGGGTCGTCCTGGAACGCCTCGTCCAGGAGCCGGACCAGCAGCTCCCGGTCCCCGTCCCCAGCCGTCCGGATCGCCACACCCATGCCCGCCCTCCTTCTCAACCCTCTTCTATCGTACGGGGGTTGACCCTATCGGGACGACGATGCCCGACGGGAGGGCGACTACAGCCGCCCGCCGGAAGCCCCCTGTCCCTGCCGCAACAGGGGCAGGGACAGGGGGCACCGCGAGGTTGGCGGGCCCCGCACCCCGTGGGGGACGCCGTTGGCTAATCCGGCGGACGGGGGGCATGGTCCCGCGGGCTGTGTCACTTTCCCGGAAAGTGACACAGCCCGCGGCCGGAGCACCCCGGGCCACCGGCACGGGCTCACGAGGGCCCGGAATCGCCGGAAGGGTTTAACCAACAGCATCCGTAGGGAAGTGCGGGGCCGCCGGGCCAAAACCACGGTGGCCGTACGGGGCCAGGGTCCCGCACGCCCCTGGGGCAGCCCGGTGTCCCGGGCCGCCCTGCCTAGGTGGTGCGCCGTGTCACGAACTCGGCGAGGGCCAGCAGTCCGCCCGCCGCCTCCGGGTCCGGCACCGCGCGGGCGAGTTCCTGCATCACCCGGACCATGCGGTCGGCAGCCTGGGCCTGCGCCCAGTCGCGGCCGCCCGCCCGTTCCACGGTCAGGGCGATGCGCTCCAGGTCCTCCTCCGCATGCGGGGCCGCGTACAGTGCGGCGAGTTCGGATGCTGCCGGGGTGCCGGAGGTGAGCGCGGCGACCACCGGCAGGGACTTCTTGCGGGCGGCCAGATCCGCGCCGGCGGGCTTGCCGGTACGCATCGGGTCTCCCCATATGCCGATCACGTCGTCGATCAGCTGGAAGGCCAGTCCCGCCTCACGGCCGAACGCGTCCAGTGCCGCCACGTCCGCCGCCCCGGCGTCCGCGTACAGCGCGCCGAGCGCGCAGGCGCAGCCGAGCAGCGCGCCCGTTTTCGCCTCGGCCATGGACAGCGTCTCGTCGAGGGTGACCTCGCCGGGAGCGCGCCCTTCCATGGCCGTGTCCACCTGCTGCCCCGCGCACAGTTCCACGACGCAGTCCGCGAGCCGGGCCACCGCGGCCGGGGCCGACGGGTGCGCGTCCTGTGCGAGCAACCGCAGGGCGAGGGCGTGGAGGGCGTCCCCTGCGAGGATCGCGTCGGCATCGCCGAACACGGTCCATGCGGTGGGCCGGTGGCGCCGGGTGGTGTCCCGGTCCATCACGTCGTCGTGCAGCAACGTGAAGTTGTGCACCAGTTCCACCGCGGCGGCTGCCCGGACGGCCGTCGCCCGTGCCGCGGGGCCGCCGAGGGTGGAGGCCGCGGCGAGGACCAGTGCGGGGCGGATCGCCTTGCCGGAGCCGCCGGTGGCCGGGGTCCCGTCCGCGTGCTCCCAGCCGAAGTGGTAGCGGGCGATCCGGCGCAGCGGGCCGGGCAGCGAGCCGATGGCGGCCCGCAGCACCGGGTCGACCTCGGCCCGCGCCCGCTCCAGCAGAATCGTCGCCTCGTGACTCTCGGCGGGGCGGTGCTCGTCCTCCGTCTCCGTGGTGGCCTCGGTCATGGAATCCGTCATGAACTCACCTCTGGACCCGTCTCGGAGGATGAGCGGAGGTGGTGCTTCCGCCGACGTCGCGCGCGTACTCCCAGGGTGTACCCGTCCGGGTGGGCGGGTACGCGGCGTGCGAGCCGAGAGATCCCGGAGGGTCACCGCCAGCGACCGATCTCGACGTTCTCCAGGACGCCGAGCGCATCCGGCACCAGGACCGCGGCCGAGTAGTAGGCCGTGACCAGGTATTTGATGATGGCCTGTTCGTTGACGCCCATGAACCGCACGGACAGGCTCGGCTCGATCTCGTCGGGGATGCCGAAGGCCCGCAGACCGATGACGCCCTGGTCCTCCTCGCCGGTACGCAGGGCGATGATGGAGGTCGTCCGCTCCTCGGTCACCGGGATCTTGTTGCACGGGAAGATGGGCACGCCCCGCCAGGTGGGGATGCGGTTGCCGGCCATGTCGATGGTCTCCGGGACCAGCCCCCGCTTGTTGAGCTCGCGGCCGATGGCGGAGATCGCGCGCGGATGGGCGAGGAGCAGCTTGGTGCCGCGCCGCCTGCTGAGCAGTTCGTCCAGGTCATCGGGGGCGGGTACGCCGTCGTGCGGCTGGATCCGCTGGTCGTACTCGCAGTTGTGCAGCAGGCCGAAGCCGCGGTTGTTGACGAGTTCGTGCTCCTGGCGCTCCTTCAACGCCTCGACGGTCAGCCTGATCTGCTGCTCCGTCTGGTTCATGGGCTGGTTGTAGAGGTCGGCCACGCGTGAGTGGATGCGCAGCACGGTCTGGGCGACGCTCAGTTCGTACTCGCGGGGCCTGGCCTCGTAGTCGACGAAGGTGTGCGGGATGTCGGGTTCGCCGCTGTGGTCGGCCGCGAGGTCGATCTCCTGCTCGCCGTACTTGTTGGTGCGCCGGCTGGGAGCCGAGCGCTGCTGCTGGAGGTGTTCGCTCAGTGTCTCGGCTCGCTCGGCGACCTGCTGGACGGCGTCACGCGGCAGGACGAGCACGGTGCAGGCGGTCAGGGTGCGGGCGGTGTACTCCCAGATGGCGCCCTCGTCCAGCAGCGCCTGATCGCCGAAGTAGGCGCCGTCGGCGAGGACTCCGAGGGACTCGTCGCTGCCGTAGGGGCCGGTGCCGATCTTCTCGACCCTGCCGTGCGCCAGCAGGAACACCTCGTCGGCCGGGTTGCCGAACGAGGCGATCACCTGTCCGGCCTCGATCTCCCGCTGCCGGCAGCGGGCGGCCAGCTCCGAGAGCACCTCCTCGTCCTCGTACGACCGCAGGGCCGGCAGCTCCCCCAGCTCGGCCGGGATGACCTCGACGCGGTCACCGGTCTTCACGAATGTCACGCGTCCGTCGCCGACGGCGTATGTCAGCCGCCGGTTCACCCGGTACGTACCGCCCTGCACGTCCACCCAGGGCAGCATGCGCAGCAGCCAGCGCGAGCTGATCTCCTGCATCTGCGGTACGGACTTGGTGGTGGTGGCCAGGTTCCGCGCCGCGGCCGTGCCGAGGCTCTGCTGCTGCCGGGTCTGCTCGGTGCGGACCTCTTCGCCTACCGACATAAAGAATTGCCCTCCCAGTTGTGACCGGCACCCATCCGTGCCGGGTGCCGGTCTCCGCGGCAAAGCCTTCCTCACGGAACGTGCTCGCGGTATTACCCGAATGAGCGGGAATGGATCTTCAACTGTGTGGGCATTCATGGGGATTCCGTTCAGCGGCATCCCCGGGGCCGAACATTGTCCGGATCGGCTCGTACAGAGACCGAACGATTGGTTGCGTTCGCTCCGTTTAGGTACAAGCACCGGTACGAGACGGCTGCGACCGGCAGGCGTCGCGCTGCGAGAAGGAGGCGCGGCCCATGGCCCCACCCATGTCCGCGAGCGCGTTCCTGAGCGCTCTGAAGGCGGAGGGCCTCACGGTCGTCGAGGTCGGCGACTGGCGCGATCACAACCGCAACCACAAGGGCCCCTGGGGGCCGGTGCACGGCGTGATGATCCACCACACGGTCACCCAGGGCAGCGCCCGGACCGTGGACCTGTGCCGCAAGGGCTACTCGGGCCTGCCGGGGCCTCTGTGCCACGGCGTCATCACCAAGGACGGCAAGGTTCACCTCGTCGGCTACGGCCGTGCCAACCACGCCGGCCTGGGCGACGACGATGTCCTGCGCGCGGTGATCGCGGAGAAGGGGCTGCCCGCGGACAACGAGCAGAACACCGACGGCAACCGGCACTTCTACGGCTTCGAGTGCGAGAACCTGGGCGACGGGAAGGATCCCTGGCCCCCGGCGCAGTTGGAGGCCATCGAGAGAGCCGCCGCCGCGGTCTGCCGCCACCATGGCTGGAACGAGCGGTCGGTGATCGGGCACCTGGAGTGGCAGCCCGGAAAGGTGGACCCGCACGGGTTCACGATGACGTCGATGCGGAAGCGGATCCGCGACCGGCTCAAGTGACGCACGCGGGCACACGCGCGTGCGGGAGGAGGAGGGCCGGGACCGGGCCGGCGACAATCCGTCGGAAGCTGTCGCCCGACCCCCTGGGGGTGCGGCACACCGGCTTCCAGCGTGGCGAGTCGCCCCAGGTCGTCCCAGGTGAAGGCCCCGCCATGCAGTACGTCGCCCCCCTGGCCATCGGTGTTCTCCACGCCCTGCTGATGCCCTTCGTCCGCGAGCCGCACCGGCGACGCCTGAACGCCGTCGTGCTCGCCGGTGCGGGCGCCGCCCACCTCGGCGGGGGCGGCCTGGGCGGCTGGGAGTTCGCCTTCACCGCGCTGATCGCCTACGTCGCGTTCCGTGGCCTGGGTTCGTGGGCGTTCGTCGGCATCGGCCGGCTGCCGCACACCGCGTGGGACGTCGTCCACCCCTTCAAGGGCAACCCCATCATCCCGTTCGCCCCCACCTCGTCGCTGGGCTGCGCGCTCTGCGACCCGGTGATCGTCCTGTGGTGTCTTGAGGGAGGCCCGTCCCTGATCGACCTCGTCCGACGTCGACGGCGCGGGCACCGCCCCGGCACCGGGGAATCCACGCCCGCCGGGCACCCCGGCACCGGGGCGCCGGTCCCGAGCGGCAGTTCGGGCTGACGGCGCACATCGGCCACGCGTTCGCCCGGAACCCGGCCGGCAACGACGAAATCCAGCCATGCTCACTCCCCCGCCCGGCCCACCCGGCGCCCTGTCGCCCCCGCCGGGCGACAATGGCCCCGTGACCAGCCCGGACACCCCCGATACCGAGACCGGCCCGACGCCGGGCGCCCGTCCCGGCCCCGATCTCGCCGCCTCCTCCACCGCCGCGGCCTCCACCGTCCTGACCTCCGCAACTTTCGTCGCCCCCGCCGCTCACGGGGGTCTCGCGGGTCTGCGCCCCCGGCTGCCCTCGCCGGTGCAGGACGTCGTGGACGAACGGTTCGAGCGGCGCGGGGTCCGGCTGGTACTGAAGCGGGACGATCTGATCCACCCGGAGCTGATCGGAAACAAGTGGCGCAAACTCGCGCCGAATCTTTCGGCGGCGCCCGGACGGACAGTGCTCACCTTCGGCGGCGCCTACTCCAACCATCTGCGGGCCACCGCCGCCGCCGGACGGCTGCTGGGGCTGCCCACGGTCGGCGTGGTGCGCGGCCAGGAACTCGCCGACCGCCCCCTCAACACCTCGCTGGCCCGGTGCGTGGCCGACGGAATGCGGCTGCACTTCGTCGACCGGGCGACCTACCGCGGCAAGACCGCGCCGGCGACTCTCGCGGCCGTGCTGCGCGAGGCGGACGCCGAGGACGCTTACGTCGTCCCCGAGGGCGGCAGCAACGCCCTCGCCGTGCGCGGCTGCCAGGTGCTCGGGGAGGAGCTGGCCGGACGCGCGGACGTGGTCGCGATGGCGTGCGGCACCGGCGGGACACTCGCCGGGCTGGCCTCCGGACTCGGCCCGGGCGGGCGCGCACTGGGCGTTCCGGTGCTCAAGGGCGGCTTCCTGGCCGCCGAGATACGGGGACTGCAGGCCGAGGCGTTCGGTGGTCCGCGCGGCGACTGGAGCCTGGACGACCGCTTCCACTTCGGCGGCTACGCCCGGACCACCCCGGAACTCGACGCGTTCGCCGCGGACTTCGAGCACCGCCACGGCGTACCCGTCGAACGTGTCTATGTCGCCAAGTTGCTTTACGCTCTTGTCTCCCTGGTGGAGGAAAACGCGTTCCCGCGCGGGAGCACGGTCGCGGCCGTCGTCACCGGGCGCCCTTTCCCGTGAGCAGGCGCGCTGTGGGCAAGGGCTTCCGGACGCCTCCCGATGCACCCCCGAGAAGACTCCGGTACCGGACGGTTCGACCGTCTGACGTCTGGGTACGTCAATCCGGCGCGCACTCTTCCCATTCGGGCCCGCAGACCTCTAGCCACGGAGAGTATCCGTAATTTTACTATGAGTGACAGCATGGGGTCGGGGTCCCGGGGACAGGACCATCCGGAGCGCGGTAGCGTCACCGCTGAACCACATATCGCGTTATCCGGGGGCGACCCCGATCCTGAACGCTTGTACCACCTTGGAGGTGAGGGTGTCCCAGATCGCAGGCGAGCCCGCGACCCAGGACTTCGTGGAAGTCCGGCTGCCGGCCGCGGGTGCCTACCTGTCGGTGCTGCGTACGGCCACGGCCGGCCTCGCGGCCCGTTTGGACTTCACCCTCGACGAGATCGAGGACCTGCGCATCGCGGTCGACGAGGCCTGCGCGATCCTGCTTCAGCAGGCCGTGCCGGGTTCGGTGCTCAGTTGTGTCTTCCGCCTCGTCGACGACTCGCTCGAGGTCACCGTCTCGGCGCCCACCACGGACGGCCACGCCCCTGCGCGTGACACCTTCGCGTGGACCGTGCTGTCCGCTCTCGCGGGCAAGGTCTCCTCCGCCGTGGACGAGGACAAAACCGTTTCGATCAGCCTCTACAAACAGCGCGGCGCGGGACCCGGGCCGGCGTGAGGAACGAGGACGGGCCGGTGCGGGACGAAGAACGCGGCACACGCGAGCTGCCGGCCGAGCGGATTCCGGGCGGCATCGACGGCATCGACGGCATCCCGGAACAGGCCCGGCCGCATCCGGAGGACGACTCCGCGGTGGCCGGCGCTCCGGACGGCGGTCAGCACGACGCCGTCGCGCGGAGCATGCCTGAGGCCGGTCGGCCCGGTGTCTCCCCCGGCCACACTGGGGGAGACCGGATGCGTGCGGAGCCGACGGCGGGGGACGAGGCGAGCGCTCGGGGAAGGGCGACGGGCGGGACGATGAACGAGCACGAGCGACACGCCGAGAGCGAGGTACCGCGGACGCCGGGCACGCAGGGCGCCCAGCGCACACCGGACACCCCGGGCACGCACGGCGCACGGCGCGACCCGCAGGACCGCAGCGGGGCGCGTACCTTGTTTCTCGAGCTGCGCACGCTGCAGGACGGCACTCCGGAGTACGCGGAGCTGCGCAACCGGCTGGTCCGCATGCATCTGCCGCTCGTCGAGCACCTCGCTCGCCGCTTCCGCAACCGCGGGGAACCGCTGGACGACCTCACCCAGGTCGCCACCATCGGCCTGATCAAGTCGGTCGACCGCTTCGACCCGGACCGTGGCGTGGAGTTCTCGACGTACGCGACCCCGACGGTCGTCGGCGAGATCAAGCGGCACTTCCGCGACAAGGGCTGGGCGGTGCGCGTCCCCCGCAGGCTGCAGGAGCTGCGGCTGGCGCTGACGACGGCGACGGCCGAGCTCTCGCAGCAGCACGGCCGCTCCCCCACGGTCCACGAACTCGCCGAGAAGCTGGCGATCTCGGAGGAGGAGGTCCTGGAGGGCCTGGAGTCCGCCAACGCGTACTCCACGCTGTCCCTGGACGTTCCCGATACGGACGACGAGTCCCCGGCGGTCGCGGACACCCTGGGCTCGGAGGACGAGGCGCTGGAAGGTGTGGAGTACCGCGAGTCGCTGAAGCCTCTGCTCGAGGACCTTCCTCCCCGCGAGAAACGGATTCTGCTGCTGCGCTTCTTCGGCAACATGACCCAGTCGCAGATCGCCCAGGAGGTGGGCATCTCCCAGATGCACGTCTCCCGGCTGCTGGCCCGCACGCTGGCCCAGTTGCGGGAGAAGCTGCTCGTGGAGGAGTGAGCCGCCGAAAGGCGGCCCGGACCGTGAACCGCGCCCCGGGTCGCGGGGCGTTACTTCTCGGCGTTCCCGGGCCCCCGGATACCGAGGGCCCGGGTCGTCTCGGGGTTCAGCAGCAGCACCAGGGCCGTGACGGCCACCACCGCGAGCACGATCCCCGCCGGGATGGCCACGCTGTCGGACTCCAGCAGGTTGTAGGCCACCGGCAGGGCCAGGAGCTGGGTGATGACGGCCGGGCCGCGGCTCCAGCCGCGGCGGCCGAGCAGCCCGCGTGCGGCGAGCAGCGGCAACAGGGCGAGGACCGCGAGCGTCACTCCGCCGGTGACGGCCTGCTGCCGGTCGTCCGGCTGTCCTGTGAGCCCGAGGACCAGCATCCAGACCCCGCCGATCAGCAGAGCCAGCCCTTCCAGGGCGGCGAGCCCCGCGGCGTACGTCAGGCGGCGCGGGCGGGGGCCGGCGGGGGCCGGGGCGGTGGTGGGGGTCTGCTCGCTGCTCACCCCTGAAGGGTAGCCCTCGCCCTGCGCGCCCCCGTGCCGAGGTTCACGCCCCTCCTGCGCCCGTGCCGCCCCTGGCTCCGCCCCCGGTTCTCCCCCGGTCCTGTCCCGGTTCGTCCCGGACCCGCCCCTGATCACGTCCCTGGGCCCACCCTTGTTCCCCCTCCCGACCTCACCTCGGCCTGGGCCCGGTACCACCCAGTAGGTACTCTGCAACGCATGCGTGCACTTCTCGTGGTCAATCCGGCGGCAACCACTACAAGTGCGCGCACGCGCGATGTGCTGATCCACGCCCTCGCCAGCGAGATGAAGCTGGAGGCGGTCACCACCGAGTACCGCGGCCACGCGCGCGACCTGGGCCGGCAGGCGGCGGAGAGCGACGACATCGACCTGGTGGTGGCGCTCGGCGGCGACGGCACGGTCAACGAGGTCGTCAACGGCCTGCTGCACTCCGGCCCCGACCCGGAGCGCCTGCCCGGTCTCGCCGTGGTCCCCGGCGGCTCCACCAACGTCTTCGCCCGCGCCCTGGACCTGCCCAACCACCCCGTGGAGGCCACCGGCGCCCTGCTGGACGCCCTGCGCGAGGGCCGCGAACGCACCGTCGGCCTGGGCCTGACATCGGGCACACCGGGAACGGACGACGAAAGCGTGCCACCCCGCTGGTTCACCTTCAACGCGGGGCTGGGCTTCGACGCCGGTGTGGTCGGCCGGGTGGAACAGCACCGGGAGCGCGGCAAGAAGTCCACTCACGCGCTGTACATGCGTCAGGTCGTGCGTCAGCTGATCGGTGAACCACACCGCCGGCACGGTGTGATAACGCTCGAGCAGCCGGGCGAGGACCCGGTCAGGGATTTGGCACTCTCCATAGTCTCGAACGCCTCCCCGTGGACGTTTCTCGGCAATCGCCCGATCTACGCGTCACCTAAGGCCTCGTTCGATACCGGCCTCGACATCTTCGGTCTGAAGCGGCTGTCCACCTCCGCCCTTGCCCGGTATGGCACCCAGTTGCTCACTTCGTCCCCCGAGCGCGGACCCCGGGGCAGGCATGTGACCGCGAGGCACGATCTGACCCAGTTCACCTTGCATTCGAAGGTGCCACTGCCCCTCCAGATGGACGGCGACCACCTCGGACTGCGAACCAGCGTGACGTTCACAGGCGTTCGCCGTGCACTGCGTGTGATTGTGTGAGCGGAAAACGCTAAAGTCCTTTCACTCGAACGTTTAGGCCAGGATCCACCCCATGGAAGTACGGCTGTGACCTAGTCGACACCGATGAATCAAAAAAAACTTTCCGGAAGGGGTTGTATCCGCCGCCGAGGTTTGCGAGTCTCTACATGGCGATCGGGACGGCCCGCAACACCAGCCTCCACAGATCACCGGAACCCCTCTTCAAACCCAAGGACCACGCCAGGGAACCTGGCGGTCGGCCCTTCACTTGTTGGGGGATTCGTGAAAGCGTTCACATTCACAAGCCACATGTAGTTCATACCAAGGAGAGGTAGCAGCCATGGACTGGCGTCACAACGCCGTTTGCCGCGAGGAAGACCCCGAACTCTTCTTCCCCATCGGCAACACCGGTCCTGCGCTGCTGCAGATCGAGGAAGCCAAGGCCGTCTGCCGTCGCTGCCCGGTGATCGAGAGCTGCCTTCAGTGGGCACTCGAGTCCGGTCAGGACTCCGGCGTCTGGGGTGGTCTCAGCGAGGACGAGCGCCGTGCAATGAAGCGCCGCGCCGCCCGCAACCGGGCCCGTCAGGCCTCCGCCTGACAACCCACCCCTGCTGACAGCCTGAGCTTGGCGGCGCGTACAGCGCGTACGCATCTCCCGCCCCCGAGCCGCAGCACGCAGTTCCCCCGGTGCTCCCCCGAGTTCTCGGCTCATCTCGAGCCGGAGGGGAACCCATCAGTCAAGCGAAGAGCCCCGGACGGGTAACCGTCCGGGGCTCTTCGCTGCTCGCCGACATCACGGGCCCACGTCCGCGGCCCACCCCCGCAGCCCATGCCACTGGTCCAGACCACTGGCGTACGTCACTCGTCGTCACTTGTCCACGGCCACCGGCACATCCAGGATCACCCGCGTCCCCCCCTCCGGGGCCGGGACCATGTCGAAAGTGCCGCCCAACTCGCCCTCGACCAGGGTCCGTACGATGTGCAGCCCCAGGTTGCCGGCGGTGTGCGGGTCGAAGTCCTCGGGCAGGCCGACGCCGTCGTCCTGGACGGTGACCAGCAGGCGGGCCTTCTTGGTGGTGCCGCCGCGGACCGCGGTCACCTCGACCGTGCCGGTGTCGCCCTCGCGGAAGCCGTGCTCCAGGGCGTTCTGCAGAACCTCCGTCAGCACCATCGACAGCGGGGTGGCGACCTCCGCGTCGAGTATGCCGAAGCGGCCGGTGCGCCGGCCGGTGACCTTGCCCGGTGAGATCTCGGCGACCATCGCCAGGACACGGTCGGCGATCTCGTCGAACTCCACCCGCTCGTCCAGGTTCTGGGAGAGCGTCTCGTGCACGATCGCGATGGAACCGACCCGGCGCACCGCCTCCTCCAGCGCCGCGCGTCCGCGCTCGGAGCCGATCCGCCGGGCCTGGAGGCGCAACAGTGCCGCCACCGTCTGGAGGTTGTTCTTCACCCGGTGGTGGATCTCCCGGATGGTCGCGTCCTTGGTGATCAATTCCCGTTCACGGCGGCGAAGTTCGGTGACATCCCGGAGCAGGACCAGCGAACCGATGCGGGTTCCCTTCGGCTTGAGCGGGATCGCCCGGAACTGGATCACCCCGCCGGGCGCCTCGATCTCGAACTCGCGCGGCGCCCAGCCGCTGGCGACCTTCGCCAGCGCCTCGTCCACCGGCCCGCGGGAAGGCGCCAGTTCGGCGGTGGTTTGGCCGAGGTGGTGGCCGACCAGGTCGGACGCCAGGCCCATCCGGTGGTAGGCGGACAGGGCGTTCGGGGAGGCGTACTGGACGACCCCCTCGGCGTCGAGCCGGATCAGCCCGTCCCCCACACGGGGCAGCGCATCCATGTCGAGTTGCTGGTTCGCGAACGGGAAGGCGCCGGCCGCGATCATCTGGGCGAGGTCGGAGGCACTCTGGAGGTAGGTGAGTTCCAGTCGGCTGGGAGTGCGCACGGTGAGCAGGTTGGTGTTGCGCGCGATGACTCCGAGCACGCGGCCCTCCCGCCGTACGGGAATGGACTCGACGCGGACCGGGACCTCCTCGCGCCACTCCGGGTCGCCCTCGCGCACGATCCGCCCCTCGTCCAGGGCCACGTCCAGCATGGGGCGGCGGCCGCGCGGGACGAGATGGCCGACCATGTCGTCCTGGTACGAGGTCGGGCCGGTGTTGGGCCGCATCTGGGCGACGGAGACATAGCGGGTGCCGTCGCGGGTGGGGACCCACAGGACCAGGTCGGCGAAGGAGAGGTCGGAGAGCAGCTGCCACTCCGAGACCAGCAGATGAAGCCACTCGAGATCGGATTCGTCGAGAGCGGTGTGCTGGTGTACGAGTTCGTTCATGGAGGGCACGTCAGCGAGCGTACCCGGGACGTCGCACCCTCTCCCGGAAGCACCCGCGGGCCGCGGCGCCTGAGAGGGACCCTCAGCCCTCCCGGCACCGCAGCCCGGAGCGACATCGGCCGCGGGGTGTGCGGTCCCGTTCGGCCGAGGGACGAGGATCCGGGGCAGTCAGGGCAGAGAGCTCCGGGTCCTCGGTCCGCCTTCCTGTGCAGGGAAGGCAGGCTTGCGTGCGCTGCACTGTGACGCATTGTGGACTAGACCACTACCCGTGTCCATGTGTCGGAGACTGTTCGTTGCTGTCTTTTTTCGTGATCGCGCGCTCACGTGCTCACGCCGCCATCGGGACAACAACCAAGCGGGACAACGGTCAAGCGGACCTACGGGCGCCCGTCATGCACCCTATCCCGCAGGCGTGTGCCAGGGAACGGAATTCCATGGTCATTTCGGTCGGCGGGCCGCGACCGTCCCGTGCTGGGATGCTGAGGAAAGGCCGGGGCGGACTCCGCGAGAAACGCCGCCGCCCTCCACCTGGGAGCGGGCCCCCGCTCTGTTAGATTTAAGATTGGTCTAAACCATACGACTGCCCCGCTCCCCTCCGGGGTCGGTCCCAGTGGAATCCCCTCCCAGAACGGCAGGCTCAGCGTGGAAGTTGTCATCGTTCCGGACGCCAAGGCCGGCGGCGCACTCATCGCCGGGGCCATGGCAGATCTCCTGCGGCGCACCTCCGACGCCCTGCTCGGCGTGGCCACCGGCTCGACGCCCCTGCCCGTCTACAAGGCACTGGCGGCCCAGGTGCGCTCCGGCGCCGTGGACACCTCCCGGGCGAGGATCGCCCAGCTCGACGAGTATGTGGGGCTGCCCGCCGATCACCCCGAGTCCTACCGCTCGGTGCTCCGACGCGAGGTCCTGGAGCCGCTCGGCATCGGCATGGACGCCTTCATGGGCCCCGACGGCACGGCCGAGGACGTACAGGCCGCGTGCGAGGCGTACGACAGGGCGCTGGCCGAGGCCGGCGGCGTCGACCTGCAACTGCTCGGCATCGGGACGGACGGGCACATCGGGTTCAACGAGCCGTGCTCCTCGCTCACCTCGCGCACCCGGATCAAGACGCTGACCGAGCAGACCCGGGTGGACAACGCGCGCTTCTTCGACGACGACATCGACCAGATCCCGCACCACGTCATCACCCAGGGCATCGGCACCATCCTGGAAGCCCGTCACCTGGTCCTGCTCGCCACCGGCGAGGGCAAGGCGGACGCGGTCGCCGCGACCGTCGAGGGCCCGCTGGCCGCGGTGTGCCCGGCGTCCGCGCTGCAGCTGCACCCGCATGCCACGGTCGTCGTCGACGAGGCCGCCGCGACCAAGCTCAAGCTCGCGGACTACTTCCGGCGCACCTACGCCAACAAGCCGGACTGGCAGGGGATCTGACCGGAAGCCCTCGGGCACCCGCCCCGCGCCACAGCCCGTGGCCGCCGCGCCCCCGGGCGGCCACGATGGACTAGACCAACCTCCGGCTCGGCGGTATACAGAGGGGATCACGGAGCGTACGGGGGAATATCCCCGGCCGCGGCCGTGCCACGATGTGGGCCGGGGCCGATGGGGTGTCGGCCGTGCGGCACCCGGAGCCGGGAAGGCAGAGCATGAGCACCGACGTCAGCGGCACGGAGAACGAGGGTGGGACTACGGTCCGTACGGCGCGCGTGCCCAAGTACTACCGCTTGAAGAAGCACCTGCTCGACATGACGGAGACTGCTTCTCCCGGTACGCCGGTCCCGCCCGAGCGCACCCTGGCGGCGGAGTTCGACACTTCGCGCACCACCGTGCGCCAGGCGCTCCAGGAGCTGGTGGTCGAGGGGCGTCTGGAGCGCATCCAGGGCAAGGGCACCTTCGTTGCCAAGCCCAAGGTCTCGCAGGCGCTGCAACTCACCTCGTACACCGAGGACATGCGTGCGCAGGGTCTGGAGCCCACCTCGCAACTGCTGGACGTCGGCTACATCACCGCCGACGACGGGCTCGCCACACTGCTCGACATCGCCTCCGGCGGGCGGGTACTGCGCATCGAACGGCTGCGCATGGCGAACGGCGAGCCGATGGCCATCGAGACCACCCACCTCAGCGCGAAGCGCTTCCCGGCACTGCGCCGCAGCCTGGTCAAGTACACATCCCTCTACACCGCACTCGCCGAGGTGTACGACGTCCATCTGGCGGAGGCCGAGGAGACCATCGAGACCTCCCTGGCCACCCCGCGCGAGGCGGGCCTGCTCGGCACCGATGTGGGGCTGCCGATGCTGATGCTCTCCCGGCACTCGCTGGACCGGAACGGGCAGCCGGTGGAATGGGTGCGCTCGGTGTACCGGGGCGACCGGTACAAGTTCGTGGCCCGGCTGAAGCGCCCGCAGGACTGAGTCCGAAGCCGGACCCCATGGCCGGACCCCATGGCCGGACCTCACAGCCCGGAGCACCCGAAGAGGCGGTGCCGAGCCGTGGGCGGAACAGCACAAGCCGGACGGTTGACGGAGAATTCACCGCCGTTGAGTCAGCCTTCCGTGGAGTTTAAGTACGCAATCCCCACGAGGGGTTCCGCCCCGCTCCGACACTGACCTAGATTTCCTGCGCATTGCGCAGCGCAGGCGATCAGCGAGGGGACGGAGTCGTTCGATGTCGCAAGCCCCAGATTCCAGCAGAGGTCCGGTGGTGACGCCCGCGCGCGTCGTCATCGGCGTCTGTCTTCTAGCACCGTTCGTGGCCCTGTTATGGGTCGACTCGTACGCAAGGACCGACCCCACCTTCATCGGCATCCCGTTCTTCTACTGGTACCAGATGCTGTGGGTGCTGCTCTCCACCGCGCTGACGATGATCGCGTACAAGCTGTGGCAGCGTGACCAGCGTGACCGGCGTACCCGCGCGGCGGCGAAGGGCGGTGCGCAGCGATGAACGACGGCGTGAACGGCGTGGCACTCGCCGTCTTCATCTTCTTCTTCGTCCTCGTCACGGCGATGGGTTTCCTGGCCGCCCGCTGGCGCAAGGCGGCGAACGAGCACAGCCTCGACGAATGGGGCCTGGGCGGACGGTCGTTCGGTACCTGGGTCACCTGGTTCCTGCTCGGCGGCGACCTGTACACCGCGTACACCTTCGTGGCCGTACCGGCGGCGATCTACGCGGCGGGCGCGGCGGGCTTCTTCGCCGTGCCGTACACCATCCTCGTCTACCCGCTGATCTTCACCTTCCTGCCTCGGCTGTGGTCGGTGTCGCACAAGCACGGCTATGTGACGACCTCCGACTTCGTGCGCGGCCGGTTCGGCTCGAAGGGGCTGTCGCTGGCGGTGGCGGTCACCGGCATCCTGGCGACGATGCCGTACATCGCGCTCCAACTGGTCGGCATCCAGGCCGTGCTGGACGTGATGGGTGTCGGCGGCGGCGAGGACACCAACTGGTTCGTCAAGGACCTGCCGCTGCTGATCGCCTTCGGTGTGCTGGCGGCGTACACGTACTCGTCGGGTCTGCGGGCCCCCGCGCTGATCGCGTTCGTGAAGGACACGCTGATCTACCTCGTGATCGCGGTGGCGATCATCTACATCCCGATCAAGCTGGGCGGCTTCGACGACATCTTCGCCAGGGCGAGCGAGGCGTACAGCGAGACCAACCCGGCCACGGGCGCGCCGCGCGGTTCGCTGGTGCCGGGCGAGGCGGGGCAATGGACGTACGCCACGCTGGCGTTGGGATCGGCGCTCGCGCTGTTCATGTACCCGCACTCGATCACCGCGACGCTGTCCTCGCGCAGCCGTGAAGTGATCCGCCGCAACACCACGCTCCTGCCGCTGTACTCACTGATGCTGGGCCTGCTGGCCCTGCTCGGCTTCATGGCGATCGCGGCCGGGGTCGAGGTCAGCAACGGGCAACTGGCGATCCCGCAGTTGTTCGAGAACATGTTCCCGGCCTGGTTCGCCGGCGTGGCCTTCGCCGCCATCGGCATCGGGGCGCTGGTGCCGGCGGCGATCATGTCGATCGCCGCCGCGAACCTGTTCACCCGCAACATCTACAAGGACTTCATCAAGCCGGACGCGACACCCGCGCAGGAGACCAAGGTCTCCAAGGTGGTCTCGCTGCTCGTGAAGGTGGGTGCGCTGGCCTTCGTCCTCACCATGGACAAGACGGTCGCCATCAACTTCCAGCTCCTTGGCGGCATCTGGATCCTGCAGACCTTCCCCGCCCTGGTGGGCGGCCTGTTCACCCGCTGGTTCCACCGCTGGGCGCTGCTCGCGGGCTGGGCGGTCGGCATGGTCTACGGCACGGTCGCGGCGTACGGGGTGGCCTCGCCGACGCAGAAGCACTTCGGCGGCTCGTCAAAGGAGATCCCGGGTATCGGCGAGATCGGCTACATCGGCCTCACCGCCTTCGTGACCAATGCCCTGGTCACGATCGCCCTGACCTTCGTCCTGAGGGCCGTCAAGGCGCCCGAGGGCATCGACGAGACCCGGCCGCAGGACTACACGGTGGACGCGGGCGATCCGGGCGTCAGCACCGAGCTGCCCCTGGACACGGCCGACACAGCCGACACAGCCGCCGACGGCAAGCACTGACGCGGTACGCGGGTACGACAACGGGCCGCGGATGTCTCCGGCGGCCCGTTGTCGTACCCGCGGGGCACACTCGCCCCATGGACATCGTCACCCGGCCGGTGGAACCGTACGAGTTCGAGGAGCTCGGTGAGCTCACCGCGCAGGCCTGTCCGCGCGACGGGCTGCTCGGCTTCGGGAGAGCGACGCGTACCTCGGTGAGCTCAGGGACGTCGCCGGGCGGGCCACGACCGCCGAGGTACTGGTCGCCGTGGAGAGGACCGGAGCGCGTCCCGGGGCGGCGGAGGCGGGCGGCGCGGGAAGGGTGCTGGGCGGGGTGACGTTCGTACCGCGCGGCGGGCCGATGGCCGATACGGCCGGGCCCGGCGAGGCGGAGATCCGGATGCTCGCGGTCGCCCGCGCCGCCCGGCGCCGGGGTGTCGGGGAAGGCCCTCGTCCGCGCCTGTGCCGACCGGGCACGGGCCACGGGCCACGGAGGGGTGCGTACGGATCGTGCTGTCGACCCGGCGGACGATGCGTGCGGCCCACCGCATCCACGAGCGTCTCGGTTTCGTCCGCTCCCCCGGGCGGGACTGGAACCCTGTTCCGCACCTGGACGACATCACGCTGCTCACCTATGAGCTGACGCTCTGACACCACCGCGGCCCTGCGCCGCAGCACCCACCGGGACACAAGATATGGGCCCGCCGACAGAACCCGACACAAGATGTATGCTCGTGCTCGCTGTCGCCGCAGGGGAATCCGGTGCGAATCCGGAACTGTCCCGCAACGGTGTACTTGTGCGTGTTCGCGTTTCCCGCGTACCCGCACGGGCTTAGTCCGAGGA
Source organism: Streptomyces chlorus (assembly GCF_042655885.1). NCBI lineage: Bacteria > Bacillati > Actinomycetota > Actinomycetes > Kitasatosporales > Streptomycetaceae > Streptomyces > Streptomyces chlorus. The sequence continues at coordinate 26,278 of NZ_JBHSOA010000053.1, forward strand.
CCTGCCGACAGTGCGCCCGGCCGTCCGGTCCGGGTGCCTGACGTCCGGGCCTCGCGGAATGGGCCGGTGGACGCGAGGCACGTTCGCGTGCTCGTGTGCTGCCCCCTGCCCTCGCCGAGGCCCCGTGCCGAGCGAGGGAGAGCCCCACGTGACCATCGCGCCAGCCGATCCTGCTTCAGCGGTCGACGTGAGCGACGGCCCCGGTGCCGCGCTGCTGCGGACCCTGACCGAGCTGACCGCCGATCTCCCCGACGCCGACCCCGGCCGGGTCGCCGCCGCCGCGCTGCGCGGCCGGTCCGCCCATGCGGACGAGGCCGAGCTGCGCGAGCTGGCCACCGAGGCGGCGGCCGGGCTCATCTCCGAGGATCCCGTCCACTCCCGGCTCGCCGCCCGCCTGCTGACCCTCGGCATCCGCGCCGAGGCCGCCTCGCAGGGTGTCACGTCGTTCACCTCGTCGATCGCTGCCGGGCACCGCGAGGGCCTCATCGCGGACCGGACCGCCGAGTTCGTCCTGCTGCACTCGGACCGTCTTGACGCGCTGATCGACCCCCGCGCGGACGACCGCTTCGGCTACTTCGGGCTGCGCACCCTGTACAGCCGCTATCTGCTGCGGCATCCGGTCACCCGCAAGGTCGTCGAGGCACCGCAGCACTTCCTGCTGCGGGTCGCCGCCGGTCTCGCCGAGAACGGCACCCCCCGTGCGGTGGACGAAGTCGCCGAGCTGTACGGCCTGATGAGCCGCCTGGAGTACCTTCCCTCCTCCCCCACCCTGTTCAACTCCGGTACCCGACACCCCCAGATGTCCTCCTGCTACCTCCTCGACTCCCCCAAGGACGAGCTGGACTCCCTCTACGACCGCTACCACCAGGTGGCCCGCCTCTCCAAGCACGCCGGCGGCATCGGCCTGGCCTACTCCCGCATCCGCTCCCGGGGTTCGCTGATCCGCGGCACCAACGGGCACTCAGGCGGCATCGTCCCGTTCCTGAAGACCCTGGACGCCTCCGTCGCCGCCGTGAACCAGGGCGGCCGGCGCAAGGGCGCGGCGGCGGTCTACCTGGAGACCTGGCACTCGGACATCGAGGAGTTCCTGGAGCTGCGCGACAACACCGGTGAGGACGCCCGCCGTACGCACAACCTGAACCTCGCGCACTGGGTGCCGGACGAGTTCATGCGCCGGGTCGACGCCGACGCCGCCTGGTCGCTGTTCTCCCCGTCCGCCGTCCCGGACCTGGTCGACCTGTGGGGCGAGGAGTTCGACGCGGCCTACCGGGCCGCCGAGGCCGCGGGCCTGGCGCGGAAGACGATCCCCGCCCGGGAGCTGTACGGGCGCATGATGCGGACCCTCGCCCAGACCGGCAACGGCTGGATGGCGTTCAAGGACGCCGCCAACCGCACCGCCAACCAGACCGCCGAGCCCGGCCACGTCGTCCACTCGTCCAACCTGTGCACGGAGATCCTCGAGGTCACCAGCGACGGGGAGACAGCGGTCTGCAACCTGGGCTCGGTCAACCTCGGCGCGCTCGTCGACCCGGCGGCCGGTGACCTGGACTGGGAGCGGCTGGACGAGACCGTGCGCACAGCCGTCACCTTCCTCGACCGGGTCGTGGACATCAACTTCTACCCGACCGAGCAGGCGGGCCGTTCCAACGCGCGCTGGCGCCCGGTGGGGCTGGGAGTGATGGGCCTCCAGGACGTCTTCTTCGCCCTGCGCCTGCCCTTCGACTCCCCGAAGGCCCGGCGGCTCTCCACCCGGATCGCCGAGCGCATCATGCTCGCCGCGTACGAGACCTCCGCCGACCTCGCCGCGCGCCCCCGGACGCCCGCGACGGGCTCCGGGACAGCGGGGAACCCCGTCGGCCCCCTGCCGGCCTGGGAGCACACGCGTACCGCCCGGGGCGTGCTGCACCCCGACCACTACGACACCGAACTCACCTGGCCCGAGCGCTGGTCGGCGCTGCGCGAACGTATCGCCTCCGTCGGCATGCGCAACTCGCTGCTGCTGGCGATCGCGCCGACCGCCACCATCGCGTCCATCGCGGGCGTGTACGAGTGCATCGAGCCGCAGGTGTCCAACCTGTTCAAGCGCGAGACGCTGTCCGGTGAGTTCCTCCAGGTCAACTCGTATCTGGTGAACGACCTGAAGCGGCTGGGCGTGTGGGACGCGCGGACCCGCGAGGCGCTGCGCGAGGCCGGCGGCTCGGTGCGGGACTTCACCTGGATCCCCGAGGAGGTGCGCGGGCTGTACCGCACCGCGTGGGAGATCCCGCAGCGCGCCCTGATCGACATGGCCGCCGACCGCACCCCGTTCCTGGACCAGTCGCAGTCGCTGAACCTGTTCATGGAGACGCCGACCATCGGAAAGCTCTCCTCGATGTACGCCTACGCCTGGAAGCGGGGCCTGAAGACCACGTACTACCTGCGCTCCCGACCGGCGACCCGCATCGCCCGCGCGGCCCAGGCACAGACCACTGCCGCCGCCGGCCCCGTCCCCACCCCTGTCCCCGCCCGGCAGCCGGCCGCCGACCCCGAAGCCGTCGCCTGCTCCCTTGAGAACCCCGAGTCCTGCGAGGCCTGCCAGTAATGACCACCGCCCCCCGAACCCGGAACCTGCTCGAGCCGGGCTTCGAACTCACCCTGCGCCCCATGCGTTACCCCGACTTCTACGAGCGCTACCGGGACGCGATCAAGAACACCTGGACCGTGGAGGAGGTCGACCTCCACTCGGACGTCGCCGACCTCGCGAAACTGAGCCCCGCCGAACAGCATCTGATCGGCCGTCTGGTGGCGTTCTTCGCCACCGGCGACTCGATCGTGGCCAACAACCTGGTGCTCACCCTCTACAAGCACATCAACTCCCCGGAGGCGCGGCTGTATCTGTCGCGGCAGCTCTTCGAGGAGGCGGTGCACGTCCAGTTCTATCTGACCCTGCTGGACACCTACCTGCCCGATCCGGAGGACCGGACGGCCGCGTTCGCGGCGGTGGAGAACATCCCGTCCATCCGGGAGAAGGCCGAGTTCTGCTTCACGTGGATGGACTCGGTGGAGAAACTCGACCGGCTGGAGACGCGGGCCGACCGCCGCCGCTTCCTCCTCAACCTGATCTGCTTCGCCGCGTGCATCGAGGGCCTGTTCTTCTACGGGGCGTTCGCCTACGTGTACTGGTTCCGCAGCCGGGGCCTGCTGCACGGTCTCGCGACCGGCACCAACTGGGTGTTCCGGGACGAGACGATGCACATGTCCTTCGCCTTCGACGTGGTCGACACCGTCCGCAAGGAGGAGCCGGACCTGTTCGACGACGAGCTTCAGCAGCAGGTGACGGACATGCTGCGCGAGGCGGTCGAGGCGGAGCTGCAGTTCGGGCGCGACCTGTGCGGTGACGGGCTGCCGGGCATGAACACCGAGTCGATGCGGCAGTACCTGGAGTGCGTGGCCGACCAGCGGCTCACCCGCCTGGGCTTCGCTCCGGTGTACGGCTCGGGCAATCCGTTCTCGTTCATGGAGCTCCAGGGGGTCCAGGAGCTGACGAACTTCTTCGAGCGGCGTCCGTCCGCGTACCAGGTCGCCGTGGAGGGCACGGTCGACCTGGACGAGGAGTTCTAGCAGGACAGCCCTTCGGGGAACCTCCACGGGGCGTCCGCCCGGGTGCCACCCCGCCTCACGCCGCGCGTGCGGTGTGGTGCGAGGTGGCACTCCGCGCGGGGCCGTGCGCGGGACTCCGCGCCGGCCGGGACGCCCCGGCCGAGGTGTGGGCGGCGCGGTCGGTCCCAGCCCGCTTCAGCTGTCGGTCGATCCTCCGCTCGTGCGCGATGCCGATGACGGCGGGGAGGACCATCAGGACGAGCAGTCCGAGAACGGTCAGCATTCCGATCAGCGCTTCCACGTGTGTCGTCTCCATGGACACCACTGTCACGCCGGACGCTCCTTACCGAACAGTGGCAGGACTGCCGCGCACCCTCGATTTACTGCCAGCGGCAGGGCACACTGGAGTCATGCTCCGCAATGTGGCCGCCGTCCTGCTCGACAGCGTGAACCCCTTCGAACTCGGCGTCGTCTGCGAGGTCTTCGGCGTCGACCGCAGCGACGACGGTCTGCCCGTCTACGACTTCGCGGTCGCCTCCGCCGAAGGCCCCTCGCTGCGCAGCAACACGGGCTTCTCGCTCCAGGTCGAGCACGGCCTGGACCGGCTGGAGGCAGCGGACCTCATCGCCGTACCCGCCGGCTCGTGCTACGAGTCGCGGGACTTCCCGCCCGAGCTGCTGGACGCGCTGCGCCGGGGCGTGGACCGGGGAGCCAGGGTCCTCAGCGTCTGCTCCGGCGTGTTCGTACTCGCCGCCGCCGGTCTCCTCGACGGCCGGCGCGCCGCCGCCCACTGGCGGCACGCGGACGCGCTGACCAGGAAGTACCCCCACCTGACCGTCGAACCGGATGTGCTCTACGTCGACGAGGACCCGGTGATCACCTCCGCGGGCACCGCCGCCGGGATCGACGCCTGTCTGCACCTCGTGCGCAAGGAGCAGGGTCCCGAGGTCGCCAACCGGATCGCCCGGCGCATGGTGGTGCCCCCGCACCGCGACGGGGGCCAGGCCCAGTACATCGAACGCCCGCTGCCGCTGCCCGGCGGCGACACCGTGTCCGAGGTGCTGGTGTGGATGGAGCGGCATCTCGACGAGGAGGTCACCGTCGAGCAGCTGGCGGCGCGTGCCCACATGTCCCCCCGCACCTTCGCCCGCCGCTTCCAGCAGGAGACCGGCACCACGCCGTACCGCTGGATCCTGCGCCAGCGCGTCCTGCTCGCCCAGCGCCTGCTGGAGGGGACCGACGAGACGGTGGACGCGGTCGCCGGCCGTACGGGGTTCGGCAACGCGGCCGCGCTGCGCCACCACTTCGTACGCGCCGTGGGGACGACCCCGAACGCCTACCGGCGGACGTTCCGCGGCCCGGAGGCCGCCTGAACGCCCGCCGGTGGCGGTGCCGCTCCCGCCGGCGGACGTGGTGCGCCCGCCGGCCGGGACGGTTCAGCGCACGACCGGCCTGAGCATCAGCCGGTTCGGGCGCAGGGTGATACCCACGTGTGTGGCGTCGTCGGAGCCGGGCACGTACTCGAAGCGGTACTTCGTCGCCAGCGCGGCCGTGATCAGGCTGAGCTGGGCCATCGAGAAGTGGTCGCTCGGGCACTTGCGGTTGCCCACGCTGAACGGACGCATGGCGAACTTCGGCACGTCCTTCACGCGCTCCGGAAGCCAGCGGTCGGGGTCGAACTCCAGGTTCCGCGCGTACGACTTCGGATCGCGCTGGATCGCGTACGGACTGTAGATGATGTCCGCTCCGGCCGGAATGCGATAGCCACCGAGTTCCGTGTCGGTGACCGCCCGGCGCGTCAATATCCAGACAGCGGGCCGCAAACGCATGACCTCGACGACGACATTGTTGGTGTGCGTGAGCTTGTGGATGTCCTCGAATGCCACCGGGCGGCCCCCGGTAACGGCGAGAACTTCGTCACGCACCCGGTCGCCGTGTTCCGGATGCTTGGCAAGTGCCTGAAGCAACCACATGATCGTGGAGGCGATCGTCTCGCTGCCCGGGGTGAGTATCGCGACCACTTGGTCGTGGATCTCCTGCTCCCCGATCGGGTCGCCATTGTCGTCCTTCGCCTCCAGCAATGCCGTCAGCAGATCGTCCGGCTTTTGACCGGATGCGCGACGCTCGGAGACGATCTCGTCGACCACGCGATGCAAATCGGCCAGGGCCCGGTTGAATTCGCGATTGGCCGGAAGCGGCAGCTTGTACAGCGGGCCGAGCGGCACCACCATCCGCCGGTACATACCGCGGAAGACGGTGGCGAGCGCGACACACAGCCGCTCCGCCCGCTCGTCCATGTACTGCCCGCGCAGGAGGCAGCGCGCGGCGACGCGCACGGCGATCCGGAACGACTCGGAGGTGCAGTCGACCGGCTCCCCCGACGCCCAGCGTTCGGTCAGCGCATGGGCCTCCTCCTCGATGATCGGGCCGTAGGCGGGGATGGCGTCGAGCTTGAAGGCGGGCTGGATGGTGCGCCGCTGGCGCCGGTGCAGCGGGCCGTTGGCGGTGGCCACGCCCTCCTTGCCGAGCAGGCCCTCCAGGGACTCCCACAGGGGGCCGGAGATGATGTAGTCGGGGCTCAGCGCCAGCGCCCCGGTGAGGGCGGGCGTGGTGACGGCGTACACCGTCTTGGGGCCGAGCTTGAGACGCACGATGTCGCCGTGGTCGCGCAGCTGGGACATGAAGGTCAGCGGATCGCGGACCAGTTTCAGGCCGTGGCCGAGGCCGGGGATGCCTCCGCCGGCCACCGGCGCCACACGCAGCCCGGTCGCGTCGGTTCTCACCCGGGCTGCCTCGTCGGACGCTTCGGTCGTTCCGGATGCTTCGGTCGTTCCGGATGCGTCTGGTGCGTCGGGCGTCACCGACTCGACGGTCATTTCTCACCTGCCGCTTCGTTGTCGACATACGGGGGCGTGGACCGGTCGTCCCAGCTGTCGACCATGTACCGGCCGGACTCATGGTGGAACCAGTAGACGGAACTGAACCAGTTCCGCATGTTTACGAGGCAGGCCCGCACGGCCGCGCCCCGTTCCTTTCCTCCCACCGTGCCGTCGTCGAGAGCGTCGGCGAATCGTAAGGCTTCCTGTTCTGTGTCGAGGAATTCGGTGATGCATTTCTCGATGCGATGCCTCACATCGATGACCGCCTCTTCGAGGGTCAGCCCTTCATGGACGATGAGACTGATTCCGAGATTGTGCACCTCATTGCCCGCCAATTCCTTCGGGAGCGAGCAGAGGTCGTTGTACCAGGCGGCGAATTCCTGACTCAGCAGGGCCGCCTTCCGATAGGACGGGTTCTTCCGTATGGCGTCCGGCAGTTCACAGCCCGCGCTCGGCTCCAGGAGATCGGTCCAGATCCAGTGTGCGAAGGTGAGCCGGCGCAGTTCCAGATACTCCTCGACGGTGGGGACGATTCCCTCCGTACGATTGCGGAATTCTCGGTCGTACGCCTCGATCACCGTGTGGAAGTGCCGGGCGAACCGGGCGTTCCACGTGTCCGGAAGGAACGAGTACAGCCGCCGCACACCGTCCGCGAGCCCGGCCACCAGCGTGTCCTCGTGGCGCAGGTGGTCCGTGGGACTGTCGAGGGCCGTGTGCAGTTGGTCCTTCAGCCGCCGCCAGGCGTCGGGACGGCCGTGCACGATGTCGCGGTCGTGCCGGTCGTCCCAGACGAAGAACCACGCGCTGTAGTCAGCTATCGCCTGGAGGACCTCGTCGGCGGCGCCTGTGTAGTAGCCCGCCATGAGGTCCGTGTAGCACAGTCCGTCGGCATATTCCTCCACCTTGTCCGCCGGCATGAGCCGCTTTTCGAGCAGCCACGCACGGGTTTCCCCCTGGAGCTTCGGCCAATACGGATGGAGTTGCCGGGGAAACGCCGCCTCGATCACCGGAAGAGACAGCGCCGGTGGAACTGTGATGGTGGTCGCTTTCGATGTGGTGCCGTGTGACAAAGCATGCACGAACAATCCCCTCTCAGCCGCCAGTCGGCGTGCGCCCCTCCCCCCGTGCCGGACGCACGCCCTTGCGTATCCCCACTCCTCCATTCAGCACCACAACTGACCCTTCTGGGAACGCATTCGCTCCTTCACTACCCCACGGTGCCGAGAATCTCCCCTTGTGTGTCTGATTTCGTGCTGACGGTCCGTCGAGGGATCGAACACCTGACGAAAAGACGAACGGCGCCTGTTCCGGAGGGGGTGCCGGAACAGGCGCCGTACGCGAGGGGGTTCTGTGAACCAGGGGATCAAAGGACCCTGGTGGACGTGAAGCTGACAGGAGGTCAGTCGTTGGCGACCACGGGATAGCGCGGTTCGTTCTCGGCCATCTGACGCAGCGCGTCCTTGCGTTCCCGCTTGGAGAGCCGGTCGATGTACAGGTAGCCGTAGAGATGATCCGTCTCGTGCTGCAGACACCGTGCGAAGTAGCCGGTGCCGCGTACCTTGACCGGGTTGCCCAGCTCGTCCTGACCGGTCACCTCGGCGTAGTCGGGCCGGGCCAGCGGCGCGTACGCGGTGGGGACCGACAGGCAGCCCTCGTTGGAGTCGTCCAGCCGGCGCGTCTCGGCGGGCAGTTCGACCAGCTTGGGGTTGCAGACCACGCCGGCGTGGCGCACGCCGTCGTCGTCCGGGCAGTCGTAGACGAAGACCTTCAGGTCGACGCCGATCTGGTTGGCGGCCAGACCCACGCCCTCGGCGGTGCGCTGGCTGGCGAACATGTCCGCGATCAGCTGCTGGAATTCCGGGCCGAAGTCGGTGACGTCCCGGCACTCCTTGTGCAGCACCGGGTTGCCGACCACGGTGATCGGCCGCGAGGTGCCGCGCTCGACCCAGGCGGCCTCGCGCTCCGCGCAGCCCTCCGTGTCGATGACGTACCCCTCCTCGTCGACGGGGAGCACGCCCGCGTGCTGCTGATCGGTGTCCTGCTGAGCCATGACCGACGTACGCCTTCCTGGAAAACATGGGATGTGGTGCTGATACAGGGTACGGCGAACGGCCCGCCCGCCGACCGGCCCGCGCCCGCGGCCTGCCTCATGGCCGGTCCGGTGGCCCGTCCGGTGAACGGCCGAAGGACAGTCCCGTGGCCCTGTCCGGTCAACGGGCTCCGAACGCCCTAGCAGACCTCTTCGAGGTCCCGCCAGTCCCGCGAGTCCGGACTGTCCGCGACCCATCCGTCCAGCAGGCCGCGGACCAGTGAGGGCGGCGCGGCGAGCCCGCACTCGCGCTCCGGCACCCACAACTGCCCGTCGGTGCGGTGGCCCAGCGGTCCGGGATGTCCCGGCTCACTGTGGTCGTGCGGGTCGAGGTGCTCGCCCTCGCCCTCGTCGGACGGCATCCGGGACTCCGAGCACATCCGGCACAGCAGCCGCACCGACGACGACCAGTCCTCGGCGGCGAACCCGGCGTCCGCGGCCAGTTGCTCCAGGGCGTCCCGGTCGGCCTCGCTCGCGGCCTCCAGCAGGACCACCCAGGTCGGCACCGGTGAGGGCGCCCACAACTCGATCTCGTCGAACACCGGGTAGGTGTGCCCGGCGGCCGTGCTCCGCTCACCGTGCGGCACCCCGTCGTGCAGGACGACCTCGCCCCAGCGGCGGCCGGAGGACGGCAGCGGAATGGACAGCACCTCGATCCGGGCGGGATCGAGCCGCCGCCCCCAGACGACCTCGGCCTCCCCCTCCGGGGACAGTCGTACCGCCGCGCTGCCCAGGTCCATGCCGAGCGGCTCGCCGGAGTCGGTGGGGCTCCCGGGCACCTTCAGCCCGTAGGCCTGCCAGGCGCGGCGGGCCAGCGGCCAGTCCTGCAGGGCGGTGGCGGCGATGCCGACGTTCCACCAGTCCGGCGCCCCGGCGTCCCGGTCGAGCAGCGCCACGGCCCTGAGGCCCGCCGCCCGCGCCTGCTCCCAGTCGTGCCGGAACTTGTGCAGCAGCGCGAGGTTGAACCAGGACTCCGACAGCCAGGGCTCCAGATCGGCGGCCCGGGTGAGCAACGCGCCCGCGTCCTCGTAGCGGCCGTCGCCGATGAGTGTGAACGCGCGGTCGGTGGCCTGCCGCCAGGAGGCGGAGGGCCTGTTCCGTCCCTTGCCGAAGATCCTCACGATTTCCGCCTGCCAGTTCCGTGCGGTGGGCGGCCCAGCCCCCGGCCACCGTCTCCTTCGCATCCAACCACGTACGGCTGGAAGGGCGCTCATTACCCATGGGTTACCCCGGACCTGCCCGGGTCAGACCGTTCCGTTCGCGGCTCTCGCCGCGGTCGGGCGCTGTCCTCACGCCGGTCCTCGCGCCCCTGCTCCCGGCGCTCCCCCGCGTCCTGCTCATCCCCCTGCTCCCTACACCGTCCTCATCCTCACATCCCGGCCCCCCCCCGTGATGCCCCGGCGGCCTCTCACTGCCTCACGACCGGCCGCCTCCGTCGTCGTACCCGTCTCCGTGCCCCCTTGCCCCGGCTGCCCTGGACAGCACCCGGGCCAGGGATTCGACGACCTGGGGTGCGTACTCGCCGGCGGTGCCGAGGCGCAGTTCCTCCAGTGCCGTCAGGGGCCCGCCGGGGCCTCCTGCCCGGGACTTCTCGTCGTACGCGTTCACCACCCGGACGATCCGCGCGGCCAGCGGCTGCTCCCGGTGGGGTTCGGCCTGCCGCTCCACGATCCCGGCCACCTTCGGGTCCACCCCGGTCTGGCGGACCACGGCGCCGCCGAGCAGGGCGATCCGACGCTGTTCCGGGGCCGGCAGGGCGGCGGTGGCACCAGCGGGCACCGGGTCGACAAGGCTGAGCTGGCCGATGTCGTGCATCAGGGCCGCGTACTCCAGCACCGTCAGGTCCGGCTCGGTCAGCCCCAGGTCCCGGCCCACCGACTGGCTGAGGTCGGCGACCCTGCGGGCGTGCCCGGCCGGGGTGCAGCCGGCGATCTCGGTGGCCCGCGCGAGGGAGGCGATGGTCTGCCGGTAGGTGGCCCGGACGGCCGCGTACCGCCGGTAGGACAGCTGCGCGAGCAGCAGGGGCACGGAGAGCAGGGGCAGCGCCCACAGCCCCACGACCGCGACGCCGAGCGCCATCACCGCGCCCGTCGCGACGACTGCGGCCCCGATGCCGGGCAGCGCCCGCAGTTCGTCGCGCAGCACCGGTGGGAAAGGCCAGCCGGTGCGGGAGTGGGCCAGCGCGGCGGCGAGCACGGCGTCGCACAGCGCGGACAGCGACAGCAGGGCGAGCAGCAGCAGCGCGTGGGCGGGGCCGCCCCAGTCGTCGAACATCCCCCGGCCGTACAGCGGCTGGAAACACACGGCGACGAACCCCACGGTGAGGGTCCGGCGGGCCAGCCGGTCGCGGGTGGGCCCGCGCCCGTGACCGATGTGCGGCACGCTGCCGAGCAGCGAGGCGGCGAGGACCACGGCGACGACCTGGGCCGCGCCGTGGTGGCTGGGCCGCCCGCCGGCCTCCCCGAGCAGCGCGTACGCCAGTGCCCCGGCGGCGGCGAGCGGCGCGGCCTGCCGGATCCGCGGTCCGTCGCGGGGCTGCGTTCCGGCGCCCGGCGGCGTTCCTTCACCAGGCTGCCGTCCGTCGCGGGGCCGCGCTCCGTGGTGCCGGGTGAGTTCGCCGATGGCGACGAGGACGCCGAAGGCGAGGGCGGCACCGCGTTCCGCGATCCCGTGCCACAGGGTGGCGCCGAGACAGCCGGTGGCGAGCGCGGCGGCGCAGGCGTGCACGAGGGTGTGCGGCCGGAGGGTCATCGGCGCGCCCCGGGCGGATCGGCGACCTGATCGGCGACGGGCTCGGCAACCGGCTCGGCGACGGGCTCGGCAACCGACGGCGCGGCCGGGCCAGGAGGCTGCCGGACGTCCTCGGCCGTCACCGCGGGATGCCAGCCGGTCCGGCCGATCGCCCGCACCAGCGCTTCCACCATCCGCGGGTCGAAGTGGTCGCCCGCACACCGCTGGAGCTCGTCCAGCGCCACGGGCACCGGCCGGGCCCTGCTGTAGGACCGGTTGGAGGTCATCGCGTCGAAGGCGTCGGCGACCGCCACCACCCGCGCGGACTCCGGGATCTGACCGCCCGCCAGCCCGTAGGGGTAGCCGCTGCCGTCCAGCCGCTCGTGATGGTGCAGCACCGCCGCGCGGGCCTCGCCCAGGAAGGAGATCCCGCGCACCATCTCGTGTCCGTACTCGGGGTGCAGTTCGATCACCCGCCGCTCCTCGGGGGTCAGCGGGCCGTCCTTGGTGAGCAGCCGGGTGGGCACCCCGAGCTTGCCGACGTCGTGCAGGATGCCCGCGAAGCGCAGCACCTCGGTCCGCTCGTCGTCCATGCCGAGCTCACGCGCGATCATCGTGGAGGCCTGGCCGACCCGCTCGCTGTGCCCGCGCGTGTACCCGTCCTTGATGTCGACGGCCTGCACGAGCGCGCGGATCGTCGCCTGATGGGCGGCCCGCTCCCGGTGGTACTGGGCGAACGCCCACCACGAAACGCACATCGGCAGCAGCACGAGGAGCGCGGCCACGGGCCCGTAGGGGCTGCGCCACAGCAGGGCCATCATCAGTCCGGCGAGCCCGTGCACGGTGACCGGTGCGAGCGACCGCAGGAACAGCCGCCACCAGGTCGTCCGCCGGGCCGTCCGCCGGGGCTCCGGACGTCCCGTCCGGTTCCCGCGCCGAAACGGCACGCTGCCCGTCAGCGCCAGGATGCCGCGGTCCAGCAGCGTGAGCACCAGGCAGAACACCAGCACCGAGGCGCCGGCTGCGCCCAGCGCTGCCGGAACGTCACCGTCCGCGACCGCTTCCCGGCCGCCGGCCGCAAGGTGCGCCCGGCTCGCGGCCCACACGGCGAGGCTCAGCTGCCCGGCCCGCCAGATCCGCCGCGTAAGGAACGGCCGCTGTTCCACGGGGATGAGCAGCGCGCCGGGCAGCGCGACCAGCGCGGCGGCGGACGGCGGCAGCAGAAAGGCCGCGGCGAGCAGTACGGGGTGGAAGGTGCCGCCCGGGTTCGGGGCACCGAGGTGCCGGGACCGGGCCAGGCGTTCGCAGCCCGCGTACAGCACGACGAGCGATGCGACGGCCCCCCAGGGGGCACCAGGACCGGGCGCGACCGACAGCGGCAGGGGCACCGCCGGCAGCAGACAGAGCAGACCCGCCACGGCGACACCGGTCACGTACACGCGGACCCGTGCCGGTAACGCCTCCATGAGCCCCTCCCCCGACCGTGCCGACCGCGCTCGGTCTGCCGCCTGTCAAGGTCCGGAGCCTAGGGGGACGAACGGCGCCTCCGCGGGCTCATGACCCGCGGATTAGCACGTACGAGTGACGGCGCCCCCTTCGAGGGGTGCCTTCCGGGGCAGCTGTTCGCAGAATGTTCGAACAGCGGGGCTCAGAGGCTCAGGACTCCTGCGGCGCCGGAGCGGCCTGGGGCTGTGCGGCCGCCTCGGAGGCAGCGACGTCCTGGTCGGGAACGGCCTGGCCCGAGCGGATCACGTCGATCCGGCCCATGACCTTCGCACGCAGGTCGCCCGGTACGTCGTCCTGCCCGCAGCACCGCTTGACCAGCTTCTTCACCGCCTGCTCGAGCCCGTACTTCTCGAGGCAGGGTGAGCATTCCTCGAAGTGGTGCTCGAACTTCACGCAGTCGGAGTCCGGCATCTCATGGTCGAGGAACTCGTAGAGATGATCGAGGATCTCGCTGCAATCCGTCTCGTGCGGCTCTCCGCAGCTCATGACCTCGAGCCTTTCGCTTCGTTCGACTCTCCGGCGCCCGCCGGAACCAGTCCACGCTCGCGCGCGTAGTCCTCGAGCATGCCGCGCAGCTGACGACGGCCACGATGCAGCCGGGACATCACGGTACCGATGGGTGTGCCCATGATGTCGGCGATCTCCTTGTAGGCAAAGCCCTCGACATCCGCGAGATACACGGCGATGCGGAACTCCTCGGGGATCGCCTGGAGCGCTTCCTTGACGTCCGAGTCGGGGAGGTGGTCCAGCGCCTGCGACTCCGCGGAACGCAGACCGGTCGACATGTGCGACGCGGCACGCGCGATCTGCCAGTCCTCGATCTCCTCGGCCCCGCTGCGCTGCGGTTCCCGCTGCTTCTTGCGGTACGAGTTGATGAACGTGTTGGTGAGGATCCGGTACAGCCACGCCTTGAGGTTGGTGCCCTCGCGGAACTGGTGGAAGGACGCGTACGCCTTGGCGTACGTCTCCTGGACCAGGTCCTCCGCGTCCGCCGGGTTGCGCGTCATGCGCAGGGCGGCCGAGTACATCTGGTCGAGGAACTCGAGCGCGTCCCGCTCGAAGCGCGCGCTGCGCTCGACGGCCGATTCCGCCCGCTTGTCGCCCTGGCCCTCGGGCTGCTCCGCCTGGCCGTGATCGGTCCCTGCGTCGGTACCGGGAACCGGACCCACCTCCTCCGTTGTCGCGAGACCAGGAACGGCCTCACCCGAATCGGAGGATAGACGACGATCCGGTCCGTCCGCCGCCCGAAGGGGGACGGTCCTGGCCGCGTGCAGCACCGTCCAGTCCAGGTCGGTGCGGCCCTTGCGGCTCGGGCAGAAGGTCGAACCCATGCGGTGGACTTCCTCTCCTACGACTACGACGGCTGTGCCGGAGACCGGCGGACACGTCGGCGTCAACAGCGGAGGGTGTCCGGACATTCCCGAAGCTTTACCCGGGCGGGCCGGGCGGCCGCCGCCATGGGAGAGAGCTGATCCACTACGGCATGAGGGAGCCGGCCCACCGCACGACAGCGTCCGTGACGACCGTCAGGGCCTCCTCCTGCGTGATGTCCGCCCGCTTGGGAACGGCGAGGCCGTGATCGCCGTGCGCCACCTCGACCAGTTCGTGCACCCCCTCGGGGAACTCGCCGGGCCTGCCGAAGGGGTCGTTGCCGCCCTGTACGACGAGGGTGGGCACCCCGGCCCCGAGCAGCTCGTCGGCGCGGGACTTCTCGGGTCTGCCGGGCGGGTGCAGGGGGAAGCCGAGGGCCAGCACGGCATGGGCGCCCAGTTCACCGGCGGTCCGGCAGGCGACCCGGGCCCCGGCGCTGCGCCCACCGGAGATCACCGGCAGGCCCGGCTTCGTCAGCGCGGGCCAGAGGCCGCGCCAGCCGATGTCCAGGGTCTTCGGCGCGGGAGCCACCTTCTTGCCGGCCACCCTCCAGGGCTGCTCCACCAGGGCCACGGTCACGCCGTGCGCGGGCAGCACGGCGGCCAGGGCCTTCAGGTCCCGCGCCTCGATGCCGCCGCCGGCGCCGTGACTCAGCGCGAGGACGAGGCGCGCGGTGGGCCGGGCGGGGTGCCAGGTGATGCGGGCGAGGCCGGCGTCCGTCTCCACGGTCCCGGCCGACGGTTCCACCCCGTCGGCGGCAGCAGGGGTGTCCTTCGAGCTCTTCGCGTTCTTCACATGCGTCACGTCAGAAGAGTGTGCTCTCTTCCGGTGCTTCCAGTTCCTTCAGCAGGTCCGGGCCGTTGTTGCGGACGTTGCTGACCGCCGTGGAGACCGGGAAGGCACGCATCAGGCCGGAGGGCGGCGGTGCGAGCAGCCCGCGCAGCTCCTCGGTGTCCGTGCGGGCGGGGTCGAGCCAGGCGTCCCAGCGGTCCGGTGTGAGCATCAGCGGCATCCGCGGGTGGATGTCGGCCAGGGCCGTCGGGCCGTCCGCCGGCGCCACCGCGAGCGGCGTGGTCTCCGCCTCGGTGGTGATGACGGAGCACGTCACCCACCAGGTCCTGGGATGGTCGTCCGGCAGGGTCCGGTCCCGCCAGAACTCGTACAGCCCCGCCATCGCGAACACCGAGCCGTCGGCCGGTGTCACGAAGTACGGCTGCTTGCGGGGGCGCTTCCGCTTGCCCTCGACCTCCAGGTCCCGCTCCTGCGTTCCGGTGACCCACTCGTAGTAGCCGTCGGCGGGCAGGATGCAGCGCCGGGTGGCGAAGGCGCGACGGTAGGACGGCTTCTCGTGGACGGTCTCCGCGCGGGCGTTGATCATCCGGGCCCCGCCCTCGGGTGTCCTGGCCCAGGACGGCACGAGGCCCCACTTCAGCTTCCGCAGCTGCCGAACCGGCCGCGGGTCGTCCGCGTCCTTCAGGGCACGGTCGAGTACGGCGAAGACCTCTTTGGTGGGCGCCACGTTGTAATCGGGCTCCAGGGCCTCTTCCGGCTCCCACTGTTCGATCTCAAAGACTTCTGCGAGATCCTCGGGCCTGCGACTCGCTGCATAACGTCCGCACATACGTGCAACACTGCCAGGCCCACCCGTCTCCCGGCCACCGCCCCTTCAACGAGGCGCTTCACGCCGCCCCCTCGGTTCGCGACCACGAGGAGCCCCCGCCGAACATGGACAGCACCGCATCCGCCTCGCTCGCCTCCCTCTGGAACGAGGTCACGGGCACCCAGCCCGACCCCGACCTGTGGGTGGTGATCGCCGCCCTGGCCGCCGCGCTCGTCGTCGTCGCGCCGCACGGACTGTGGAGGCTCTCGCGCAACGCCATCACCATCGCCCACGAGGGCGGGCACGGGCTAGTGGCGCTGCTCACCGGCCGCACCCTCACGGGGATACGTCTCCACTCGGACACCAGCGGCCTGACCGTCAGCCGGGGCAAGCCGACCGGTATCGGCATGATCCTCACCGCCGCGGCCGGCTACACGGCTCCCCCACTGCTGGGCCTCGGCGGGGCGGCACTGCTGGGCGCCGGGCGCATCACGCTGCTGCTGTGGCTGGCCACGGTGCTGCTCGTGGCGATGCTGGTGATGATCCGCAATGCGTACGGGGCGCTGACGGTGCTGCTCACCGGCGGCACGTTCGTCCTCGTGTCCTGGCTGACCGGCCCGCAGGTCCAAGCGGCGTTCGCGTACGCCGTGGTGTGGTTCCTGCTGCTCGGCGGGGTGCGCCCGGCGTTCGAGCTCCAGGCCAAGCGGGCGCGCGGGGGCGCGGGCGACTCGGACGCGGACCAGCTGTCCCGGCTGGCGCACGTACCGGCGGGGCTGTGGTTCTTCCTGTTCCACGCGGTGTCCCTGTGCTCGCTGCTCGGCGGAGGGCGCTGGCTGCTGGGGCTGTGACGCCGCGGAGGTGACCCGGGGACGGTGGCGGTTGACGCGTCAACAGGGGTGCACACGCGCGGGACCCCACCCGTACTCGGCCGAGGACGCCCGGTGGAGTGGCCCGACCAGGTGGACAACGGCTCGGGGGCCGCCGGGCGGTCCCGGGCACGCCCGGCGGCCCGGGCCGCCATTAAAGTGGTGCGCATGACCGCTAATCCCGCGCCCACCGCCCTCTGGCCCGCCCCGCACGCGAGCGGAGCCGTCGACGCGACGGTCCATGTGCCGGGGTCGAAGTCGGTCACCAACCGTGCCCTCGTGCTCGCCGCCCTCGCCTCCGAGCCCGGCTGGCTGCGCCGCCCGCTCCGCTCGCGCGACACGCTGCTGATGGCCGGCGCGCTGCGGGCCATGGGCATCGAGATCGAGGAGGGCGTGGGCCCCGACGGCACCGGTGAGGCCTGGCGGGTGCTGCCCACCGGCCTGCGCGGACCGGCCACCATCGATGTCGGCAACGCCGGCACGGTGATGCGGTTCCTCCCCCCGGTCGCCGCCCTGGCCGACGGTCCCATCCGTTTCGACGGCGACCCGCGGTCGTACGAGCGCCCGCTGAACGGCGTCATCGACGCGCTGCGTCACCTCGGTGCCCGGATCGACGACGACGGCCGGGGCGCACTGCCGCTGACCGTGCACGGCGGCGGCGCCCTGGAGGGTGGCACCGTGTCGGTGGACGCGTCCTCGTCGTCGCAGTTCGTCAGCGCGCTGCTGCTGTCCGCGCCGCGTTTCAACCAGGGCGTCGAGGTCCGGCACACCGGCGCGACGCTCCCCTCCCTGCCGCACATCCGGATGACCGTCGACATGCTCCGCGCGGTGGGCGCCCAGGTGGACAGCCCGGAGTCGGGCGGCGAGCCCAACGTCTGGCGGGTCACCCCGGGGGCCCTGCTCGGACGGGACCTCACCATCGAGCCCGACCTGTCCAACGCCCAGCCCTTCCTGGCGGCGGCGCTGGTGACCGGCGGCCGGGTCGTCGTCCCGGACTGGCCGGCCCGTACCACCCAGCCCGGCGACCGACTGCGGGAGATCTTCACCGAGATGGGCGGTTCCTGCGAGCTGACCGAGCAGGGGCTGGTGTTCACCGGTTCGGGGTCGGTCCACGGCATCGACGTGGACCTCGGTGAGGTCGGTGAGCTGACGCCGGGCATCGCGGCCGTCGCGGCGCTCGCGGACTCTCCGTCCACACTGCGCAATGTGGCCCATCTCCGGCTGCACGAGACGGACCGCCTGGCCGCGCTCACCAAGGAGATCAACGAGCTCGGCGGCGACGTCACCGAGACCGCCGACGGTCTGCACATCCGCCCTCGCCCGCTGCACGGCGGCGTCTTCCACACCTACGAGGACCACCGCATGGCCACCGCGGGCACGGTCATCGGTCTCGGGGTGGAGGGCGTGCAGATCGAGAACGTGGCGACCACGGCGAAGACGCTCCCGGACTTCCCCGAACTGTGGGCCGGGATGCTCGGGGCCTAGGACCAAGACGATGCGCCGTTACGGCAAGCACACCGACGAGGACGACATCCGCTCCCGCCCGAACCGCAAGGGCACCCGGCCGCGCACCCACATCCGGCCCAAGCACGAGGACGCCGCCGAGGGCATGGTCCTCACCGTCGACCGGGGCAGGCTGACCTGCCTCGTCGAGGACCGGACCGTGCTCGCCATGAAGGCCCGCGAGCTGGGCCGCAAGGCGGCGGTGGTCGGCGACCGTGTCGCGATCGTCGGCGACCTGTCCGGCCAGAAGGACACTCTCGCGCGGATCGTCCGCATCGAGAAGCGGACGTCGGTCCTGCGCCGTACCGCGGACGACGACGACCCTTACGAGCGGGTCGTCGTGGCGAACGCCGACCAGTTGGCCGTCGTCACCGCCCTCGCCGACCCGGAGCCCCGCCCACGCCTGATCGACCGCTGTCTGGTCGCGGCGTACGACGGCGGGCTGACCCCGCTGCTCGTCCTGACGAAGTCGGACCTCGCGTCGCCCGACAAGCTGCTGGAGTTGTACGGCGACCTGGGCATCCCGTACATCGTCACCAGCCGTGAGGAACTGGAGAACGGCACGGCGGCCGACCGTGTTCGCCAGCAGCTGGCGGGCCGGATCACGGCGTTCGTGGGGCACTCCGGGGTGGGCAAGACGACCCTGGTGAACGCGCTGGTGCCCCAGGGGCGGCGGCGGTCGACCGGGCATGTCAACGCGGTGACGGGGCGGGGGCGTCATACGACGACGTCCGCGCTGGCGCTGCCGCTGTCGGGCGCCGAGGGGTGGGTGGTCGACACCCCCGGAGTGCGGTCGTTCGGCCTCGCCCACGTCGATCCGTCGCGGGTCATCCGTGCCTTCCCCGACCTCGAGCCGGGGACGGAGGGCTGCCCCCGCGCGTGCAGCCACGACGAACCGGACTGCGCGCTGGACGCGTGGGCCGCCGAGGGACACGCGGACCCCGCGCGGTTGTACTCGCTGCGGCGGCTGCTGGCGACCCGGGAGCGCACGGAAGGCGACTGACCCGAAGCAGCCGGGAGCAACCGGGTTACTCGGGCCACGACGCGGGATCGTCGGCCCTCGCGTGTTTGTCATGGCCCGCCGGCGGTAAGTGCATAATCGCACCGAGCCGGATCCGAAGCCGTCGAACCCGGCGAAACGGCCACTGTACGCAAAAGCGGTCACTGTACGTGGGGACAACGGGAGGACGACACATGGCGTGGCTGCTGGTCGTGGTGGCCGGGTTGCTCGAGACCGGTTTCGCCGTGTGCCTGAAGCTGTCCCACGGCTTCACGCGGCTCTGGCCGACGATCGCCTTCTGCGCGTTCGCGCTGGGCAGCTTCGGCCTGCTCACTCTGGCTCTGAGGAAGCTGGACGTCGGGCCCGCGTACGCCGTGTGGACGGGGATCGGGGCCGCGGGCACGGCGATCTACGGAATGGTGTTCCTGGGTGACCTGGTGTCGACGCTGAAGATCGTGTCGATCACCTTGGTGATCGTCGGTGTGATCGGGCTGCAACTGTCGGGATCGGCGCAGTGAGCGCTGCCCGCCGGTGAGCGGGGGCGGGAGAGCGCTACGGCACTGGCTGACGGTGCAGGGCACCGCGGACCAGGCCGGCGACACCACCCTCGGCCGGCGGCGCGGCGATGCAGGACAGGGCGAGGCGCACCACCAGTTCACAGACGCCGGCCAGCTCCGCGGTGTCGGCCGCCCCGGGCACGCCGGGGCCGGTCAGGACGGCCACCGCGCGGTCGCGGACGAGCGCGACGAGGTCACCGGGCGAGGGCAGCGGGCCGTCGGCGCGGCGCTGGGCGGGGACGGCGGAGCCGGACCGGACCGGTGACAGGGCCGGGGAGGGCAGGCGCTCGCTCCAGCAGCCTGTGAGCATGGCCCGGACGAGGGCGTTCCGGCGGGCCGCGGCGGCGGTCCACTCGGCCGCCGCCGTGAGCCGGTCGCGGGGGTCGCCGTGGACCGTGAGGGCGCGGTCGACACCGGCGAGGTAGCCGTCGGCTTCCCTGCGGACCAGGGCCCTGGCGAGCCCCTCCTTGTTGCCGAACTCGTTGTAGAGCGTCTGCCGGGACACTCCGGCCGCCGCGGCCACGTCCACCATCCGTACCACGGACCACGGGCGGCACGCGAGGGCCGCGTAGGCGGCGTCCAGCAGAGATTCCCGCGCTGCGGGCATCATCGCCTCCCTCGGGGCGGGCGAACGGCTCTGCGCTTCAGATTTGACGCACCGTCGGACCCTGTCAAGGGTTCGCGTGGGGTGCGGAGTCCCGGTGCCCGCGCGGTGTGCGGGCTTTTGGCCCGCGCGCGGTCCGGAAGCCCCTGTAGCCCTGGCCCCACCTCGGCAGATACGGTTCGTTGCATGCCCGACTACCTTGATGACCTGCGTCTCGCCCACGTCCTCGCGGACGCCGCCGACGCCGCGACGATGGACCGGTTCAAGGCCCTCGACCTCAAGGTGGAGACCAAACCCGACATGACGCCGGTGACCGAGGCGGACAAGAGCGCGGAGGACCTCGTCCGCGGCCACCTCCAGCGCGCCCGTCCGAGGGACGCGGTGCTCGGCGAGGAGTACGGGATGGAGGGCACGGGACCGCGGCGCTGGGTGATCGACCCGATCGACGGCACCAAGAACTACGTGCGCGGCGTTCCTGTCTGGGCCACGCTGATCTCCCTGATGGAGGCCGGTGAGGGAGGCTTCCAGCCCGTCGTCGGTCTCGTCTCGGCCCCCGCGCTCGGCCGCCGCTGGTGGGCGGCGAAGGGCCACGGCGCCTACAGTGGCCGCAGTCTGTCCTCGGCCTCCCGGCTCCAGGTCTCCCGGGTCTCCAAGCTCGCGGACGCCTCGTTCGCGTACTCCTCGCTCAGCGGCTGGGAGGGGCAGGGGCGTCTGGACGGCTTCCTGGATCTCACCCGCGAGGTGTGGCGTACGCGCGCGTACGGCGACTTCTGGCCGTACATGATGGTCGCCGAGGGGTCGGTCGACATGTGCGCCGAGCCGGAGCTGTCGCTCTGGGACATGGCCGCCACCGCGATCGTCGTCACCGAGGCCGGCGGCAGTTTCACCGGACTCGACGGCCGCCCCGGACCGCACAGCGGCAACGCGGCCGCCTCGAACGGCCTGCTGCACGACGAGCTGCTGGGCTACCTCAACCAGCGTTACTAGCGCGGCCGGCGTTCGCCGTGTCGCCGGCGTTCACGGTGTCACTGACGACAGCGCCGTCGGCGTCCCGGGACGTACGGGGTCCGCGCGCGAGGCCCGTGCGCGCCCTCGATCCGCCACACGCGCCCTCTTGTTGACCCGGGCTTTGCCTGCGACTCTGAGAATCCACCCACTTGTGAACTTGTGAAACCGTGAACCAGTGGACCGCTCCGGCGTCCGACGGCACGGTTTCCGGTAGGAGGTGGCTCCATCCCATGCTCGTCCGCGACGCCATGAGCACGGTGGTCCTCACCATCGGCCCCGCCCACACCCTCCGTCAGGCCGCCGCCCTGATGTCCACCCGCCGCGTCGGAGCGGCCGTGGTCCTCGACCCCGACGGCACCGGCATCGGCATTCTCACCGAACGGGACGTCCTCAACTCCCTGGGCCTGGGACAGGACCCGGACTCCGAGCACGCACATGCCCACACCACCACCGACGTCGTCTTCGCCGCCCCGTCCTGGACGCTCGAGGACGCCGCCCACGCCATGACCCACGGCGGCTTCCGTCATCTGATCGTCCTGGAGCAGGGCGAGCCCGTCGGCATCGTCTCGGTGCGTGACATCATCCGCTGCTGGGCTCCCGTACGACGACAAGCCGCCCAGCACACACCAGCGTGACCGCCGCGCCAGGGCCTGCTCGGCACGCGAAACTGGCCGGGCTCCCCGGAGGGAGTCCGGCCCGTCGCCACGACAAGCGGTCCAGCGCTGGGATCAGCCGCGAAGGGCCTGGACCGCGGCCTCCAGCCGCTTGCCGAAGTCCTCGTCCGCCTGGCGGAAGTTGTTGATCGCGCGCTCGGCGATGTCGTCGCGCGTGACCCGGAGATGGCGCCCGCCAGGTTGTTGACCAGGCGTACCTTCTCCTCCTGGCTCATCAGCCGGTAGAGGTTGCCCGCCTGCACGAAGTCGTTGTCCTCGGCGTGGGACGGCGTGGCCGTCTCGCCGGTGACACCGGTCACCGCGAGGGGCTCCCACAGCGGTCGGTCTGGACCGGGCCGCCGACGCCCGCGCTCTTACTGTTCTGATTGTCGGATACCGGAGCCCCGGCCTCCGTAGCGAGCGGTCCCTGCGTCACGTGCGCTCCTGCGTCATTCCAACCAACCGCACCCCTTGGCTAAAGTCACCCCCGATCCCGCAATGGACAACGTCTAAGTCAAGCAAGACTCCAAAGTCACACTCATTCAGAATCTGTTCCTCCTAGCTGTTAGGCTGGTGTTCATGAGCGACCTTTTGGAACGACTGCGCGGACGTGGCTGGCGGATGACCGCACAGCGTCGTGTGGTGGCCGAGGTCCTCGACGGCGATCACGTCCATCTGACGGCCGACGAGGTGCACGCCCGAGCCGTCACCAAGCTGCCCGAGATCTCCCGGGCGACCGTCTACAACACGCTGGGCGAGCTGGTCACGATCGGCGAGGTGCTGGAAGTCTCCACGGACAAGCGGGCCAAGCGCTACGACCCGAACGCCCACCGGCCGCATCACCACCTGGTGTGCGGGCAGTGCGGCGCCATCCGTGACGTGCATCCGATCGGCAACCCGCTGGCCGACCTCCCCGAAACGGAGCGCTTCGGCTTCACGATCTCGGGCGTCGAGATGACGTACCGCGGCGTCTGCCCGAACTGCGCAACGGCGTAACGACGGCAGATCCCGTAGCACCCACCCCTTTCGCACGCGCGCGACGAAGCCCCGGC
>NZ_JBHSOA010000053.1:49308-51534 GCF_042655885.1 Streptomyces chlorus
CCCTTTCGGATTCCGGCCCTCGGCCTTCAGTAGCGGGGACAGGATTTGAACCTGCGACCTCTGGGTTATGAGCCCAGCGAGCTACCGAGCTGCTCCACCCCGCGTCGATGAATGCAACGTTACGTCAAGGATGCGGATGGAAGCAAATCCCTTTCGGAGCGGCCGTACGCCGCGGAGGTGCGGCGTCGCGGCCGCCCCGCCCCCGGGCGCGGTCACGCAGTCACGCAGTCACGCGGAGAGTTCCTCGCGTAGGGCGTCGCGCAGGCGGATCGCGCGTTCCGTCACCGCCGCCGGGCCCAGGGCCGCCGCGCGGTCGGCCCAGCGCTGCCCCTCGGCGAGTTCGCCCCGGCGCGCGTAGACCAGGGCGAGCCGCAGGGCGGCACGCCCATGCCCGGCGTCGGCCGCGCGGGCCCACCACACGGCCGCCTCGGGCTCACTTCCCTCCCGGGCCAGCAGCAGGCCCAGGTTGAACGCGCCGTTGCGGGAGCCGGCCTCGGCCGCCTCGCGGTACCAGCGGGCCGCCTCGACCACGTCGCCACGGGCCGCGGCGAGCATGCCGACCCTCACCTGTGCGCGCCGGTGGCCCTGCAGAGCGGCGCGCTCGTACCACTCCTCGCACTCGCTGCGCCGGTTCACCGGCTCGCCCAGCTCGTGCGCCGGCTCCGGCGGGCGACGGGCGTCCAGCACGGCCGCCAGGCGGTAGGCGGCCTCGGCGCTGCCGCCACCCGCCGCACACCGCAGGAACCGCTCCGCCTCGCCCTCGTCCCCGTCGCGCAGCCGGGCCATGCCGACCTGGAGCGCGGCCTCCGTGTGCCCGGCGCCCGCCGCCCGCTCGTACCAGCGCAGCGCGGTCGCCTCCTCCTCCCGGCCCGCGTGCAGGATGCCGAGGTTGAAGGCGGCGTCCACACTGCCCGCCTCCGCGGCCTTGGAGAACCAGGGCTCCGCGCCCTTCTCGTCGCCGGACGTCAGCAGCAGGATCGCCAGCGCGTTGGCCGCCTCGCGGTGACCGGCGTAGGCGGCGCGGCGGTACCACTGCTCGGCCGGTACGGTCCGGCCCTGTTCGGCGCAGAGCAGCCCGAGGTTGTACGCACCGTTGACGTCGCCCGCGTCCATCGCGGCCCGGTACCAGCGTTCGGCGGTCTGGGTCTCGCCGCGCTCGGCGTGCAGGGCGCCCAGCGCGTTGGCGGCGTTGCCGTCGCCGTCCTGGGCGGCGCGCAGCCACCACACGGCGGCGTTCTCGGTGTCGCCGGCGTCGCGCAGCAGGAATCCGAGCGCGCAGGCGGCCCGTGCCTCCCCGTCCTTGGCGGACATCAGGTACCAGCGGCCGGCCTCCTTGAGCTCGCCGCGCTTCTCCAGGATCGCGCCGAGGTGCAGCGCGGCCCTGCGGTGCCCCCGCGCGGCGGCCTGCCGGTACCACTGCTCGGCCTCCTCCAGGAACGGGAGGCCGGTGTCGTCGTCGGTGTCGCGTGCGGCCTTCCGGTCCAGCGCCCTCGCCAGCCGGTAGGCCGCTTCCCGGTGTCCCCGCTCGGCGGCCGCCCGCATCCAGCGCTCGGCACCGGCCGCGTCCCCGCGGTGTTCCAGCAGGTCGGCGAGTGCGTAGGCGCCCAGGGCGTGGTCCTGTTCGGCGGACTGGCGCAGCCAGTACTCGGCGGCGGGTTCGTCGCCGCGCTCGCGGTGGTGTCGGCCGAGCGCGTGCGCCGCCGGGGCCGACCCGGCGACAGCGGCGATCCGCCACCATCCCGCGGCCTCCTCCGGGTAGCCGCGCTGGAACAGGAGGACACCCAGGTTGTTGGCGGCGGCACGGTCGCCCGCGGCGGTGGCGGCACGCAGATGGGGTTCGGCTCCGGCGAGTTCACCGCGGCGCAGCAGCATGGCACCGAGGACGCTCATCGCCTCGACGTCGCCGGCCTCGGCAGCGAGCCGCCGGCGCAGCTCCTCGGCCGCCTCGTCGGCAGCTTCCGCGGTCTCGTCGCGAGGTTCCTCCCGAGGGGAGGGCTGCTCAATACGCCCTGTCTCGAACAGAGTTGTCCTGTCCCCCATAACATCCATCGTCGCACCACCTGCAACCTGGGTACACCTGGTATGCCGCAGTCAGTGAGGTCACTTCAGCGTTTTGTCGACATGCCCACAGAGAGACAAGTGAAACACAGATCCGCCAACTCCCGTCGTCGGCGCGGCCGTCACACGTCCCGGCACATGCGTTCGCACACCACAAAGGCCCGGATT
>NZ_JBHSOA010000053.1:51567-202271 GCF_042655885.1 Streptomyces chlorus
GGAATCCGGGCCTTTGCTGTCGCCGACTTCGCGACTTCAGTAGCGGGGACAGGATTTGAACCTGCGACCTCTGGGTTATGAGCCCAGCGAGCTACCGAGCTGCTCCACCCCGCGCCGTTGTGTGTAGAACCGTACCACGGCGCGAGGTGGGCCTTTGACCAGCCGACTTGCTAACTGCTCGGGCTCGGGCTCGGGTCGGGGCGGGGACTGCTGCCCGACGTGCCCGAGCCGCCTCCGCCGTCCCCGGACTGGGCCTTCTCGGCCCTGCGCAAGGCATCCTCGAGGTCCTTCTGCGCCTGGCCGTAGGCTTCCCAGTCGTTCTTCTGCAGGGCCTTCTGGCCGGCCTCGAAGGCGTCCTGGGCGTCGTTCAGGGCCTCTTGGACCGTCGGGTTGTCGGACTTCGGCGGCGGCTGCGTGCCCTCGTCCGCGCCCGGTGGCGGCTCGGTGGCCGGGGCCTCCGCTCCGAAGACCTTGTCGAGAGCCTGCTCCAGGGTGTCCTCGAAGGCGGTCTGTCCTCCGTAGGTCACCAGCACCTTCCGCAGCAGCGGGTACTTCAGTCCGCCACCGCGCACGTAGACCGGCTCCACGTACAGCAGTCCGCCGTCGAGCGGGACGGCCAGCAGGTTGCCGTACTCCACTTCGGAGTCGCCACCTCTCAACAGCCTGATCGACTCCGCGATGTCCTGTTCGGAGTTGAACTGGCTCTGGACCTGTTTGGGTCCGGCGGCCGTGGTGCTCGTCGGCAGCTTCAGGACTCTGATCTTGCCGTACCCCTCGCTGCCCGCCTCGGCGTCGACCGCCATGAACGCGCTGAGGTTGTCACGGCCGTTCGGAGTGAACGTCGTGGTGAGCGAGAAGGCCTGTTCCTTCTGGTCGGGCATCTTCATGCTCTGGTAGTACGGCGGCACCGCGTCGCCCGTCTTGTTCGTCGGGTCGTCCGGCACCTGCCACACCTCGCTGCCGCTGAGGAACGTGGTGGCGTCCTTCACGTGGTAGCGGGTCAGCAGTTCGCGCTGCACCTTGAACAGGTCCTGCGGATACCGCAGATGGTCCATCAGGCCGCTGGAAATCTCGCTCCTCGGCTCCACCGTGTCCGGGAACGCCTTCATCCACGTCTTCAGGACGGGATCCTGGGTGTCCCACTGGTAGAGCTTGACCTCGCCGCTGTACGCGTCGACGGTCGCCTTCACCGAGTTGCGGATGTAGTTGACCCGGTTCTCCTGGGCCACCACCGCACGGTTGTCGTTGGTGGCGGTCAGCGAGTCGGCCGTGGTGTCACCGAGGGTCGTCCGCGACGCGTACGGATAGCCGTTGGTGGTCGTGTAGGCGTCGACGATCCACTGGATCTGGCCGTCCACCACCGCGGGGTAGGCGTCGCCGTCGATGGTCAGCCACGGGGCGACCGCCTCGACGCGCTCCTTGGGTGTGCGGTTGTACAGAATCCGCGAGCCCTCGCCGATGGCACCGGAGTACAGGATCTGCGGCTCGCTGAACGCCGCGGCGTAGGCGGCCCGGTTGATCGGGTTGGCGAGGTTGACCCCGCTGTCGCCCTTGTAGCTGGTCGTCTTCTCGCCGCTGTCGTCGGAGTAGTCGATCTCCTTCTGGGGACCGCCGACGATCGAGTACGTCGTCGTCCGCTCACCGTAGTAGACGCGCTGCTCGTACGTGCCGAGGTCGCCCTTGGACGGCAGGTCGGACTCGGTGAACACCGGACGGCCGTCGTCGGCACTGGTGCCCTTGGCGGCGACGGCACCGTATCCGTGGGTGTAGCGGAAGTGGTCGTTGATCCAGTTCCGCTTCGGGATGCCGTTCAGGTTCAGCTCGCGCAGGCCGATGACGGTGTCCTGCTCCTTGCCGCTCTTGGGATCGGGATAGCGATCGACATCCAGATTGGTCGGGAACGCGTAGTAGTTCCTGATCTGCTGGAGCTGCTGGAACGTCGGCGAGACGACGTTCGGGTCCATGATCCGGATGCTCGCCGTCTCGGAGACCTGGTCCCGGAGCTTGGTCTTGTCCTTGGTCTGACTGGTCCCCGGGTACTCGTCGACCTGGGCGTTGGCGATGCCGTAGGCCTCACGCGTCGCCTTGAGGTTCTTCTCGACGTACGGCGCTTCCTTGGCCTGCTCGTTCGGCTGGACCTGGAACTTCTGCACGATCGCCGGGTACAGGCCGCCGATGAGGATCGCCGACAGCACCATCAGGCCGAAGCCGATCACGGGCAGCTGCCAGGTGCGCCGCCACAGGGTGGCGAAGAACAGCAGCGCGCAGATGACGGCGATGCAGAACAGGATCGTCTTCGCCGGCAGATAGGCGTTGGCGTCGACGTACCGCAGACCGGTCCAGTTGTCGGTCGCCTTGAAGTCGCTGGACTTGACCGCCAGGCCGTACCGGTCGAGCCAGTACGCGACCGCCTTCAGGGCGACGAAGACGCCGAGGAGCACCGACAGATGCCCGGTGGCCGCGGCCGTGGCGCGCGCGCCGGGGCTGGTGATCCGCAGACCGCCGTACAGGTAGTGGGTGAGCGCGGCGGCGATCAGCGACAGGATGGTGGCCGCGAAGCCGAACCCGAGCAGGAACCGGTACCAGGGCAGGTCGAAGGCGTAGAACGCGACGTCGAGCTTGAACTGCGGGTCCTTCTGGCCGAACGGCACACCGTTGACCCACATCAGCCAGGTGCGCCACTGACCCGAGGCCGAGGCGCCGGCGATCAGCCCCAGCAGCGCGGTGATACCGAGAAGCAGCCACTTCTTGTACGGGGCAATGCCCATCCGGTACCGGTCGAGGTTCTGCTGCTCCATCGACATCGCGCTCAGCGGCGGCCTCATCCGATGCGCCAGCCAGATGTTGAAGCCGACCGCGAGGGCCATCAGCAGGCCGAAGACGAAGAAGAGCCCGATCTTGGTCCACAGGGTCGTCGTGAACACCGACGAGTAGTCGACCGAGCGATACCACAGCCAGTCGGTCCAGAACCCCGCGAACATGGTGAACACCATGCCGAGGACGGTCAGGACGCCCAGTGTCATGAGCAGGGTCCGGACCCCCCGGGACGGACGGCCCACTCTGATCCGTGGTCCTGTCGGGCCTCCGCCACGGTCCGGCATCTGGAAAGCCAAGGTAGGCACCTCGAAGTTCGCTGTCGATTCGTCAGGTCCGCGAGTTCGTGGACCGTGTGTGGGCCCCTTTGCTCAGGGGCCCACACCTATGCAACTTACTCACCCTTTACTCGGTTCCCGATTCCGGGTCTGAACAAGAGAGGATTGTGACCATGTCCAACACACCCATGGCGGCGAGCCCGCTCACCCGGGCCGTGCTCGAGATCGACGAGTACGTCTCCGGCCTCGGCTGGGACCAGCCCGCCCGTCTCTTCGCCCTCGTAGACACCGCACGGCTGCGTGCCGAGCAGCCCTCTCTCGCAAACCGGCTCGGTTCGGGCGACGAGCAGGCGACGTCCGCCCTCACCCCGATCGAGCAGGACGCCATTCCAACGGGCAAGCCGCTCGACGAGTTCCTGGGCACCATCGCCTGGCCCGACTCGGTGGCCGGCTGCGCCCTGACCGTGGAGCGTCTGATGCTGCCGCCGTCCGCGGAGGCTCAGGTTCCGCAGGATCTGGACGAGGCCGCGCTGGCGGCATGGGTGGCGAAGCACCCGGAGCGCCAGGAGGTCCGCATGACGGTCGCGGTGCTGCGCGACGGTGCCCGCGATTCCGCCCTGCGGCTGCGGGCGAAGGACTCGCCGACGGAGGTCCTCACCGGTTCCGCCCTGGTGCCGGGCCTGGCGGAGGCCCTGACGGCGACGTTCGAGGCGTAGTTCGAGGCGTAGCCGTCAGGAGCTACGGCGAGCGGTCCGCCCGGTCAGGAGGCCGTGCACGTCGGCAGGTCGGCGGTGTCGCCGGAGCCGAGGTCCTTCAGGGCGCCGAGGGCGTCGTCGATGGTGTCCACCTTGATGAGCGTGAGGCCCTCGGGGGTGTCCTCGGCGGCGGCCGCGCAGTTGTCGGCGGGCGTGAGGAAGTACTCGGCGCCCTTGGCACGCGCGCCGACCGTCTTCATCTCGATCCCGCCGATCGGCCCGACCTTGCCGGCGTCGTCGATGGTGCCGGTGCCGGCGACGAACTTGCCGCCGGTCAGGCTGCCCGGGGTGAGCTTGTCGTAGATGCCGAGCGCGAACATCAGACCGGCGCTCGGCCCGCCGACGTCGGCGAGCTCGATGTCGATGGTGAACGGGAAGGTATGGTCGGTTCCGGCGGCGATCCCGACGATGGCGCGCTCGCCCCCGGCGTCGTCGGAGGCCGTGGTGGTGATCGTGATCTCCTCCGTCCGCGTCGGTGTCCGGTTCTCCTTCTCGGCGGCGGCCTGCTCCTTGGCGGGCACGATCGTGAAGTCGACGCCCTCGCCGGGCTTGTGCTTGGTCACCAGCTCGGCGACGTCGGCCGGCTCGCGCACCACGCTGCCGTCGACGCTCTTGATCACGTCACCGGCGTGCAGCTTGCCCTCGGCGGGCGAGCCCTTGACGACCGTGGAGACGATCACCCAGGACTTCACCGGGACGTCGAGCTCCTTCAGGGCCGCGACCTTGGCGCTCTCCTGGGACTGGCTGAACTCCTCGGCGTTCTCCTGGGTGGACTGCTCCTCCGTCTTGCCGTCGGGGTAGAGCGTGTCGTGCGGCACGACTTTGTTGTCGTGCGCGAGCCATCCGTAGACGGCCTCAACCAGGTTCATCCGGTAGTCGGCACTCGTGACCCGTACCGTGGTCATGTTGAGGTGACCGTCGGTCGGATAGGTCTTGCGCCCGTCGATCCGCAGCACCGGCTCGCCATCGTGATCGCCCAGAGTGTTCACCGTCGGCCCCGGCGACATCTCCGCGTACGGCACAGGGATGAACACACCCGCGCACAGAAGCACGATCAACATGAGGGTGGAGGCGAGCATCGTCGCGGTGCGGCGTGGCATGCACCGACAGTACGGGACGGGCCTGTCAGCGCACTGTCAGGGCTGCCCGGCCGGGCAGCCCTGACCTTGTCCTACGCCGGTGACCTGCCGTTTTCGACCCTAGGGCCGGACCTCTTCCTCCGGCGGCCAAGGCCTCTCCATGGCCTCGCGGAACCGGGCGTAACCGATGAGCTCGGGGCCGTCGTTCCGCACCCGGCGGGTCCGATTGGCCCAACTGCCCCACAGTCCCGCGCCGACCGCGGCCATAAACGGAATCAGCAACCAGGCAAGTACCGCCATGCCGACCTCCCATCCCCATGAGCGTCCGCGACTGACTGATCAGCAGATTAACCATCCGCAGTGACAACGCTCATACCCGGGATGCGGTTACGCAAGCGGAATGGAGCGGGGAACAGAGGTCCGAGAATGGAAACGGGAACGGTATGACGGATTCCGAGGGCACCCGGTCAGCGGGCGCCCGCCCTCCCGTCGCCCGACCACCACCCCCCCCCCAACGACGCCGCTACGCGCCGACCCATCCTTCTGTACCGTCGGAGAACTTCTGGTGCTTCCAGATGGGCACCTCGTGCTTGAGGTCGTCGATCAGCTTCCGGCAGGCCTCGAAGGCCTCGCCCCGGTGCGCACACGACACGCCGACGACGACGGCGAGATCCCCGACCTCGAGGTCCCCCACCCGGTGCACGGCCGCCAGCGCCCGCACGGGGTACTCGGCGACGACCTTCTCGGCGATCCGCCGCATCTCGTCCTCGGCACTCGGGTGGCACGAATACCCCAGCTCGTCGACGTCGGTCCCGCCGTCGTGATTGCGTACGGTCCCCACGAACAGTGCCGTCCCGCCGGCCGCGTCGTCGCCGACTGCCCGGAAGACCTCGTCCACGGACAGCGGCGCGTCCCGGATCGCGATCAGCTTGATCGGGTCCTGCGCGGCCTGCTCACCGGGGTGACCGTTCGTGGATGCCATGCCCTCCATCGTGCCCCACGGCCACGACAACGCGGAAGCGGTCCCGAGGACTCCACAGCGGCCCCGTCGCCGACGGGTCCGCCCCGTACTCAGATCCGCCGCCGGGCCTTCCGCGCCCGCCGCACCACCGCGGCCGCGCCCAGCAGGGCCACTGTCGCTCCCGCGGCGCCCGCCGCCGTCGCGTCCTTGCGTCCGAGCCGCCGCCCGACGACCGTGTGCCTGCCGGAGACCTCCTCCAGGAGCTCGGCCAGCACCTGCTCGTTGGTGTAGGCGGGCCGCCACCCGGCGTCGTGCAGCCGGCTCCCGCTGACCACCCAGGGATGCATCGTGTACGCCAGGTCCCCGGCCGGGGACGGGGTGAGCCCGATCCGGTGCAGCCGGGCCGCCGCGCCCAGCGCGACCGCCGACGGCAACTCCATCCGCCGGATCCCGCTGAGCTCCTCGACCTCCTCCTGCTCCAGCCATCCGTCGCACCCGACGGCCAGCTCTCCGTCGACTTCTTCCCGGACGGCGTACTCCAGGGCGCTGCACAGATCATCGACGTGGCAGAACTGCCACGCGGGCCGCGATCCGGCCACCACTAGCAGCCGTGGTGACTCGAAATACCTGGTCAGCGCGGTGTCGGTGCCGCCGACGAGCACAGCGGGCCGTACGACCGTGACATTGAGTCCGGGGTGCGCGCGGGGTGCCCTGCGCGCGAGTCGCTCGATCTCCAGGAGGTCGCCCACGCCCGTGGCCTCGGCGGTGGCCCGCAGCTCCGCGTCCTCGGACAGCGGCAGCTCGTTGTCCGGGAGCGCCCCGTAGACCATCGTCGAGGTGCACAGCACGACCCGGGGCACTCCGGCCGCCGCCGCAGCGGTCAGCACGGTCTGCGTCCCGCGGACGTTGTAGGCCGTCCGGGCGGCGGCGTCGCTCTCCAGGTCGAGGTCGAGCGCCAGGTGCACCACGACGTCGGCCCCGCGCAGTCGTTCCGCGATGACTGGATCCCGCACGTCCAGGATGTGCCACTGCGCCTCGGCGCAGTCGCCGCGGCGCTCGTCGATGGCGATGACCTGCTTGATCTCCTCCGAGGCGGCGAGCCGCTCGGTGAGCAGCGCGCCGACGCCGGAGGCGGCGCCGGTGACCGCGACGACGGGCCCTCGCGCGGGCGACGAGCGGATTGGCCGGTTTCGCGCTGCGCGAACCTGTGGATCTGGGGAACTCACCGGGCGTCTCCAGCGGTTGTCTTCAGTACGAGCGCATGCGAAGCATGTGTACCAGGTGGCATCCATCCTGCCGCAGGCCTTCTGTCGGCGAAGCATCGAGGCTCCAACCGCCTCAGGTGTCTACGCTGGGTGGTGTTGTCGGGCAGCCGTGCCGCCGGAAAGAACCGGTGGCCCTATCAGCCGAGGAATCCCGTGAGTGACACCCCATTCGGATTCGGCCTTCCGCCGGAGGAGCCGGACGACGGCGACGAGGGCAAGAAGAAGGACCAGCAGAGCGGTGGTGGTCAGGACCCGGCCAACCCGTTCGGTTTCGGCATGCCCGGAGCCGGCGGCTTCGGCGCTCCCGGCGCGGACAATCCGTTCGCCGCGATGTTCGGTTCCCTGAACCCCAACGACCTGGGCGCCGCGTTCCAGCAGCTCGGCCAGATGCTCTCCTACGAGGGCGGCCCGGTGAACTGGGACATGGCCAAGCAGATCGCCCGCCAGACGGTGTCCCAGGGCACCGCCGACGGCACGAAGGACGCGAGCGTCGGCCCCGCCGAGCGCAGGGCCGTCGACGAGGCCGTCCGGCTGGCCGACCTGTGGCTGGACGACGCCACCTCACTGCCGTCCGGTGCCGCCTCCTCGGTGGCCTGGAGCCGCGCGGAGTGGGTCGAGGCGACGCTGCCGGCGTGGAAGGAGCTCGTGGACCCGGTCGCCGAGCGCGTCGGCGCCGCGATGGGCGACGTGCTGCCGGAGGAGATGCAGGCCATGGCGGGCCCGCTGATCGGCATGATGCGCTCGATGGGCGGCGCCATGTTCGGTACGCAGATCGGCCAGGCGGTCGGCGTGCTGGCCGGTGAGGTCGTCGGCTCCACCGACATCGGCCTGCCGCTCGGCCCGGTGGGCAAGGCCGCGCTGCTGCCGGTGAACATCGCGGCGTTCGGCAAGGACCTGGGCGTCCCGCAGGAGGAGGTGCGGCTGTATCTCGCCCTGCGTGAGGCCGCCCATCAGCGCCTGTTCGCGCATGTGCCGTGGCTGCGCTCGCACCTCTTCGGTGCCGTCGACGGCTATGCGCACGGGATCAAGGTCGACACCGCCAAGCTGGAGGACGTGGTCGGCCAGTTCGACCCGCAGAACCCGGAGCAGCTCCAGGAAGCTCTTCAGCAGGGCATGTTCCAGCCGGAGGACACCCCGCAGCAGAAGACGGCGCTGGCCCGTCTCGAGACGGCGCTGGCCCTCGTCGAAGGCTGGGTGGACGCCGTGGTGCACGCGGCGGCGAAGCCCCGCCTGTCGTCTGCGGACGCGCTGCGCGAGACGCTGCGCCGCCGCCGCGCCTCGGGCGGCCCCGCGGAGCAGACGTTCGCCACGCTGATCGGCCTGGAGCTGCGCCCGCGCCGGCTGCGCGACGCCTCGCGGCTGTGGGCCTCGCTCACGGACGCGCGCGGTGTCGACGGGCGGGACGCCCTGTGGGCCCACCCGGACATGCTGCCGACGGCCACCGACCTGGACGACCCGGACGGCTTCGTGCACGGCGAGCAGATCGACTTCTCCGAGCTGGACAAGATGCTCGGCGAGGCGGCCGGCAAGCCCGACCTCGGCAAGCGGAGCAAGGACGAGGACACCACCGGGGACGGCGGCGGGGGAAAGAACGACGACGGCAAGGACGACGACCGCAAGGGGGACGGCGCCGAGTGAGTCTGTACGACGACGCGGTTCTCGTGCTCAAGGGGTACGGAAGCCAGCCGGAGCTGCGCCAGGCCTACCTGGACCACCTCGCCGCGCATCCGGACGGCATGTGGAAGGCCTGTCACGCGGGCCATCTCACCGCCAGCGCCCTGGTGGTCGACCCCGGGCGCGGCCGGGTGCTGCTGACCCTGCACCGGAAGCTGCGGATGTGGCTGCAGATGGGCGGTCACTGCGAGCCGGGCGACCCGTCGCTGACGGCGGCGGCTCTGCGGGAAGCCACCGAGGAGTCGGGCATCGCGGGGCTGACCCTCCTGGCGGGCGGGCCGGTGCGCCTGGACCGGCATGCGATCCCCTCACCCTGTCACTGGCACTTCGACGTCCAGTACGCGGCCGTGGCCGCTCCCGATGCCGCGCACACCATCAGCGACGAGTCGCTCGACCTGCGCTGGTTCCCGTACGACGAGGTGGCAAAGGTGGCGGATGCCTCGGTCGTCCGTCTGCTGGAGGCGACCCTGACGCGGCTGGACGCCTGATCTGCGGGGGCGGCCGACCCGCACCCGACTGTTCTACGGATACGGGTGAGGGGCGACCGCTCGGCGGCCGCCCCTCACCCGTTGTGTCTCCGGACGCCGCTCAGCTCCAGACGTTGCCCTGGTTCTGTCCGCGGGCGCCCTGCTGTCCCATGCCGTACTGCGCGGCGATGCCGGAACCGATCTGGGCGTTCTGCGGCGGCAGCAGCTCGCTGGGCTGAACGAGCGCGAAGCCGCTCCCCATGAAGCTGAGCTCCCAGCCCTCGCCGGTGCTGCCGCGGCGCCGCCACACCCCGGAGGAGTGCGTCTGGGCCTGCAGCTGCACGCGCAGCGCCGTGGACCAGGCGACGATCGCGTCGGCGTCGCAGTTGACGTACCTGTCCGGCGTCACCTGCATCAGCAACGGCATGCCGGAGGTCATCAGGGCGACCTTGCCCTGACCGGTGATGTTGAGCTGGTACTTTCCGGAGCCGGAGATGCCGTACAGGCTGTCGACGGCGATGACCTCATGATGCAGCGAGGAATCCATGGCGAGCACATAGCTGCTGTCGACGGTCAGCCCCTCATGGTCCACGTCCATGACATGGATGTGCTGGGCGAGGTTGGCGAGGTAGACCGTGCCCTGCCCGTGGCAGCGCATCAGGTCCAGTCCCTCGCCGGTACGTGAACGGCCGAGTGCCTGGCCGCGGCTCTGGTACTCGGCGTCGAACTCGACGAGTCCCTGGTAGGCGATCATGCTGCCCTTGCGGGCGAGGATGTCGTCGTGCCCTCCCAGAGCGACCCGGAGCATCTGCTTGTTCTGCAGGCTCCAGCGTTCCTGGGTCTGCTGGTCGTTGAAGGCGAAAAGCGGGCTCTGCATGGTGTGGTTGCTCCCCCTCAGCCCCGGACCCGGAGACGGTCGGTGCTGTCCTCACTGGGCTGGACGACGACGATGCCCTGACCGGAGAACGCCATCTGGTAGGCCTCGCCGCTGCCGCGGCCGATCAGCGACTGCGCCCGGAAGCTGCGCTTGCCCTTCACCTTGAGGTTCGGGGACCAGGCGACCAGGGCGTCCGGGTCGACGTACGTCTCGTCGTCACCGCCGCCGCAGTCGACGACGATCGGCTTGCCCCGGGAGGTCAGCGCGACCCAGCCCTGCCCGGAGATCTTGGTGTTCCACAGGCCCTGACCGGCGAACTTCGCCAGGCCCTTCACCCGCTCCACGCCCCATGTCAGGCCGGCGTCGAAGGCGAGCAGGTTGGTGGCGTTGACGGAGATGCCTTCGCCGTTGAGATTGAGCACGACGACGTTCGCACCATAGTCGGCGAGGTAGAGCAAGCCGTCGCCGGAGCACTTCATCAGCGGGGCGCCCTCCCCGGTGGCCCAGTCCCGGGCCATCTGGCGCACGGCCGGCGGGTCGGGCTCGTACTGGATGAACCCTTCGTAGGCGATCATCGACCCGACGCGCGCGAGGAGGTCGTTCCCGGTCTGCATGGCGACCTTGAGCATGTGATCACCATGGTTCTCCATGCGCGCGGTGACCGGTGCGGGGGCGTAGCCCGCGAGTGGCTGGTTCATGACGGGCTCCCTCAGATCTCGTACGGCTGAACGACGATGAAATTGCCGGGCGCGCCCCGGAACTGGAGGTTGACGCTCTCCCCGGTGTCGCCGGGGTAGGAGTTACGGCGCATCCGCACCTGGCTGGAGACGATCACCTGGGAGGCGGCCGACCAGGCGACCACGGCGTTGGCGTCGGCGAACGTGGTGGGTGTCACCGGCAGAACCACGGGCACACCGTGCGTCTTGACGACGATGGTGCCGGTCCCCTGGAACTGCATCGTGAACAGCGCGCCGCCTGGAATGCCGTGTCCCTCGATGCGGCGGACCTCGTACTGGAGGCTCTCGTCGAAGGCGAGGACGCTCTCGGCGGAGACACACACGGCGTCGCCCTGGAGCTCGATCGGGTGCAGCATCGTGGCGTCCTCGGCGAAGAACACCTGGCCCTGACCCGTGCAGCGCATCAGCTGCATCTCCTGGCCGGTCGCGTTGCCGACGATCCGGCCGCTGAACCCGGCACCCTTGTAACTGAAGTCGACCTTGCCCTGGTAGAGCACCATGCTGCCCTGACGGGCCAGCACGGGCTGTCCGCCCATGCCGAGGTCGGCGCGGACCAGCTTCGAGTTCTGCTGGGTCCAGCGCTGCCCGGTGGGCGTCTCCTTGAACATCTGGAGCGCGCCGAGCACACCCGGGCTCTGCGGCGCTCCCTGGGGCGCGCCCTGCGGTGCCCCGTAGAGGGCCTGCTGACCCGGCATCTGACCCGGCGGCATCTGTCCGGGCAGCGGCTGCTGGCCGTAGCCCGGTGGGGGTGTCGGCTGACCGTAACCGGGCGGAGGTGTCGGCTGACCGTAACCCGGCGGCGGGGCGGGAGCCTGCGGTACGTGCGATACGTGCGGTGCGTGCGGCTGCGCGCCGTAGCCCGGGGGCGGCGGGGTGCTCGGGGCAGGTGGCTGCTGACCGGGCCGGCCGAAGGCGGGTGCCGGGGACGGCGGCGGCACCGGGGCACCGCCGGGCGGAGGGTTCAAGGGCGCGACGATCGTCGGCGCGGCGTGCACCGACGGCGCGGGGGCCGGCGGGGTGACGCCGGGAGGAGGGACGAACCCCTGCGCGGCGGGCTGAGGCGCCGGGGCGGGAGCAGGGACCGGGGCGGGAGCCGGCTCGGGGGTGCCGGGAACACCGAACGCGGGCGGGGCGAAGCCCGGGGCAGCGCCTCCCGCCTGTGGCTGCGGCTGCTGCGGGGCGGCGGGCTCCTCCTCGGCCACCTCGCCGCCGAAGTTCTTCAGCAGCGCTTCGAGCCCGCCGTCGAAGCCCTGTCCGACAGCGGCGAACCGCCACACGTCCTTGAAGTAGAAGTCACCCAGCATCACCGCCCGCTCGGTGGAGAACTCCGAGCCGTTGAAGGGATAGCGGGCCACTTCCTCACCGCCCGCGACGATGCGGATGTATCCGGGACCGATCTGGGACATCTGCCCGGCGCCGTCGAGCGTCGCCGTGAAGGACAGCTTCTTGATCTGCTGCGGAATCCTGTCCAGCGTCACGCGGAAGGACTCCGTGTCGCCCGCCTGGGGGCCCAGCAGATGAAGGGACTCCTCGGGGGACTTCGGCTGGTTGAAGAAGATGAAGTACCGGTCGTCCGAGAGCCGTTCATCGGCATCGAGACCGAAGCAGCTGATGTCGAAGGTGAGCCCGGGGCCGGAGATCTGCACGCCTACGTACAGATCCGTGCCCGCGGTGAGGTCACTGATCCTGGCCTTGTGGCCGCGTTGGAATTCCCTGGCCATGCGTACGACCGTCCCCCATCCCGAATGTGAGTGCGTCGCGCCAGGCTAACCGCAAACTCGGACATCCGATGAAGTCGGTACAGACCCGGTACACAACACGTAAGTGCCCGTACGGGGCAATCACGTCGGGCGGCATTCACTCGTTACGGACCCCCGACAGATGGGGCAGCCGCTCGGCCGCGACCACTCCTTCGAGGTAACCCCGGGCCCGTTCCGTCTTCGGATATGCCTCCAGCAGACGCCAGAAGCCGGGCCCGTGTCCGGGCACGAGCAGGTGAGCCAGTTCGTGGCAGAGGACATAGTCGACGACGTACTCGGGCATGCCCTGCAGCCGGTGCGACAGGCGGATGCTGCCCTCGGACGGCGTACACGAACCCCAGCGCGTGTTCTGGTTGGTCACCCAGCGTACGGAGCGGGGCTGGGCCCGCCCGTTGAAGTACTGGGCCGACAGCCGCTCGGCGCGCTCTGCCAGCTCGGTGTCCCCGAGTGCCCGCCTGCTCTCCTGGGCCGCCAGCTTGTCGAGCATGACGCTCACCCAGCGCTGCTCCTCCGCCTCGGACATCCGGGCGGGGATGAGCACCACGGTGCGATCGCCCTCGCGGTACGCGGAGACCGTTCTGCGCCGGCGGGCGCTCCTGCGGACCTCGATCGCGCTCGCCCGTGAGCCACTCGTCGGCTGACTCGTCGTGCTGCGCTGGGGATGCGTGGCGCTGTGCAGTGGGTCGGCGGGCACGCCCCGACGTTACCCGCTGCACACGGGGAAGTCCCGGCTCCGGGACGCTTCGATACCGATCCCCCCACCATGCGCCGGATTTACCGGATTTATACGACCAATTGCCTTGCCTGTGGACAACTTCCGGCAAGCCACTTCGAATCCGGGCATGCTGGCACTCGTCGACCGGCCCATGAGTGGGCGGCGGTACTACGGCAGCCATTCAAGCGGCAGCCGTTCAAGGAGACACGGGGACCTGACATGCATCCGATGGTGAAGCCGGCGCTCCGGCGCGGCTGGCGCGACCTCAACACCGTGCAGTTCGGGATGACGCCCGCGCACGCGTTGACCCTGGGGCCGATGGACACGGCGACGGGCAGCTTCCTCGATCTGCTCAACGGCACCCGTGGGCTCGATCATCTGCGTAAGGAGGGCCGTCGGATGGATCTGCCCGACGGCCATGTCGACCGGCTCGTGGCCCGGCTGTCCCGGGCCGGGCTCCTCGACGACTCCCGGGGCGGCGGCCCGGCCGCCGACACCCTGCGCGAGAAACGAGAGGTCCTCGACCGGCTGCGCCCCGATCTGGCCTCGCTGACCCTGACCACCTCCGCGCCGGGCGACGCACTCGGACGGCTCGCGGCGCGCCGCGAAGCCCGGGTGCAGGTGAGGGGCGCAGGCCGGGTGGGCTCGATGCTGGCGGCACTGCTGTCCGGGGCCGGCGTGGGTGAGGTCGACGTGCGCGACATCGGTCGGGTCGAGCCCTGGGACGTCGCGCCGGGCGGACTGCCCCCGGAAGCCGTGGGCGACCGCAGGCACGAGGCGGCCCGCCGCGCCGTGCGCCGGGCCGCGCCGGACCGGCCGCCGCGCCGGACCGCCCAGTCCTCGCCGGAGGAGGGCACCCCCGGGTTCTCCCTGGTGATCGTCGCCCCGCGGGACGACGTAGCCGTACATACCCCGGACCCGGCGGGGGCCGAGCCCTTGATGGCCTCGGGAACACCCCACCTCTACGCCGGCGTGGTGGAGGGGACCGGCGTCGTCGGTCCGCTCGTCCTGCCTGGTGAGACAGGCTGCGCGGGCTGTCTCCAGGAAGGCAGGACCGACCGGGATCCGACCTGGCCGCGTATGGTCGCCCAGTGGCGTTCCGGGCGGCAGCGCCGGGTGGGAGCCTGCGATCTGCCACTGGCCGCGACCGTGGCCGGACTGGCCGGTGCCCACGCGCTCGCCTTCCTGGACGGCTACGTTCCGTCCAGTGCCGGTGCCCGCTGGGAGGCTTCCCTCCCGAGTCTGCACTGGTATGCGCGGCCGGTCGGGGCGCATCCCGGGTGTCCGTGCGGAGCGGCGGATCAGAGCACGGCGAAAACGGAGTCGGAGCACACCTCCGAACACGGCCGGACGCACGAGACAATGGCCTCGCACGGGCCGTCGAGGAAGTTGTGCCGTCAGGCGGACGCGGAGCGGCCGGCAGGGACTTGGAGGGCTCATGTCTGATCTTCCCCGGAAGGCGGTCACCAGAACCGCCAAGCTGGCCGCGCTCCCGCTCGGCTTCGCCGGGCGGGCTACCTGGGGGCTCGGCAAGCGGATCGTGGGCGAGTCCGCGGAGATCGTCGGCCGCGAGTTGCAGCAGCGCACCGCGGAGCAGCTGTTCAAGGTGCTCGGCGAGCTCAAGGGCGGCGCGATGAAGTTCGGCCAGGCCCTGTCGGTCTTCGAGTCGGCCCTGCCGGAGGAGGTCGCCGGGCCCTACCGTGCGGCGCTGACGAAACTCCAGGAGGCGGCCCCGCCGATGCCGACCCGGACCATGCACGCGGTGCTGGAGAAGCGGCTCGGCGAGGACTGGCCCGGCCTGTTCCTGGAGTTCGAGGACAAGCCGTCCGCCGCGGCCTCGATCGGCCAGGTGCACCGTGGGGTGTGGCACGACGGCCGTGAGGTGGCGGTCAAGGTGCAGTACCCGGGCGCCGGCGAGGCCTTGCTGTCCGACCTGAACCAGTTGAGCCGGTTCGCCCGGCTGCTGGGTCCGCTGATCCCCGGAATGGATGTCAAGCCGCTGATCGCGGAGCTCAAGAACCGGGTCGCGGAGGAGCTGGACTACGGTCTGGAGGCCCAGGCCCAGCGGGCCCACGCCGAGGAGTTCGCGGACGACCCCGATGTCGTCGTACCGGCGGTGGTCCACCAGTGCGAGCAGGTGCTGGTCACCGAGTGGATGGACGGCGTACCGCTGTCGGAGATCATCTCGGACGGTACGGAGGAACAGCGGGACCGGGCAGGTCAGCTCCTCGCCCGTTTCCTGTTCTCCGGGCCGGCCCGCACCGGGCTGCTGCACGCCGACCCGCATCCGGGCAACTTCCGTCTGCTGCCCGGCGGCCCGGACGGCGAGGACGACTGGCGTCTGGGTGTGCTGGACTTCGGCACGGTCGACCGCCTGCCGGGCGGGCTGCCCGCTCCCATCGGCGAGGCACTGCGGATGACGCTGGACGGCGAGGCGGAGGCCGTCTACGAGATGCTGTGCGCGGAGGGGTTCATCAGGGAGACCGTCGAGCTGGATCCCGACGCGGTCCTCGAGTACCTCTTGCCGATCATCGAACCGGCGCAGGTCGAGGCGTTCACGTTCACCCGTGGCTGGATGCGCGGCCAGGCCGCCCGCATCGGCGACCCTCGCTCCCCCGCCTACCAGCTGGCCAAGCAGCTCAACCTTCCCCCGGCGTATCTGCTGATCCACCGGGTGACCCTGAGCACGATCGGTGTGCTGTGCCAGCTGGGCGGGACGTTACGGCTGCGCGACGAACTGCGGGAGTGGCTGCCGGGGTTCGTCCCGGAGGAGGCGCAAGAAGCGGAGGCAGAGACAACAGGGGGAGCAGGGGAACTGGTACCGAGGCAAGCGGTGGACGAGACCCCGGTGACGGAGCCGTCGGAGGCAGAACCCGCCGAACGGAAGTCCGCCAAGCAGAAGTCCGCGAAGCGGAAGTCCACGAAGGGGGAGCCTGCGGCGAGGAAGGCTGCGGAGGAGAAGCCTTCGGAGGTGGCCGCCAGGGGCGAGGCGGTCGGGGACGAGGCAACCGAACCGGCCGAGGAGGCGTCGGCGGCGCAGGCGTGAGAGACACCAACCTGGACCGCGCCCGCTGTCACCACCACTGTGCGTCCAGACGGCCCTCGATCGCCCGCAGGTGCTCCCGAGAACAGGCCTCGCAGTAGTGCCGACGGGTGCCGTTCTCCACTGAAAGGGCCCAGGTCGGCTGCGGGCCCTCGGCCGTCACACCACAGCGGGCGCACACCTGGGGCGCCTGTTCCGCGGCCGAACGGTCGTCACCGTCACCGTCACCGGGATGGCTCGTCACCCGGTGACGATAACGCCGTACCGGACGGCCCACTCGGCGCAACGTACCGTGGGGGCCGGCCCGTTCGGCACGGACCGGCCCCCACGGGAGAGCCACGATGGGCTGGGTCGACTCGAAGGTCGAATCGACTCGATCGGTTGAATCGGCTACTGCATGACGGCCATCGCGAGTGCGCGGCGTGCGCGCCGGGAGGCGCGCTCGGCGCGGCGCTGCATCCGGAGAGCGGTCACCAGGCGTGCCGCCCGGCGCGCCCGCTCGGCCTCGTGCAGGCGCTCGTGCATATGCGCACGGGCCAGGGCTTCTGG
The DNA here is from genome assembly GCF_042655885.1 of Streptomyces chlorus. Lineage (NCBI taxonomy): Bacteria > Bacillati > Actinomycetota > Actinomycetes > Kitasatosporales > Streptomycetaceae > Streptomyces > Streptomyces chlorus. Next base: position 68,542 of record NZ_JBHSOA010000053.1, read on the forward strand.
AATGAGTTGCATCTCACGGGTCCTGTTCTGGCGCGAGTCGTTCGCACCACGGGTGGTGAAGTCTTCGGTCGCGGAGCCTGCGGGCTCATCGGCGGTCGGCATCATCAGGGCCTGCTTCTGGGGGTCGTGCGTGAGGGGGCGGTCGATCGTTCCTGGGGTGTTCATGCCATGACCGGGTTCTTCCGCGGACGGCCACGCGGCCGCTTCCGGGCAACAACGACGCCCTGGACGAACAGCTCGCCGCCCCAGACGCCCCACGGCTCACGCCGCTCCTTGGCGCCGGCGAGGCATGCCTCCATCAGCGGGCAGGTGCGGCAGAGGGACTTGGCGTACTCGACGTCCGCCGGCGACTCGGCGAAGAAGACCTCCGGGTCGTAGGAACGGCAGGGGACGGGTACGCCGAGGTTCTCGATGGCGTCGTCGAGCGCGGTGAGCGCGGTGAGCGGAGTCAAGGTCGGGTCCTCCGTGGAGCCAGGCTTGGGGATCGTGTCGGAAGGCGGTACGGACGGGGCGTGCGCTTCGAGTTGCACGGTTCGTCTTCCTCGTCTGGTCGTTTCCGGCCGGTGGGCCGGGTGGCGGCTGGTACCGGGTTCTTGTCTTGTCCCGAGGCGCTTCGGTCCGTCGTCCCGTTCGGGGACAAACAGAAGGGCCGCGGATCCCGGATGGGGTTCCGCGGCCCTGAAGGCGCCGGCCTGATCGAATCAGGCTGGATCACTCCAGGGTTCTGGCCCACGGAAGGCCCACATCAGGTGGTGCTGCGTCGTCTGCTTCCGGAATCCGGCACCGGCCGCCGCAAAGGCATAGGCCTTCGCCTGTGCCTCTACCGCTTCCAGTGCCTTGATCGGTCGCTCATCGCGCTCACGGACGGCAAGGCCCGCGGGAGCAGCGGAGGACGCCGGACCTGCGGCAGGGATGCCGGACAGACCGGTGCCCTGATTCGAGGCGCCGAGAATGCACAGGGAGACGGCCGAGCGATCGGTCATTTTGACGACGGAGCTGGTGTTGATGTTGATCACAGGACTCGCCTCCTCTCGGCGCATCGGGGGACCGGGGTCAGCCGGTCCGACGGATATGCAAGTACAACACGGAATCAGGGCCTCCGAGAAGGCCGCTGCTCTCGTGTCTAAGAACCTATGGGGATTCCTGGGGCATGCGCAAACTATTTTCTCGACGAGTTGGAATCAGTCCTGATCTTTGTCCTGCGCCCCGTCCCTGCCTGTGCAGATCGCCAGTACGTCGGCCCCGTAGCGGTCCAGCTTGCGCTTCCCCACGCCGGGGATACGGGCGAGCCCCGGCGGATCCTCGGGAACGGTCTCGGCGATGGCCATCAGCGTCTTGTCGGTGAAGACGCAGAAGGCGGGCTGACCACTGCGCCGCGCCTGCTCACCACGCCAGTCGTGCAGCCGCTCGTAGACGCCCTCGTCCATGTCGGAGGGGCAGTCCTCGCAACGCATCAGCTTCATCTCGCCCGCGTCCGTCAGCGTGCGGCCGCAGACCCGGCAGCGGGCGGGGCCACGCTGCCTGCGTCTCGGTTCCGGGGCCACGGAGACAGCGGCCACCCTCCCGGACACACCGCGCTCCACACCCCCCGTGGCTCCGGTGCCGGCCGCGCCGCCGCGGCCTGCCGGCGAGCCGGAACGCAGCCCGTCGAGGAAACGGCTGGGCCGGCGGTTCGCCCGCCCGCCGGGCGAGCGGGCCAGCGACCAGGAGACGTGGAGACGCTCCCGTGCCCGGGTGACACCTACATAGAGGAGGCGGCGCTCCTCCTCGATCTGTTCGTCGGTCTTCGCGTAGGTGATCGGCATCATGCCCTCGGCGACACCGACCAGGAAGACCACGTCCCACTCCAGGCCCTTGGCCGAGTGCAGCGACGCGAGCGTGACGCCCTGCACGGTCGGGGCGTGCTGGGCGCCTGCCCGCTCGTCGAGTTCGGCGACGAGATCGGCGAGGGTGGCGTCCGGCTTCGCGGCGGCGAAGTCCTGGGCGAGGTTCACCAGAGCAGCCAGGGACTCCCAGCGCTCCCGCACCGCCCCCGAGCCCGCCGGCGGCTGCGCCGTCCAGCCTTCGCCCGACAACACGGCACGTACCTGGGAGGGCAGGTCCACCACGTCGTCGAGGAGGCTGTCGTTGCCGCCGAAGCGGGCTGCCGCGCGCAAGGCACTGCCCGCCTTGCGCACCTCCGGACGGTCGAAGAAGCGCTCGGCGCCACGCAGCTGGTACGGCACTCCGGCGTCCGCGAGGGCCTGCTCGTAGGTCTCGGACTGGGAGTTCGTACGGAACAGCACGGCGATCTCACTGGCCCGGACACCAGCGCCGATCAGTTCGCCGATCCGGCGCGCGGCGCCCTCGGCCTCCGCGGGTTCGTCGGTGTACTCGGTGAAGACGGGCTCGGGTCCCGGGCCACGCTGGGAGACGAGTTCCAGCCGGTGATCGGCGGCACGGCCGTGCGCCTGGGCGAGCAGCCCGTTGGCGAGGCGGACCACCTGGGGGGTCGAACGGTAGTCGCGGACCAGTTTCACGACGGTGGCACCGGGGTGCTTGGTACGGAAGTCGAGCAGGTGGTCGGGCGTTGCGCCCGTGAACGAATAGATCGTCTGGCTGGCGTCGCCGACCACGCACAGGTTCTCCCGGCCGCCGAGCCAGAGCTCCAGCAGCCGCTGCTGGAGCGGGCTGACGTCCTGGTACTCGTCGACGACGAAGTGCTGGTACTGGGCACGGACCTGTCCCGCGATGTCCTGTCGGTCCTGGAGCACGGCCACGGTGAGCAGCAGCACGTCCTCGAAGTCGATGACCCCCCGCTCCTGCTTGAGGTCCTCGTAGGCGGCGTAGAGCTGGGCGATCTCGGCGGGATCGCGGGTCGCCTCACGTGCGGCCTTGGCGGCGGCGGGCGGGTAGTCGGCCGGGACGGTCTGGGTGACCTTGGACCACTCGATCTCGGCGGTGACGTCCCGCAGCTCGCCCCGGTCGAGCCGGATGCGGCAGGCGGCGGCCGCGTCGGCGACGAGCTGGATCTTGCGGTCGACCAACCGGGGCAGGGAGCCACCGACCGCTTTCGGCCAGAAGTACTGGAGCTGGCGGAGCGCCGCCGAGTGGAAGGTGCGGGCCTGGACCCCTACGGCGCCGAGCTGGCGCAGCCGTCCACGCATCTCCCCGGCGGCGCGGTTGGTGAAGGTGACGGCGAGCACGCTGGAGGGCTGGAGGATCCCGGCGCGTACCCCGTAGGCGATCCTGTGGGTGATCGCCCTGGTCTTGCCGGTACCGGCGCCCGCCAGCACACACACCGGGCCGTGCAGGGCGGTGGCGACCTCACGCTGCTCGGGGTCGAGCCCTTCGAGTACCGCGTCGGCCGAGTCCGGTACTCGCGGGAAGAGAGGGGAGTGCGTTGCTGCTGTCACACAGCCATGCTGCCAGGTCGCCGGAGACGGCTGAGCCGGTTGTCCACAGGCACGGCCTCGCAGTCGTACTAATGCGGCAGGCATTACGTCCTCGTGCGGCAGGCATCACGTCACGCAGGTGGGGCGTGCCACGGTCCCTGGGAATGGTGGAGCTTTCAAGTACGTTCCTCCCTCAGCGAGGACTTCCCCGAGTCGCCGAAGGAGCGCGAGAGACATGCCGAGCACTGTGACGATGTACAGCACCACGTGGTGCGGATACTGCCGCCGTCTGAAGGGTCAGATGGACCGCGAGGGCATCGCGTACACCGAGATCAACATCGAGCAGGACCCGGACTCCGCGGCCTTCGTGGAGAAGGCGAACGGCGGGAACCAGACGGTCCCCACCATGCTCTTCGAGGACGGCTCGACACTCACCAACCCGTCGTTGGCGCAGGTGAAGCAGAAGGTCGGCGTCTGAGCGAGCGGTTCCCCCGGAGCGGGGTGGGCGTTCCCGACCGAGGGCCTGGTCAAGGCCTGGTCGTGGGAGGCCCACCCCGTTCTGTCGCTGTACAGCAGGCACCGCGGAGCAAAAGGCGGTGCGGAGCAAAAGGCGGTGCGGAGCAAAAGGCGGTGCGGGTCAGAAGGCGGTGCGGGTCGGGAGGGGCTTGCCGTACCAGCGCTCGATCAGGCGGGCCGCGATCGAGATGCCGTAGGGCGGGAGCACCTCGCCGGACTCGAACGCGGCGCCCAGTTGGTCCCGGGAGAACCAACGAGCCTCGTGGATCTCGTCGCCGTCGACGTCGATCTCGGTCGAGGTGGCGCGGGCGACGAAGCCCAGCATCAGGCTGGAGGGGAACGGCCAGGGCTGGCTGGCGACGTACTCGACCTCGCCAACGCTGATGCCGACCTCCTCGTGGACCTCGCGGCGCACCGACTGCTCGATGAACTCCCCTGGCTCGACGAAGCCGGCGAGCGTCGAGAAGCGGCCCTCGGGCCAGTGGACCTGACGGCCGAGCAGGATGCGGTCCTGGTCGTCGATGACGGACATGATCACCGCGGGGTCGGTGCGCGGGTAGTGCTCGGCGCCGCAGGCCGGGCAGCGGCGAATGTGGCCGGCCGCGGCGATGACGGTGCGTTCGCCGCAGCGGGAGCAGAAGCGGTGCAGTCGTTGCCAGTTCTCCAGGGCGACCGCGTGCACCATCAGGCCCGCGTCGCGGGGTGACAGGAGCAGGCCCGCCTCGCGCAGGCCGGCCCGGCGGGCGGATTCGTCCATGCGGCCGGGCAGGGCGTCCTTCTGCAGGGCGAAGTAGCTGACGCCGTCCTCGTCGGTGCCCAGGAAATAACGGTGTGCTTCGGTGAGCGGCGCCTCGAAGGAGGGCGTCATGACGAGTTCGGTGCGGCCGTCGGCCGTCTCGTCGATGAGGACCTGGCCGCCGGAGACCACGAAGCAGCGCGTCGAGGGGTGGCTCCAGGCCGCCGCGAGCCATGCTTCGTCGAGCCGGTGGTGGGCGGCGCGGTTGATGCCGCTCGGGGCGGTGAGCGAGACGGGGCGGTCGGCGGTGTGGTCGGTCCAGGTGGTCACGGGTGCTTCCAACTCCCCCGGTGAAACGGATGGGATCGGCGTTCGGGTCGACGGTCGGTTCGGCGGGTCGTACGGGCGGGAGGCGACCGGGCCCGGCGGCGCGCGCGGCGGCGGGGTGCTTCCAGTGTGCCCCGCGCGGGCGGCCTGAGAGCGTTCAGGGCACGCGCTGCCAGTGCTCGGCGAGGTCGTCCCAGAGGTGTGCGGCGGCCTCGGCGCCCTTGAGGAGCAGGTCCAGTTCGACCTTCTCGTCGGGGGCGTGCCATCCGTCGGACGGAACGGAGATGCCGAGGAAGAGCACGGGGGCGCCGAGCACGTCCTGGAGGTCGGCGGCCGGTCCGGAACCGCCCTCGCGCGTGAAGCGGACGGGTGTGCCGAAGGTCCGGCCCATGGCGCGCGCCACGGACTCGAGGGCGGGGTGATCCAGCGGGGTCAGGCACGGGCGGGTGGCGGGACTGAAGGCGATCTCGCACCGGACGCCGTCGGGAATCTGCCCGGCCACCCAGTCGCGGACGGCCTTCTCGATGTGGTCGGGGTCCTGTCCCGCGACCAGCCGGAAAGACAGTTTGACCATGGCGGAGGACGGGATGATCGTCTTGCTGCCGGGGCCCTGGTAGCCGCCGCCGATGCCGTTGACCTCTGCGGTGGGGCGGGCCCAGACGCGCTCCAGGGTGCTGTATCCGGCCTCGCCGCCGGTGGCGTGGGAGGAGGCGGCGCGCAGCCACTCCTGCTCGTCGAAGGGCAGCTCGGCGAAGAGTTCGCGTTCGCGGTCGGTGAGCTCGACGGCGTCGTCGTAGAAGCCGGGGATCGCCACGCGCGCGTGCTCGTCGTGCAGCGCGGCGACCAGGCGGGCGACGGCGGTGGCCGGGTTGGGCACCGCGCCGCCGAAGGAACCGGAGTGGATGTCCTGGTCCGGGCCGTGCAGCCGGATCTCGCACTCGGCGAGGCCGCGCATGCCGGTGCACACGGTGGGGGTGTCCTCGGACCACATCCCGGTGTCGGAGACGATCACCACGTCGGCGGCGAGCCGGTCCGCGTGCCGCTCGACGAGGGTCCGGAAGTGGGGTGAGCCGGATTCCTCCTCGCCCTCGATCAGCAGCTTCAGGTGCACTGCGGGGGCGGTACGGCCGGTCGTGGCGAGGTGGGCCCGGACGCCGAGGGTGTGGAAGAACACCTGGCCCTTGTCGTCGGCCGCCCCGCGCGCGTACATCCGGTTGTCCCGGACGAGGGGTTCGAAGGGCTCGCTGTGCCAGCCGTCCTCCCGGGCGGCCGGCTGCACGTCATGGTGGCCGTAGACCAGGACGATGGGCGCCCCGGGGTCCGAGGAGGGCCATTCGGCGTAGACGGCGGGGGCGCCCGGGGTCGGCCAGACCTCGGCGGTCGGGAAGCCGGTCGCGGTGAGTGCGGCGGCGAGCCAGTCGGCGCTGCGGCGCACGTCGGGTGCGTGATCGGGCTGGGCCGACACCGAGGGGATGCGCAGCCACTCGGTGAGGTCGTCGAGGAAGGTGGCGCGGTGCTGCTCGATGTACGTACGGACGGCGCTGACGGCACTGTCAACGGGCTGGCTCATGGTCTCGAGCCTATCGGCCCGCGGGGGTGTCCTCGGAGTGCGGTATCTCACCGGACGGTTCTTCCAGCAGCAGCCGTTCGATGGCTGCGCGGTCCGGCAGCGCCTCGGGGCGTACGACCTCGCCGGTGCGTACGTACAGGAAGGCGGCGCCGACCGACTCCAGGGGGACGCCCTGCTGCTCGGCCCAGGCGAGCCGGTAGACGGCGAGCTGGAGCGGGTCGGCAGTGTGACCGCGGCCGGTCTTCCAGTCGACGATCTCGTACGTCGTCCCGGCGCCGGCACCGCTCCTGTCACTGTCACTGTCACTGTCCCCGGTCCCGTTTCCGTTTCCGCCCGCATCGCTGCCGTCCTGCCGGTAGACGGCGTCGATGCGGCCGCGGACGACCCGGCCGGCGATCGCCAGCTGGAAGGGGGTCTCCACGCGGTAGGGCGTGCGGTGGGCGTACGCGGTGCGTTCGAAGGCGTCCTTGAGGACGGCGAGGTCGTGTTCGTCGGCGATCTCGGCCTCGCCGCCGGGGAGGTCGTCCGGTTCGAGCAGGGGCAGTGTCAGTTCCTCGAAGCGGGCCTCGACCCAGGCGTGGAAGCGGGTGCCGCGGCGGGCGGCCGGCTGCGGCGGGCGGGGCATGGGTCGGGCCAGCTCCCGCGCGAAGCCGTTCGGGTCCGCGGCCAGCCGCAGCAGCTGGGATGCGGTGAGCGACGCGGGCAGCAGGACCTCGGTGATGCTGTCACGGGCGCGCAGCAGTTCGCCGGTGAGGGCGTCGAGGTCGCGGTCCCAGGAGGCGACGGTACGGGCCTCCTCCGGCGTGAGGCGGGGCGTGGCGGGCTCCGCCCAGGGGTCCGGAGTCACGGGGTCGGGGGCCGCCGGGTCCGGGGCGTCGGGGGGCCCGGTGGGCTCAGGGGCCGTCGCTTGGTGCGGGATGGTGGGGCGGCGGTCGACGGGACGGTCGGCCGGGAGACTGTCGGTGGGGCGGTCGGCGGTCCAGGAGTCCCAGTCGCCCTCGCCGGACGCGTCGTCGGCGAAGGGGTCGACGTCGTCGGGCGGGAGGTCCTCGTCGTCCGGGGGCAGGGGCCAGTCCGGGTCGTCGTACGTGTCCGGGGCGTGTACGGCCGGGGGAAGATCGCCGGGGTGGCCGGCGAGGCTCTCGAGGTGGGCCAGGACGGTATCGGCGGCGGCGCGGCGGCGGGCGAGGGCGTCGTCGTCCAGCGGGAGGGGCCACACCTGGTCCTGGGTGGCCCGGTGCAGGGCGGGGTTCTCGTCGTCCTCGGCGGGCTCGTCCGCCCATGCCTCGATCTCGCCGTACCCGGCGGCGCAGTGGTCGTGGAGGGCCTGGAGGAACGCGGACGGCCCGCGCGGCTTCTTCTGGGAGGGCCCCCACCAGTGGCCGGAGCCGAGCAGCAGCGAGCGGGGGCGGGTGAAGGTGACGTAGCCGAGGCGGAGCTCCTCGGTGTGCTGGTGGTCCTTCATCGCCTCGTGGAAGGCCTTCAGGCCCCGGGAGTCCCAGGATTCGATGTCGGGCAGGGTGTCGGCGTCGCCGCGCAGCCCGTGTGGCAGGACCTTGCCTTGCGCGGTCCATTTCTCGCGGCCTTGGCCGCTGGGGAAGGTACCGGTGACCAGTCCCGGGACGGCCACGACGTCCCATTCCAAACCCTTGGACTTGTGCGCCGTGAGTACCTTGACGGTGTTCTCGCCGCCGGGCAGCGCGTTGTCGAGGCCCTTCTCGTACTGGGCGGCGGTGCGCAGGAAGCCGAGGAAGGCGAGCAGGGTGGCCTCGGCGTCCCCGGCGGCGAAGGAGGCTGCGATGTCGAGGAAGTTGGACAGGGTCTCGCGGCGGCGGGCCGCCAGGGCGTGCGGGGACGCCGACAGTTCGATCTCCAGGCCGGTGACGGCGAGGACGCGGTGCAGGACGTCCATCAGCGGGTCGGCCAGGGAGCGGCGCAGGTCGCGCAGTTCGGCGGCCAGCCGGGCGAACCGCACGCGCGCGTCCGGTGAGAAGGGCAGCCCGTCATCCCCGTGACCGTCCAGCGGGGTCTCCAGGAACGTGTCGAGGGCGTCGGCGAGCGAGATCACCTCGGACGGGTCGATGCCCTCGACGGCCTCGGCGAGGCGGCGGTCGGGGTCGTCCTCGCCGTTCACGCGCGCGTGGGACACGAGCAGGCGCGCGCGGCGGCCGAGGAGGGCGAGGTCGCGCGGGCCGATGCACCAGCGCGGGCCGGTCAGCAGACGGACGAGCGAGGCGTTGGCACCGGGGTCCTGGAGGACCTCGCAGACGGCGACCAGGTCGGCGATCTCGGGCAGGTGCAGCAGCCCGGACAGGCCGACGACCTCGACGGGTACGTCCCGGGCGACGAGGGTGCTCTGGATCTCGGCGAAGTCGGTCGCCGTGCGGCACAGGACGGCGATCTCGCCGGGCTCCTTGCCGGTGCGTACGAGGTGGGCGATGGAGTCGGCGATCCAGTCGAGTTCCTCGGCGTGGGTGGGCAGCAGGGCGCAGCGGACGGTGCCGTCCCGCTCGGCTCCCGGGGCCGGGCGGAGGGCTTCCACGCCCGCATGCATGGCACGCAGGGGCTCGGCGAGGCCGTTGGCGAGGTCCAGCAGGCGGCCGCCGCTGCGGCGGTTCTCGCTGAGCGACTGGCGGGTGGCGGAGCCGCCGTCGGCCCGGGCGAAGTGTTCGGGGAAGTCGTCGAGGTTCGCGACGGAGGCGCCGCGCCAGCCGTAGATCGCCTGGCAGGGGTCGCCGACGGCGGTGACCGGGTGGCCGGTGCCGCCGCCGAACAGGCCGGCGAGGAGCACGCGCTGGGCGACCGAGGTGTCCTGGTACTCGTCGAGGAGGACCACGCGGAACTCGTCGCGCAGGACGCGGCCCACCTCGGGGATCCGGGCGAGCCGGGCCGAGAGGGCGATCTGGTCGCCGAAGTCGAACAGGTCGCGTTCGCGTTTGGCGGCCCGGTAGCGCAGGACGAGGTCGGCGAGTTCGCGCCGCGCGGCGGCCGCTTCGGGCACTTTGCGCAGGTCGGCGTTGGTGAGCTTGATGTTCTCCAGGGTGCGCAGCAGTTCGGTGTCGTGGCCGCGCAGGTCCTCGGGCCGTACGAGGTGCTCGGAGAGTTCGCCGTCGAGGGTGAGGAGGTCGCCGACCAGGTCGGGGAAGGAACGGGTGAGGGCGGGGTAGGGGCCGGGGGCCTCGCGCAGCACCCGCGCGGCGAGCTGGTAGCGGGTTGCGTCGGCGAGGAGGCGGGAGGTCGGTTCGAGGCCGATGCGCAGCCCGTGGTCGGTCAGGAGGCGGCCCGCGAAGGCGTGGTAGGTGGAGATCACCGGTTCGCCCGGCGGGTTGTCCGGGTCGATGGTGTCGGGATCGGTGACGCCTGCCTTGATCAGCGCCTTGCGGACGCGTTCGGCGAGTTCACCGGCGGCCTTGTTGGTGAAGGTGAGGCCGAGCACCTGCTCCGGGGCGACCTGGCCGGTGCCGACCAGCCACACCACGCGTGCCGCCATCACCGTCGTCTTGCCGGAGCCGGCTCCGGCCACGATCACCTGAGGAGCGGGCGGCGCGACGATGCAGGCCGTCTGCTCGGGGGTGAAAGGGATCCCGAGGAGCTCCTTGAGCTGCTCGGGATCGCTGATGCGTGCATGCACATGCAGAGGTTAGCGGCGGCCACTGACAAAAAGGCCGTACCGCCCCTCAGTGGCCGGAGAACCGCAGGTCGGCGCGGGTGGTGCGATGCGTCACGCCGGCCGCCGACGGGCCGCACCAGGTCGTGTGCGCCATCGGACCGTGTGCCCCCAGGTCTGCACCCGCGCCCTCATGCGCCTCACGAGGTCGTGGGCACCACCGCAATGGTCCGTCCCGGTCACTCGATCACGTGCCGGCCCTCGGGGCGGGCGCTGCACGAGGCGCGGAAGGCGCAGTGGGCACAGTGCTGCCCCGCGCTCGGGGTGAAGCGTTCGTCGAGGACCTTTCCGGCGGCCGTCGCCAGCAGGTCGCCGACCCACTCTCCCTGCTCCCCCTCCAGTGGCTCCTGGGCCTGCACCTTGGGCAGGGTCTCTCCGCCGTCCCGCTTGGCGGCCGGCTGGCGCAGCTGGACCAGTTCGGCACCGCCCGTCTCGGGGCGTGCCCCGTCGAACACCTCGTCGATGGCGCCCTCCTGCACGGCGAGCTGGTAGACGGCGAGCTGGGGGTGGCGGGCCACCTCGGCGGAGCTGGGGGCGTGCTTGCCGGTTTTGAAGTCGACGACGTAGGCGCGGCCCTCGCCGTCGGCTTCGACGCGGTCCATCTGACCGCGGATGCGGACCTCGTAGTCGCCGGCTTCGAGCCGGACGTCGAAGTCGTGCTCACTGGCCACCGGGGTGCGGCCGGTGCGGTCCATGACGTGCCACTTCAGGAAGCGTTCGAGTGCCACGCGCGCGTTCTGCTTCTCCTGCTGGGACTTCCACGGCGCGTCGAAGGCCAGTGCGTTCCACACGGAGTCGAGCCGTTCCATGAGGACGGCGAGGTCGGCCGGAGTGTGCCCGGAGGCCACCTCGTCGGCGAGGACGTGCACCACGTTGCCGAAGCCCTGGGCGACGGTCGCGGGGGCGTCGGCCTTCACCTCCCGGCCGAGGAACCACTGCAGGGCGCAGGTGTTGGCGAGCTGGTCGAGGGCGCTGCCGGAGAGCACGACGGCCTGGTCGCGGCTGCGCAGCGGCATCTTGCTCCGGGTGGGTTCGTACATGCCCCACCAGCGGTACGGGTGGGCGGACGGCACCAGGGGGCGGCCGTCCTCGTCGGCGAGGGCGGCGAGCCGGGCGAGCCTGCGGGCGGCGGCCTCCCTGAGGGTGTCGGAGACGCGCGGGTCGACGGTGGTGGCACGCAGCTCGGCGACGAGCGCGGCGACGGACAGCGGGCGGCGCGGGCGTCCGGTGACGTCCTTGGACTCGACGCCGAGTTCGGTCAGGAAGCGGGAGGGCTGGTCGCCGTCGTCGGCGGGGGCCTTCACGGCCGTCACGACGAGCCGTTCACGCGCGCGGGTGGCGGCGACGTAGAACAGGCGGCGTTCCTCGGCGAGGAGCGCACCGGGGGTGAGCGGTTCGGCGAGCCCGTCGCGGCCGATACGGTCGGCCTCCAGCAGGGAGCCGCGGCGGCGCAGGTCGGGCCACAGGCCCTCCTGGACACCGGCCACGACGACCAGCCGCCACTCCAGGCCCTTGGCGCGGTGCGCGGTCATCAGGCGTACGGCGTCGGGGCGTACGGCGCGGCGGGTGAGGGTGTCCGCGGCGATGTCCTCGGCGTCGATCTCCTCCAGGAAGTTCAGGGCGCCACGACCTCCGGTGCGTTCCTCCGCGCGGGCGGCGGTCGCGAACAGGGCGCACACCGCGTCGAGGTCCCGGTCGGCGTTGCGTCCGGCCGCACCGCCGCGGCGGGCGGAGCGTTCCAGTCGCGTGGGCCACGGGGTGCCGTCCCACAGGTCCCACAGCGCCTCCTCGGCGGTGCCGCCGCTCGCCAGGCGCTCACGTGCCGTGCGCAGCAGCGCGCCGAGCCGCTGGGCTCCGCGCGCGTACGTGGGGTCGTGCACGACCAGCCGCTCGGGTTCGGCCAGCGCCCGCGCGAGGAGTTCGTCCGAGGGCGGCGGCAGCACGTTGCCGGCGGCCCGCTCCTCCTCGCGCAGGGCCCGGCCGAGACGGCGCAGGTCTGCGGCGTCCATGCCGGCGAGGGGGGAGGTGAGCAGGGTGAGCGCGGTCTCGGTGTCGAGCCAGCAGGGTTGCTCCGGCCCCTGCCCCTGCTTCTGCTCTGGAGCCTCCGGCTCCTGCTCCGGCCCGTCGGCCGCCTCCGCCGTCGCCACCGCTCGCAGGGCCGTGAGCAGCGGGGTCACCGCCGGTTCGTGGCGCAGGGGAAGGTCGTTGCCGTCGACGTCCACCGGGACGCCCGCCGAGGCGAGGGCGCGGCGGACGCCGGGAAGGGTGCGGGAGCCGGCCCGCACCAGAACGGCCATGTCGTTCCAGGCGACGCCGTCCTCCAGGTGGGCCCTGCGCAGGATGTCGGCGATGTTGTCCAGCTCCGTGCCGGAGGTCGGGTACGTGTAGACCTCGGCCCGGCCGCCGTCCCGTACCGGGGTGAGCTCCCGGTGGGCGCGGACCTTCTCGGCGGGCAGGCGGGGCAGCGGCATGCGCTGGGTGACCAGGCGGGCGGCGGCCAGCAGGGCCGCGCCGGAGCGGCGCGCGACGCGCAGGACCTCGACCGGGGCCGGGCGGCCGTCCGCGCGGGGGAACGCGTCGGGGAAGTCCAGGATGCCGTTCACGTCCGCGCCCCGGAAGGCGTAGATCGACTGGTCCGGGTCACCGAGGGCGACCAGGGTGCGGCCGCCGCCGGCCAGCGCCTGCAGTAGCCGTACCTGCGCCGGGTCGGTGTCCTGGTACTCGTCCACGTACACGGCGTCGTAGCGCGCGGCGAGCTGCCGGGCGGTCTCGGGGCGGCGGGCGAGGAGCACCGCGCGGTGGACCAGTTCGGCGTAATCGAGGACGCCCTGCAGGTCGAGGACGTCGAGATACTCGGCGAGGAAGGCGGACGCGGCACGCCAGTCGGGGCGTCCGATGCGGCGGGCGAAGGCGTCCAGGGCGCCGGGGTCCAGACCCAGCTCGCGGCTGCGGGCGAGCACCGCGCGGACCTCGTCGGCGAAGCCGCGGGTGGTCAGGCAGGCGCGCAGTTCGTCCGGCCAGCGCACATGTGCCAGGCCGAGGCGTTCCAGGTCGATCTGGCCCGCGAGCAGCTCACGGACGGTGACGTCCTGCTCGGGGCCCGACAGCAGCCGCAGCGGCTCGACGAAGAGGTCGCTGTCCTGGTGGGCGCGGATCAGGGCGTAGCACAGCGAGTGGAACGTGGTCGCCTGGGGCGCGTGCGCGGCCCCTATCCGCAGGGCCATGCGGTCGCGCAGCTCGACCGCCGCCCTGCGGCTGAACGTCAGCACGAGGATGCGTTCGGGGTCACCTCCGCGGGCGATGCGCGCGGCCACCGACTCGACCAGTGTGGTGGTCTTCCCGGTGCCTGGACCTGCGAGGACGAGCATCGGTCCGGTCCCGTGGTCAACCACGGAGCGTTGTGCGGCGTCCAGCCGAGGGGGGGATGTGCGGGCCGGCGGGGTACGGACCAGTCGATGAGCGCCATGGTTCCCCCGCCGCACCCGGGGGTGCGACAGGCCATTGCTGGAGAAAGAGGAGCTCACGTGGTTCGCCGGTCCTGGTGGGTGTGCTGGTTGCCGTTCCACCGCGTGTGGAGGGCGGTGGCCGCGGGGTCGAGGGGGACACGTGCGGTTGACGCTACGCCGACGGAGAGTACGGAAGCAGAGCTTCCGCTTCTTCCCTCCCGACACATGCGGCACTCGTGTCACCCGCCTCACGAACGTACGTCATGCCACGGACGTGCCCCGTTTCCCCCGTACGGATCACAGGTCGCACGGCGGTACGTCCGATGGCGGAAGCCGGCCGATGTGATCCCCCGCCTGCCCGCCTCCGTCCGTGTGCCCGCCGCCGTCCCACCGCGCGCGCTTCATCTCGAGGCGCGGCAGGTGCCCGTCGGCGGCCCGGCTCGCCTCCTTCAGGGGGGTTCCCTCCGCGCGGTAGTGGTCGAGGGCTCTCAGCTCGTGGCCCGGCAGCAGCACCCCGTCCGCGCGGACGACCCGCCACCACGGGACGGCTCCCCCGTAGAGCGCCATCACGCGCCCCACCTGCCGGGGGCCGCCCTCCCCCAGCCACTCGGCCACGTCGCCGTACGTCATCACACGGCCCGGCGGGATCCGCTCGGCCACGTCGAGGACCAGCTCGGCGTACTCGGGCAGGGTGCCCGCGTGCTCCGGGCCGGTGTCGGACGGAAGGCGCTGCTGGCTCATCAGGCCCATCCTGCACCACCCCACCGACAACGCGACCGGCGATGTGACGCGCACCGGGGTGTGTATACGCCTCGCCCGGGAACCGCACTTCGGGCAGACTGTGCGACCCCGCACATCGACCCTGCTGCCCGCGTGCGGCGATGCGGCATGCCACCATCGTGCGGGCGGTGACTGGTGATACGAGATCAAGAAGAGGCAATGACGGAGCAGGGTGCGCACCCCGGGGACACGGGGGGCACCCCTGACGCTTCGTCGCGCCCGGACACCGGTCGCACCGATCCACAGGACGCCGGCACCGAGGACGCCGGCACCGAGGCGGCCGGGAAGCAGGCTGCTCTGGATGCCCACGGCACCGACGGCACCGATCCGGCGCGCATCGACGAGGTCGAGGGCGACGAACCCCTCCTCCCCGCGCGCGTGCACCGTCCGTCCGATCTCATGCGGCTCCTGGTGGGTGTGCTTGCCATCGGGGTGCTGCTGGCGATCGCCGCGTTCGCCCACGGCACCACCTCGGGGCTGGAACAGGACATCACCAAGGGCACCGGTCAGGCGCCCGACCTGCTCATCAAGATCGCCGGTCTGGCCTCCAGCATCGCGATCCTTCTCGTGCCGGTCGCCTTCGCCATCGAACGGCTGATCAAACGGGACGGGCTGCGGATCGCCGACGGTGTGCTCGCCGCCGTCCTCGCGCACGGAGTGACACTCGCCACCGATCTGTGGGTCGCGCGGGCGGCCCCCGGCTCGATCCAGGAGGCGCTGACCCAGCCCTCCCCCGGTGACATCCACGCCCTCACCGATCCGGTGCACGGCTACCTGGCACCCGTCATCGCCTACATGACAGCCGTCGGCATGTCCCGCAGACCCAGATGGCGCACGGTGCTGTGGGTCGTGCTGCTCCTCGATGCCTTCTCGATGCTGGTCACCGGGTACACGACTCCGTTCTCGGTCATCCTGACGGTGCTGCTCGGCTGGACCGTCGCGTACGGCACCCTCTATGCGGTCGGGTCGCCCAATGTGCGCCCCACCGGGCAGACCCTGATGGCGGGCCTGCGGACCGTCGGCTTCCATCCGGTGAGCGCGTCCCGCCAGGAGGCGCCGGACGTCGTCGAGGCCGGGGACCGGGGCCGCCGGTACTTCGTCGCCCTGGAGGACGGTCCGCCGCTGGACGTGACCGTGGTCGACCGCGAGCAGCAGGCACAGGGCTTCTTCTACCGCGCGTGGCGCAATCTGACCCTGCGCGGCTTCGCCACCCGCAGAAGCTTCCAGTCCCTGCGCCAGGCGCTCGAGCAGGAGGCACTGCTGGCGTACGCGGCCATCGCGGCCGGTGCCAACGCGCCGAAGCTGATCGCGATGTCCGAGCTCGGCCCCGACGCGGTGATGCTCGTCTACGAGCACAGCGGCGGGCGCGCCCTCGACTCGTTGCCGGACGAGGAGATCACCGACGCGCTGTTGCGCGACACCTGGCGTCAGGTGCAGGCGTTGCAGTCCCGCCGGATCGCGCACCGCAGGCTGGTCGGCGACGCGATCCTGGTGGATCGTTCCGGCACGGTGATCCTCACCGATCTGCGGGTCGGGGAGATCGCGGCCGGCGAACTGCTGCTGCGCATAGACGTCTCCCAGCTGCTGGTGACGCTGGGGCTCCGGGTGGGTGCCGAACGCGCGGTGGCCTCGGCTCTGAGCGTGCTCGGCCCCGACGCCGTGGCGGACTGTCTGCCGATGCTTCAGCCCATCGCGCTGAGCCGCTCCACGCGCGCGACGCTGCGCCGGCTCGCCCGGGAGCGGGCCGAGCGCGAGCGTGAGGCGGTCCTGGAGGCCTCCCGCCAGGCCAAGCAGCTACGCGCGGAGCAGGCCGCGGACCCCTCCGGGAAGTCCTCGGCCGACGGGCCCGCCATGGCCGGGAAGCCCGACAAGAAGGCCGTACGCGCGGAGCAGCGGGCCGAGAAGCGGGCGATCGACGAGGCGTTGGAGGAAGCCCGCGAGGAGGACCTGCTCACGCAGATCCGGCACGAGGTGCTGCGGATCAGGCCGCAGGCGCCGGTCGAGCCGGTCCGCCTCGAGCGGGTGCGTCCGCGCACGCTGATCAGTTTCATCGCCGGCGCCATCGGCGGGTACTTCCTGCTGACGCAGCTCACCCACATCGAGTTCGGGCCGCTGATCGCCAACGCGGAGTGGGGCTGGGTGGCGGCGGCCGCACTGTTCTCGGCCGCCAGCTACTTCGCCGCGGCCCTGGCGCTGCTGGGGTTCGTGCCGGAGCGGGTGCCGTTCGTCAGGACGGTGGCGGCGCAGGTCGCCGGTTCCTTCGTGAAGCTCGTCGCCCCGGCGGCGGTGGGCGGTGTCGCCCTGAACACCCGGTTCCTCCAGCGTGCCGGGGTGCGGCCGGGGCTCGCGGTGGCGAGTGTCGGCGCGTCCCAGCTGTTCGGGCTGGGCTGCCACATCCTGATGCTGCTGGCGTTCGGCTATCTGACCGGTACCGAGAAGACGCCCTCGCTGTCGCCGTCCCGTACGGTCATCGCGGGTCTGCTGACGGTGGCGGTGCTGGTGCTGGTGGTGACCTCGGTGCCGTTCCTGCGGAAGTTCCTCTTCACGCGCGTGCGGTCGCTCTTCGCGGGTGTCGTGCCGCGGATGCTCGATGTGCTGCAACGCCCACAGAAGCTGGCCACCGGCATCGGCGGCATGCTGCTGCTGACCGCCTGCTTCGTGCTGTGCCTGTACGCCTCCGTCCAGGCGTTCGGCGACGAGACGACGTCGATCAGCCTGGCCGGGGTCGCGGTGGTCTTCCTCGCGGGCAACGCGCTGGGGTCGGCGGCGCCCACCCCGGGTGGTGTGGGAGCGGTCGAGGCGACCCTGACGGTCGGTCTGATCGCGGTCGGACTGCCCAGCGAGGTCGCCGCGCCGGCGGTGCTGCTGTTCCGGCTGCTGACCCTGTGGCTGCCGGTGCTCCCGGGATGGCTGGCCTTCAACCACCTCACCCGCAAGGAAGCGCTGTAGCCGCAGCGGGCAGCGCGAGCAGGCAAAGACATCACAAAACAGCAGGTCAGATGGTTATCCACAGGCTTCCACGGTGAACGTGGGACCTGCCTACCATGGCCTGACCGCCATCCGCCGCACGGTGCGGACGGCCCGCGAGGGGAATGGGGCACATGACGCGTTTCGCACGGTGGACGGCTCTTGCGGCCTGTGCCGCGCTGCTGACGGCAGGATGCAGCGGCGGCGGATCCGACGACCACGACAGGGGCGGTACGGCGATCGACTGGGGGCGCTGCGAGGCCTCCGGGGACACGCCCGCGCCCGGTGAGGAATGGCAGTGCGGCACCCTCCGGGTGCCGCTGGACTGGTCGGAGCCGGACGGCGGGACGATCGGGCTGGCGCTGATCCGGGCGAAGGCCACGGGGGACGACCGCCTCGGGTCCCTGCTGTTCAACTTCGGCGGGCCCGGCGGCTCCGGCGTGTCCATGATGCCCTCCTACGCCACCACGATGCCCTCCTACGCCACCACCACCTCGAAACTGCGCGAGCGGTACGACCTGGTGAGCTGGGACCCGCGTGGGGTGGCCGCCAGCGAGGGCATCCGGTGCCGGGACGACGAGGAGATCCAGGCGGCCGAGTCGGTGGACTCCACCCCGGACACCCCGGCCGAGGAGCAGGCGTACCTCGCGGACGCGGCGGACTTCGGCAAGGGCTGCGAGGAGTCGGCCGGCAAGCTGCTGGCCCATGTGTCGACCACCGACACCGCCCGCGACATGGACCGCATCCGGCAGGCTCTCGGCGACGACAGGCTCAACTACTTCGGCATCTCCTACGGCACCGAACTCGGCGGCGTCTACGCCCACCTGTTCCCGAAGAAGGTGGGACGGCTGACGCTCGACGCGGTGGTCGACCCGAGCGCCGACACCGTGGGGCACGCCCAGAACCAGACCCGTGGGTTCCAGCGCGCGCTGGACAACTATCTGAAGTCCACCGGCCGGGACCCCGAGCAGGGGTCGCGTGAGACAGCGGAGCTGCTGGAGCGAATCGACGCCGAGCCGCTGCCGACGTCCTCGAAGGGGCGGGAGCTGACCCAGTCGCTGGCGCTGACCGGCATCTTCCTCCCCCTGTACAGCAAGGACGGCTGGCCGGTGCTGACCAGCGCACTGGAGGCGGCCGAGGAGGGCGACGGCTCGGAGCTGCTGGCGCTGGCCGACGGCTACAACGAACGGGACGCGTCAGGTAAGTACGGCACGACGACCCACTCGCAGCGGGCCATATCGTGCCTGGACGACAAGCAGCGGATGACCGCGGCCCAGACCGGGAAACTGCTGTCGGAGTTCGAGCGGATCTCGCCGGTGTTCGGCCCCTTCCTCGGCTGGGACACGGCCGGCTGGTGCCACGACTGGCCGGTCCCCGGTCAGCACGACACCCCGGAGGTGAGCGCGCCGGGCGCCGCTCCGGTCCTGGTGATCGGCAACACCGGCGATCCCGCCACTCCGTACGAGGGCGCGCAGCGGATGGCGGACGAGCTGGGCAAGGGCGTGGGGATCGTGCTCACCTGGGAGGGCGAGGGTCACGGCGCGTACGGCAGTGGGAGCGACTGTGTCGACTCCACCGTGAACGCGTATCTGCTGGACGGCACGGTGCCGAAGGACGGCAAGGTCTGCTCATGACGGCGGCGGGGGCTTCGCACCCGTGGCGCGAAGCCCCCGCCCGGGACCTGTCGGGGATCGCGGTGGCGTCCCGGGGCCGGCGGACCGGTCAGTAGATCGGCTTCGCCGGCTCGATCTGGTTGACCCAGCCGACCACGCCACCGCCGACGTGGACGGCGTCGGCGAAGCCCGCGGACTTCAGGACCGCGAGGACTTCCGCACTGCGGACGCCCGTCTTGCAGTTCAGGACGATCTTCTTGTCCTGCGGGAGGTTCTCCAGGGCGCTGCCCATGAGGAACTCGTTCTTCGGGATCAGCCGGGCGCCGGGGATGGAGACGATCTCGAACTCGTTCGGCTCCCGGACGTCGATGATCTCGATGTTCTCGCCCTCGTCGATCCACTCCTTGAGCTGCTTGGGAGTGATCGTGGAGTCGGCGGCCGCCGCCTGGGCCTCCTCGGAGACGACGCCGCAGAAGGCCTCGTAGTCGATGAGTTCGGTGACGGTCGGGTTCTCGCCGCAGATCGCGCAGTCGGGATCCTTACGGACCTTGACCTGGCGGTACTGCATCTCCAGGGCGTCGTAGATCATCAGGCGGCCGACGAGCGGCTCACCGATGCCGGCGAGGAGCTTGATGGCCTCGTTGGCCTGGATGGAGCCGATGGACGCGCACAGCACGCCCAGGACGCCGCCCTCGGCGCAGGAGGGGACCATGCCGGGGGGCGGGGGCTCCGGGTAGAGGCAGCGGTAGCAGGGGCCGTGCTCGGACCAGAACACGGAGGCCTGGCCGTCGAAGCGGTAGATCGAGCCCCAGACGTAGGGCTTGTTCAACAGCACGCACGCGTCGTTGACCAGGTACCGGGTCGCGAAGTTGTCCGTGCCGTCGACGATGAGGTCGTAGTCGCTGAAGAGGCCCATCACGTTGTCGGCCTCGAGGCGCTCCTCGTGGAGGATCACGTTCACGTAGGGGTTGATGCCCTTGACCGTGTCGCGCGCGGACTCGGCCTTGGGCCGGCCGATGTCGGCCTGGCTGTGGATGACCTGTCGCTGCAGGTTCGACTCGTCGACCTCGTCGAACTCCACGATGCCGAGCGTGCCCACGCCCGCCGCGGCCAGATACATCAGCCCCGGCGAACCCAGGCCACCGGCGCCGACGAACAGCACCTTGGCGTTCTTCAGCCGCTTCTGCCCGGCCATCCCCATATCGGGGATGATCAGGTGGCGGGAGTACCTGCGGACCTCGTCTACGGTGAGCTCGGCGGCCGGCTCGACCAGGGGTGGCAACGACACGGGGACTCCGTTGGTCGATCAATCACTACGGTTGTTCTTCCCCCCAACAGTGCCATGGCCTTTTTCATTCCGAGACACCCATCCCGACCTGCGAGACAACGTCGTCCCAGTAGCCGGGCAACGGCTCCCAGGGCTTGATGCGGCTGTCGCGGTCGGTGCGGTCGGTGAACCAGACGGTCGCGGCGCCCTGCCAGCGGGCGATGCGCAGCGCCTCCTCCAGATGCGGCCGGGGCACTCCGTGGACGAAGTGGCAGAAGCGCTCGGGCGGATGGTCGACGGTCCACTCGGCCACCTGGGACCAGCGGTAGTCGTGCCACGCGCCGGAGAAAGTGACCAGTTGGTCGGCGATGCCGGCGTGGCCGGGGTGCGGGTGGGTCCCGTGACCGAGGACGATGTGAGCATCGTCACGGATCACCCGGAGCGTATGGACCGCGCGTCGGACCGCGGGGAGCGCGGCGCGGTCCGCGGGACAGCGGTCCAGGAGGAATCCGTCGGCCTGATACCAGTCGATGAACCGGTGCGCGTCCGAGATCAGCTTGCCGAAGTCCCGGAGGCCATATGCCGAGTCGAGATGGCCCAGAATACGGACACCGGCGTTGCGCAGGCGGCCGGCCGCTTCCAGGCAGCTCGGGTCGGGTTGCACTCCGGGTCCGTTGGCCACGTTCAGGACGACCCAGTGCAGAGGGCTCGCGCCTCCCGGGCGGGTGAGCGCGTTCCACTCGGCCGGGGCGAGAAGGGGATGCGCCAGGCCGGGTACTCCGAAGCCGGTACGGACACCGGTGCCGGTGCCGGTGCCGGGCCTGCTGTCGCCCGCGGCGGCCGGATGGACGGGACGGCCCGGAGCGCTCGGACGGCCCGGACTGCTCGAATGGCCCGGATGGCCCGGATGGCTCCGGTTGATCAGATACGACATGCCGCCTCCATCCAGATGTCGGCGAGGGACTCCTCGAGATTGATCCGGGGGCGCCAGCCGAGCCGGTCGCGCGCGGTGCGCACATCCGCCTGCTGCCAGCTGCCGCAGCCGTCGGGGTACGGGAACGCGACCGAGGCCGCGTGATGGTCGGACTCACCGCGAGGGTGTCCGATGACCGGCCTGAGATGCGGGGTGTGGGCGGCGGTGTGCCCCGCGTGACCGCTGTGGGAGGCGTGGGCGCCGGGCGGGCCGTCGAGCTCCTGGAGGGCGCCACCGTATCCGGCCACGCGGGCGAGCACCGCGGCGGCGTCCCGCAGGCGGACGGCACGGCCCGAACCGATGTTGATGACCCCCTGCGCGGCGGAGAGCGAGGCCGCGTGCACGGCACGGGCCACGTCCCGGACGTCGACGAAGTCGCGCTGAACGCCGAGACCGCCGAGCTTCAGTTCGCCGTCGCCGGACTGCATGGCCCGGCGCATGGCCTCGGCGAGGCGGCCGAGCGGCGAACCGGTGGGGGTGCCGGGTCCCGCGGGCGAGAAGACCCGCAGGACCACGGCGTCCAGGCCGGAGCCGAGGACGAGTTCGGTCGCGGCGAGCTTGCTCACGCCGTACGGGCCGCCGGGGCGGGGGACCGCGTCTTCCGCCGTGGAGGAGTTGGACTGGCTGGGTCCGTACTCGGCACTGCAGCCGATCTGTACGAGCCGGGCGCCGCAGCCGCTGCGGCGCAGGGCCTCGCAGACGGTGGCGACGGCGACGGTGTTGTGCCGGGTGAGGTCGCGGGCTCCGCCGCGGGTGGTGCCGGCGCAGTTGACCACGACGCCGGGGTGGACGGCGTCGAGGAACCGGGTGAGCGCGCCGGGGCTGCCGGTGGCGAGGTCGAAGCGGACGTCGGCGTCGTCGCCGCGGCCGAGGACGGTGAGCTGGACGGCCGGGTCGGCGAGCAGACGGTCGGCGACGAAGCGGCCGATGTACCCGTTGGCTCCGATCAGCAGGACTCTCATCGGGCGGCTCCTGTGACGGCCGAGGCTGCTGGACGGGTGATCATGCTGGATCTCCTTGGGGTGGTGCCTCCGGCTGGGCGTGGGCCGAGGCTCGGGTGAGGGTGCGTGCTGCGTGGATCAGAAGGGTCAGAGCGGCCGCGCCGCAGATGAGGGTGGTGATGCCACTGGGGTCCCAGACGGTGACCAGGGTTTCCACGGGAGTGGCCAGCGCCCCGCAGCCGGGCAGTCGGGCCGCGAAGACCGTGGCCAGGGCCGCCGCCTGGGCGAGGGCCGCGGCAGCGAGGATCACCTTCGGCGCGTGGGTGAAGCCGTGGAGGGTGAGGAGGCGGGCCAGGAAGAGGAGGGCGCCCAGGGTGAGCACTTCATGGTGGGTGAAGGGCTCGTCCAGGGCCGTGGCGCAGAGGGCGAAGAGAGCTGCCAGGGCGCACAGGAACAGGGCGAAGGTTCCGAACAGCAGGGGGCGCACGGAGTCGGCGAAGTCTTCGAGGCCGCGACTGGCCGCGACCTTGCGGCGGGCCTGTACGGCGAAGAGCCGGGCACTCCAGGCTCCGGGGGCGAAGGCCAGAATGAGGGCCAGGGCCGGGGCGACAGCGAGCGCCCAGTCGCCGCCGGGACCGCCGGGACCGCCGGTGGGCGGGCCGTCGGGGCCGCCGGTGATCGCGGTGTGGAGCAGGCCGTCGCCCAGGAGGGCGTAGCCGATGAGCCAGCAGGTCCAGGCCGCCGTGCCCGTGGTGGGCGGGGCGGGCGGGGCACCGAGCGGGCTGCCTCGTCGAAGGGCCGCGCGCATGGCCAGGGCGATGGCCAGGACGCCCGCGGCGACCGCGTAGACGCGGCTCTGGCCGTGGGTGAGGCGCAGGGCGGCCACCGACGCGAGGCCGAGGACACCGGGGAGCAGGGTGAGGACGATCCAGCCGGCGCGGGGCCCCGGGGCGGTCGTGGCGGCGGAGGGGCGGGGGGTGTCGCCGTCGCGCGGGATCCGGGCGTACAGCTCCTCCGCGAGGGAGAAGACGTCCCGGTGCTTGAAGCGCGCGGCGGTCCGGTCGGTGACGCCGTGCGCCTCCAGGCCCGCCGCGATCTCCAGGGGGTCCACCGCGCGCTCGCACAGCTCACGATGGCGGTGCAGCAGCGCCTTCACGGGGTCGGCGGTGCCTTGGCCGGCGCCTGGCTGCGCGGACTCGCGGTCCAGTTCGTCGAGGCCCGTCATCGTGCCGCCTCCGTCGCGGGGACCGGCGATACGTCCGGCACCGGGTTGGGGGCCGCCCGAGCCGGGACGGGGGCCGCCCGAGCCGGAGCGGGGGCCCGCACCGGCGTGTCCGTGGCCCAGGTGGGGGCGGTACGGGGCGACCGGCGGGAGGCGAGGTCGGCCCAGTGGCCGGGGACGTGGGCCTCGATCGGGGCGGCGAAGGGCAAGGGATCACCCGTGCCGTTCAGGGGGACGCGGCGGACCGGGGTGCGCGCGACGATCTCCAGGTACAGGTCGTGGAACGCGGCGACGTTCTGCTCGACGGTGAACAGCTCGAGTGCGCGGGCGCGCGCGGCGGCACCGAGGCGCGCACGCCGCTCGGGGTCGCGCAGCAGCGCCACGCACGCCTCGGCGAGCGCCCGCGGATCGCGCGGCGGTACGACGAGTCCGGTGCCGCCGATGACCTCGACCACCGCACCGACATCCGAGGACACCGTCGCGCGGCCGGCGAACATCGCCTCGACGAGTCCGGCGGGGAAGCCTTCGACCACGCTGGACAGAACGGTCACGGCACCTGCGGCATACGCGTCGGCGGGGCCGGTGAGCCCCGGGCCGCCGATCTCCTCGAAGGACACCGGACCGGCGCCGTCGGCGTGCGGGCCCCCGGCCCCGTCCGGGAAGAGCCGCGCGGCCAGTTCCCGGCAGTGCTCGAGATAGGGGGCGCCCTCGGGGCCGGCCGGGCCGCCGATGATCCGCAGGCGGGCCCCGGGCTCGGCCGTGCGGATCCCGGCGAACGCGTGCAGCAGCGAGACCAGGTCCTTGGCGGGCTCTACCCGGCCGGTCCAGACGAGGGTGTGCGGATCGGCGCGCTCCGGGGACTCGCCCACCTCCGCGAAGGGCGCCGCGTCCATCCCGGGGTGGACCGTGCGGACCTTCGCCCGGTCGGCGCCGCAGCGCTCCTGCCAGCGGCGGGCGTGCGAGTTGCCCGGGGTGATGAAAGCGGCCCGCCGGTAGGTCTCGGCGGCGAGCCGGCCGTGGAAGGCCGCGAGGAGGGACCGGACGGCGGGTGAGGAGTCCGGCCGGGTCAGATAGTGCGTGCGCAGCCGTACGCCGTACTCGGTCACCAGCAGGGGGACGTCGAAGAAGTGGCGGGCGAGCAGGCCCGGAAGGGCGGCCGTGCCGCCGGAGGCGGCGTGGCACAGGTCGACCGCGCCGAGCCCGTCCTCCTCGTACCAGTCGAGCGAGAGGGGGCGCAGGGCCTCGTGCAGGTGCGCGGCCACAGCCAGCAGGTCCGGCACACGGGCCTCCCGCGCGGCGGGCAGCACGCGGGGCGCACGACAGGCGCGTTCCAGGGCACGTACGGCGGTCTCGGAGCGGAGGGCGGCTGCGAGACCGCCCTCGTCGCGGGCGAGTTCGGCGAGGCCGTACAGAGCTCCGGCGAAACGGTCCGCCTCGGCCGGGGCGCGGGTCGTCCCTTCCGTCCCGTGACTCGCGTCGGGTGTCGCGGGGTCCGACGCGCAGAGGACGGCGGCGAGTTCGCCGTAGTGCTCGGCGAAGCGCCGGCGCGCGCGTCGGCCGTGCACCACCCCGTCGTCCTCGGCGGTCCACAGCGGCGCGGTACGCACCCGTCCGACCTGCGGCGGCAGCGGCATCCAGCCGTCGTCCTCCTGGGCCTCGCTGCGACTGAACGCGTAGACGTCGAACTCGTGGTGCCCGAGTCCGCGCACGAGACGGTCGCACCAGAGTCCGGCGTCACCGCTCACATATGGGTAGCCACCCTCCGTAAGCAGTCCGATGCGCACGAGTGCACCCCCGATCTCCCGTATGGGGAGCCGCCGTTGACCCGGCGGCTCGCAGCGGGACGAACGTAATCGGACAAGGTGGGGGCGTGATGGACGGTTGTCCGTCGCACCACCAAAAGGGGTGAACGGTCGTAACTTTCCGGTGCGGGGCGCGTTTGGTCGCGCTAAGAGATCAGATGGGCATGCGGACGGCAACGAACACGAACACGGACACGGCGGCACGGTCACACACGGCCCCCCGTGCCGGCTCCGACGCGTCCGTCAGCTTTTCGGATACGGCCAGGCGTTGGGCAGGCAGCTGATTCCGTCGTGGTCGAGGAACTTGGTCTGCTGCTGCATGACCGGGGCCAGATCGCCGTCCTTGTCGCAGGTGAGGTGGTTGTACCCGAGGCGGTGGCCGATCTCGTGGTTGATCAGCATCTGGCGGTAGGTGAACATCTCCTCGCCGTACGTCTTGGCGCCCTGCGCCCAGCGGAACGCGTTGATCATGACGCGGTCGGTGGCGGCCGAGTCGCAGGAGACATTGTCGACCGTGGTGTCCAGGCCGGACTTGGCACACCAGTCGGCGGTCGTCCCGGGACTGGCGAGAGTGATGACGAAGTCGGGAGTGCCGGAGTGGATGCGTTCGAAGGTGCGGGCGCCGTTGTGCGCCCAACTGCGGTTGTCGTTCAGCGTCTTGTGCACCGCCTCGGCGAAGAGCGCGCCGTCCAGACCGAGCCCCCGCTCCACGTCCACGCGATAGGTGATCTTCTGCCCCGTGCCCGGCGCGGCGGCGATGCCGGGGATCGCGTCGAACTTCCCCGAGCCCTCGGCCGTGGCGCCGAGCGGGTACTTCTTGTCCATCTTCTGCGCGTACGTCAGCGGCCCGGCGGCGCGGGAGGCGCCCGGGGACGTGTTCTGCTCATCGCCCGCGCCTCCGTTCGCGCCGGGGTCATGGACGTCGCGCGCCGCCTGTTCGGGGGCGGACTGCGCCTGGAGGTCGTCGGAACCGTCGGAACCGTCGCCTCCGTCGGCGACCTGGCCGGCCACGACGACCGCCAGCACGGTGGTGACGGCGGCGGCCGCGATCCCGGTGAACGCGCGCCCCTTGGCGCCCTTGGTCTGTGCCGGCGCTCCGGTGGGCGGCGCGGCGCCGTCGGTGCCGGCCGGGGGCCGGGCGGCCGAGGCGGTGTTCCAGTCGGTGACGGCGTCATAGGGGTGCGCGGGGTGCGTGGCGGAGGGCAGGCGGGCGGCGGGCCGGCGGGGCGTGAAGACCTCGTCGCCCTCGACGAAGGCGTCGAGGTAGTCCTGTCGCGGGCCTTGCGGCCCTCGCCGTCCCTGCGGCCCTCGCGGTCCTTCGGGCGGCGCCTGGCGCTGGCGCGGCAGGGGTACGGCCCGGCTGACCGGCCCGGTGTACCCGGCTCCCGCGTCCGGTCCCCCCCACTCGCCCCAGCCGCCGCCGGGTTCCCGCTGCTCGGGATGTCCGCCGCCACGGGCAGGCGGAACGCCGTGCACGGGGGTGCCGTCGGGAACGCGGGGCAGGCCATGGGCGGGGGTGCCGTCGGACAGGCGTGGCACTCCATGCGCCGGTGTCCCGTCCGGAAGCCAGCCGTCCGGCAGGCGCGGCACCCCGTGGGCGGGTGCCCGGGGTCCCGTAAGAGGGCCCTGGCCCGGCGCTCCCTGCCCGGCAGAGCCGTACGGGCTGTACGCGCCGGTTCCGCCGGAGGTCGCCCCCTGCTCCGGAGGCGTCGTATCCCGCGCCGGGCGGGCGTCACCCTTGGGCGCGGGTCCACGGCGGCTGTGGCGTCCCACGTCGCGCCTCAGCCCCTCAGGTTCTCGGCGGTGGTCCCGCCGTCGGCGGCCTCGTCCGCGGCGATGCCGGCGGCCGAGCCCGGAGCGCCCTGCGCGCTCGGCTCCAAAGTATCCCCCTCCTCCGCCGAATCCGTTGTATCCAAAAGGAGTTCACGGAACGCGGCAGCCACCGCCTCGGGGTATTCCATCATCGCCACATGCCCCGCGTCGGGCAGGGTGACCAGTCTGGAGTCGCGGAACGCGCGGGCCGCGCGCTCGGCCATCCGGAAGCCGACGAGCTGGTCCCGGCCGCCGTACAGCAGCAGGGTCGGCGCGAGCACCCGCTCGGCCTGGCGCCACAGCCCGTGCCGGCCGCCGAGGGTGTACGCGTTGACGAGTCCCCGCGCGGAGCGTGCCATGGCGTCCCAGAAGTACGGCAGCCGCAGCCGCCGCTCCATTTCCTGCACGGCGTGGCGGAACGCCTCCGGCGACACCTGCCCGGGGTCCCCGTAGCAGAGCGCCACGACGCCGCGGACTCGCTGTTCCGCCGACCATCCCCGGGTGACCCGGGTGAACAGCTGGGCCACCCCGGGCAGCGCCAGCAGTCCCGTCGGCACGGCGGTGCGCTGCACGCGCAGCTCGGGAAGGGCCGGTGACACGAGTGTGAGCGTGCGGACGAGATCGGGGCGTACGGCGGCGACGCGGGTGGCGACCGCGCCGCCGAGCGAATTGCCGAAGAGGTGTACGGGGCCGCTCCCGGCGGCGTCGAGATAACGGATCACCGCGCGTGCGTGCGCCGAGATCGAGTAGTTGCCGTCGTCCGGGGGCGGCGAGTCGCCGAAGCCCGGAAGGTCGACGGCCTCACTGTGGACGACGTCCTCCAGGAAGGGCATCAGCGACGACCAGTTCTGCGACGACCCCCCGAGCCCGTGGATGTGGAGCGCGGGCGGCAGCCCCTCGCGCGCGGGCGGCCTCGACCGCACGGACAGGGTGACGCCCGGGAGCGCGACCGACCTGAGACGCTCGCCCTCGGCGACCCTCACGGCGGCCGCTTCGGGAAGCACGGTCGCGGGCGGAACGGACGGCAGGTCGGTCGAAGACATGCGGCAATATTACGAGATGATCACGCCAGGGTTCGTGTGTCGGCGATCACAGGCCGACCCCACCGTGTGCGCACCGTGTCACATCCCGGTCGCGGATCGCATAGCGCCCGGACCGGGTGTCTCCTAGGCTCGTACCCAGGGCACCCGCATGTGGCCCCCGCATGCTCCGGGGACATCCGTAGGAAGGGAGCCCAGTCATGGCCATAGACCCCACCGATCCCGAGACGTTCGAGGAAGCCGACGACGCCCGCGAAGGCCTGGAGCACGGCGTCGAGGCGCCGGAGGCCGATACGGCCGAACAGCTCGCGGACCTCAGCCCGGACCGCGACGACCCGCTGACCGGCGCCGATACCGACCGGGCCAACGAGGCGGATCTCGCCGAGCAGGCCAGGATCGTCTCCCTCGACGAGGACGACTACCGGTGACGGGGATGAGAGAGCCGGGGAGGCCGCCGAAGGGCGCCTTCACAAGGAAGGCACACGCGGAAGCGAGGTTTCACTTTGCCCCGTCTGGCAGCTTTTGAAACTGTCCGTACTGCTTTCGGCGTCGTCCGGTCCGTGAAATTCTGCGCTCTCACCGCGCACAGCACGGTTACCGAAAAGTACGATGACGGCGCGGTTCACACCGTACGTGGACGACAATGGGAGGCGGCGTGACAGCCATCGAGCAGACAGAGACCGTGCGCCCGAGGGGTACACGCCTGCCGCGCCGTGCCCGACGGAACCAGCTCCTGGGCGCCGCCCAGGAAGTGTTCGTCGCGCAGGGTTACCACGCGGCGGCGATGGATGACATCGCCGAGCGCGCGGGCGTCAGCAAGCCGGTGCTCTACCAGCACTTCCCGGGCAAGCTCGACCTTTATCTGGCACTGCTGGATCAGCACTGCGAGTCGCTGATCCAGTCGGTGCGCCACGCGCTCGCGTCGACGCACGACAACAAGCAGCGCGTACGGGCGACCATGGACGCCTACTTCGCGTACGTCGAGGACGACGGTGGCGCCTTCCGTCTGGTCTTCGAGTCCGACCTGACGAACGAGCCCGCCGTGCGCGAGCGCGTGGACCGGGTCACCAACGACTGCGCCGAGGCGATCTGCGACGTCATTGCCGAGGACACCGGGCTGTCGCGCCAGGAATCGATGCTGCTCGCCTCGGGGCTGGGCGGTCTGGCCCAGGTGGTCGCGCGGTCCTGGCTGCACAGCGACCGCAGTGTGCCGCGCGACCAGGCGGTCCAGCTGTTGACCTCGCTGGCCTGGCGGGGCATCGCCGGATTCCCGCTGCACGGCAGCGAGCAGCAGTTCTGACAGCGCCGGGCAGCGCGTGCGAGTCGGCGGGGGCTGCCGTGTGTTTTCCCGTCGGCTGTTCGCTCCTGGCGTTGCGGGGGCGGAGCGTGCACGTTCCCGCACCGGGCTAATGTGTGCTGGGTACGGCGCGGAAGGTCGCGCACTTCACTGACCGTCGGAGGGACATAGCCGTGGAGGTCAAGATCGGCGTGCAGCACGCGCCCCGCGAGATCGTTCTGGAGAGCGGTCAGAGCGCCGAGGAGGTCGAGCGCGTGGTGGCCGAGGCGCTGGCCGGGAAGTCTCAGCTGCTGAGCCTCGTGGACGAGCACGGTCGCAAGATCCTGGTCCCGGCCGACCGTCTCGCATACATCGAGATCGGCGAGCCGGCCCCGCGCAAGGTGGGCTTCGGCGCGCTGTAGGCGACGACCGGCAGACACGGAAAGGGCCCGGCGGCTCGGCACCTCGAACCGCCGGGCCCTTCCACGTCCCGCTCCGTGCCTCTCCATCGCTCCGCTCTCTCCCGGCCGGCGCCTCTGCGCAGCTCTCCGCGTCTACTCCGTCCGGCTTCTCTCCCCTGCCGTTCCCCCCTGGGTATCCCATGTGTCCCAGGCTGTTTCCGCCGCCGCGTGCCACCGTCTCCGCCCGCACGGACGGGACACAGGTCCCGTACAGGGGAGGATTGGGTTCCGCAGGTCAGGGGTAAAACGGGCTACGACCGATGCGAGCAGGCCGGCCATGTGGGAGGAACCCCGACATGCTCTTGGAAGCGCTCAGTTCAGTGATCCTCGGCCTGGGTCTGGCATGGGCGGCCACGCGCCGCCTGCCGCACCGCCTCCCCGCCCGCGCCCTGGTCCTGTCGACCGGTGTGGCCGGGGCACTGTTGGGCGCGTTCCTCACGCAGAGCGCGCTGGACGCGGGCAACCTGCTGACGGCCCTGTTCGGCGCGGCGATCGTCTCCGTGGCGTCGCTGTCGCTACTGCTGCGCCCCGCGGGCAGACTCCGCGGCCGGTCGGCGACCGCCTGACCGGCCGCCGCCGACACCGGCGCCCGACGGAGCCGGGCGAAGCCGGGCGGCTCTCAGGCCGCCAGGCCCAGGGCCGCCATCCGCTTGGTGTGGGCCTCGGTGATCCGGGAGAACATCCGGCCGACCTCGGCGAGGTCGAAGCCGTCCGCGACCCCGCCGACGAGCATCGTCGACAGCGCGTCCCGATCGGCCACCACCCGCTGCGACTGGGACAGCGCCTCACCCATCAGCCGACGCGCCCACAGTGCGAGCCGCCCGCCCATGCGCGGGTCCGCGTCGATCGCCGCGCGCACCTTCTCCACGGCGAACCCGCCGTGCCCGGTGTCGTCGAGCACGGCCAGCACCAGCGCGCGGGTGTCGGAGTCCAGCCGGGCCGCGACCTCCCGGTAGAAGTCACTGGCGATCGAGTCGCCGACGTAGGCCTTCACCAGTCCCTCGAGCCAGTCGGAGGGCGCCGTCTGCTTGTGGAAGCCCTCGTACGCGGCGACGAACGGCTCCATCGCGGCGGTCGGCTCCTCGCCGACCTCGGCCAGCCGGTCGCGCAGCCGCTCGAAGTGGTGGAACTCGGCCGACGCCATCTTCGCCAACTCCGCCTTGTCCTCCAGCGTGGGCGCCAGCTTGGCGTCGTCCGCGAGCCGCTCGAACGCCGCCAGCTCGCCGTACGCGAGCGCGCCGAGCAGGTCCACGACGGCGGCGCGGTACTGCGGATCGGCGGCAGCGGTGGCCCAGTCCATGGCCGCGACGCCGGTGGGCGCGGCGGGGATGTCGGGGGTGTCCGCGGCGCGGTCAGGCTTGTCAGAGCTCGTCATAATCCGCACAATAGCCCGCTCATCGCGGGCCGTACGGTGCTGGTCAACACGTGTGACGACGACTACGTGGCCAAATCGGCCATGGTGTGTGCGCGAATCCGGGGTATGGTGGTAATGCGCCCGCCGAATACTCTGACGTAGTCGACAGGGCGCATGTATGAGGATGCCCGGTCGGAGGCCCGATCGGCTCCGCCCCGACCGCTCTCCCTGACCGTACGGCACATTGCGTACGACGATCGGAGGGACCCTCAGCGGTACGAGCGCTAGAGCGTCGGCAGTGGTCCCGTGCCCTACGGCATCCCCGTAAGGCAGCCGACGTCCCCGGCACGGTCCATAGACGACCCCCGCGCTCGCCTCGCACCGCGCACACAGAAGAGGCAGCACCCTGACTACGTTCCGAGAGCTCGGGATTCTCCCCGAGACCGCCGAGGCCCTGGAAGCCGTCGGTATCATCACCCCCTTCCCCATCCAGGAGATGACGCTCCCCGTGGCCCTGTCGGGCACGGACGTCATCGGCCAGGCCAAGACCGGTACCGGCAAGACGCTGGGCTTCGGCCTTCCGCTCCTCGAGCGCGTGACCGTCCCCGCGGACGTGGAGGCGGGCCGTGCGAAGCCCGAGGACCTCACGGACACGCCGCAGGCGCTCGTCGTCGTCCCCACCCGCGAGCTGTGCACGCAGGTCACCAACGACCTGCTGACCGCCGGCAAGGTGCGCAATGTCCGCGTCACCGCGATATACGGCGGACGGGCCTACGAGCCGCAGGTCGAGGCCCTGAAGAAGGGCGTCGACGTGATCGTCGGCACCCCGGGCCGGCTGCTCGACCTGGCCGGGCAGAAGAAGCTGAACCTGAAGGATGTCAAGGCCCTCGTCCTCGACGAGGCCGACGAGATGCTCGACCTGGGCTTCCTGCCCGACGTCGAGAAGATCATCAACCTGCTTCCGGCCCGCCGCCAGACCATGCTGTTCTCGGCGACGATGCCGGGCGCGGTCATCGGGCTGGCCCGCCGTTACATGTCGCAGCCCACGCACATCCGCGCCACCGCGCCGGACGACGAGGGCGCGACGGTCGCGAACACCACGCAGTTCATCTACCGCGCGCACAACATGGACAAGCCCGAGATGGTCTCGCGGATACTCCAGGCGGACGGCCGGGGCCTGGTCATGGTCTTCTGCCGCACCAAGCGCACCGCCGCCGACCTCGCCGACCAGCTGGGGCAGCGCGGCTTCGCCTCCGGTGCGGTCCACGGCGACCTCGGCCAGGGCGCCCGCGAGCAGGCGCTGCGCGCCTTCCGCAACGGCAAGGTGGACGTGCTCGTCTGCACCGACGTCGCCGCCCGCGGCATCGACGTCGACGGTGTCACGCACGTCATCAACTACCAGTCCCCCGAGGACGAGAAGACGTACCTGCACCGCATCGGCCGTACCGGCCGCGCGGGGGCGAAGGGTACGGCGATCACGCTGGTCGACTGGGACGACATCCCGCGCTGGCAGCTGATCAACAAGGCGCTGGACCTGGGCTTCAGCGACCCGCCGGAGACGTACTCCACCTCCCCGCACCTGTTCACCGACCTCGGCATCCCCGAAGGCACGAAGGGTGTCCTGCCGCGCTCGGAGCGCACCCGTGCCGGGCTCGCCGCGGAGGAGCTGGAGGACCTGGGCGAGCCGGGCGGCCGTGGTGGCCCGCGCGGACGCGGTGGCCGCAACGAGCGGGCCGACCGGGGTGAGCGGGCCGACCACCGGGGCGACTCCCGGTCCGCCGACCACGAGAGTCCGGCCCGTACGCCGCGCCGCCGTCGCCGTACGCGTGGCGGTACGTCGCTGAGCGACCCGGCGCAGCAGTCGGCGGCCCCGGCCGTCGAGGACACCGGTGAGGCGGAGGCCGGCACGGCTCCCCGCACCCCGCGTCGCCGTCGCCGTATGCGCGTCGGAGCCCCGGCCGAGGCCACGACCGCCCTGGTGACCGCGGTCGAGTCCACCGGTCCCGTGGAGTCCGCCGAGGCCGCTGTCGCGGCGGTGGAGGGCACCTCCGAAGACGCTCTGGAACACCCGGAGACCCCCGAGGCCCCGTCGAAGCCGCGCCGCCGCCGTTCCCGCAGGTCCGCGGAGACGGCAGCCGTCGACACCGCGACCCCGGCCGGTTCGCCGGTCGAGGCCGACGCGGCGGTGGCGATCGCCGTCGCCCCGTCGGCCGAGAGCACCGCCGTGACCGGGACGACGCCGGCGACCGGGGAGTCCGAGGCCCCCGCCGCCGAACCGCGTCGCCGCCGGCCCCGCAAGTCCGCGGCCGCGACTGCGCCTTCGGCTGCCGAGGCGGTGGTGGACACCGCCGAGGTGACCGCCGAATCCGCACCGGAGCCGGACCGGACCAAGCCGCGCCGCACCCGCAAGGCCACCGCGACCGCCGAGGCCACCGCGACCGCCGTCGGCATCCCGGCACAGGCCGCTTCCGAGGCCGAGCCGGCGGAGACCGTGGCGACCAAGCCCCGGCGTACCCGCAAGGCCACCGCCAAGGCGGAGACGGCCGTGGACACGGCCGAGGCCACCGAGGCCAAGCCGCGCCGCACCCGCAAGGCGGCCACCGCCGTGCAGGAGCCGGAGGCCATGGCGGACGCCACGGCCGAGGTGAAGCCCAAGCGCACCAGGAAGACGGCGGCCGCCAAGGCCGTCGACGCCGCCAAGGCCGCAGAGGCTGTCGAGGTCGCCGAGGACAAGCCCCGCCGCCGTACCCGCAAGGCGACCGCGACCACCGAGGCCGCCTCGACCACCGCCGGCATCCCGGCACAGGCCGAGGCGGAGGTGGAGGCCGAGGCGAAGCCCCGGGTCCGCCGTACCCGCAAGGCCGCGGCAACGGCCCCCGCGGAGCCCGCGGACGCCTGACCCACCGAGGCAACGCCCGACGGCCCGGTCCCCACACCCGTGGGGACCGGGCCGTCGGCGTGCTCCGGCAGGCGTCACCCGGCAGCGCTTCACCCGGCAGGCATGGACCCCCACCCGCGGTCTTGCGCCAGCTACCCTCACCCCGTGACCAGCCACCCCGCACCCGCTTCCCCTCCTTCCCTCCTCCCTCCTGCTTCTTCCTCTCCCCCTTCCGCTCCCTCCTCCGTCCTGCCGGCCGGCGCTCGGGCGTACCGACTCCGCACCTCCCGTGGGGAGTTCGCCGTCGTCGACGTGCCGCCGGCCGGCGGGGTCGAGCCGAAGGGGGTCGTGCTGTCTCTGCCCGGGTTCACGGGGAGCAAGGAGGACTTCACGCTGGTGCACGGGCCGCTCGCCGCACGCGGGTACCGCAGCGTCGCCGTGGACGGGCGGGGGCAGTACGAGTCGGACGGGCCCGTGGACGACGAGTCCGCTTACGCGCGGGCGCAGTTGGCGCGGGACGTGCTCGCCCAGGCGGAGGCGCTCGGCACGGACCTACCGCTGCATCTGGTCGGACACTCGCTGGGCGGCCAGATCGCCCGTGCGGCGGTGCTCGAGGACCACTCCCTCTTCCGTTCGCTCACCCTGATCTCGTCCGGCCCCGCCCGGATCTCCGTCTCCCAGGAACAACGCGTGAAGCTGCTGCGGGACGCGCTCTCCCGGATGACGATGGCGCAGTGCTGGGAGGCGATCCTGGCCATGGGCCCGCCGGAGGAGGTCGGCGGCCCCGCGCGCGGGCTCGGCGGCCAGGAGCATTTGCGCCGCCGCTGGCTGGGCACCAGCCCAGCTCAACTACTTTCTACTGGGCGACAGTTGTGCGTAGAGCCGGATCTGGTCACCGAACTCGCCGCTGTACCGCTGCCGTTCCACGTGCTGTCGGGTGCGCACGACGACACCTGGCCGGTGCCGGACCTCGACGCCATGGCCGTACGCCTGAACGCGCACCGCACGGTCGTCGCCGGTGCCGAGCACTCCCCCACCGTCGACCGGCCCGAACCCACCGCACACGCCCTCGCCACCTTCTGGGACGGTCTCCGGGCCCACCACAACGGCACCGGCGCCCTCGTCTAGTACTGCGCCTGGAGGTGGGCCCAGAAGCCGTCGCGCAGGGCGCGTCGCAGGTCGGCCTGGCCGCGCAGGGAGTACTGCAGCAGACCCTCGGCCTCCACCAGCAGGTCCTGGTCGACCGAGCCGGGCAGGTAGGGATGGCCGGGCAGCAGTTCCACCAGCGAGTCCCGGCCGCGTTCGGCGAGCCACTTCGCGGCGATCTGCGCACCGACGAAGCGGACGTCCTCGCGGGCGGGCCGGCCTGTCGTCGGCTCGTACCCGGGGGCCGTGCGCCGGGAGACGTACGGCTTGAAGAAGTCGAGGTCGAAGGTGCGCTGGCTGTCGACCTCCCAGAGCAGGGGCTCGGCCTGGTTGCGGCCCTCGGGTGCCTCGATGCCCCAGAGGTGGACGCGGGCGCCGTACCCCTGGGCGGCCTCGACCGCCGAGACCAGGTCCTCGTCGCCGCCCAGCAGAGCCGCGTCGCTGATGGCTCGGTGCCGGGCCAGTGACTCCAGGTCGGAGCGGATCAGGGAGTCGACGCCCTTCTGCTGGTTGTTGGCGTTGAGGTTGCCGAGGCGGACCTTGACGTCGGGGAGCTCTGCGATGGTCTGCTGCTCGGCGGTGTGGATGCGGCGTCTGGCGCCGTCGTACCAGTAGACGCGCAGCAGTCTGCTGTCCGCGAAGATGGTGCGGGCCCGGTCGATGAGGGCGTCGATGAGTCCCTCGGCGTCGAGGTCGAAAGCCCGGCGGTCCTCCGTCCCGGCCACCAGCCGCCCCGCCGCCGCGTACAGATAGCCCGCGTCGACGAAGATCGCGTGCGTGGAGGGCGTCTTCGCCACCTCGGCGAGCATGCGCTGGAGCAGCTCGTTCGTGCGGTCGATGCGGGAGTTCAGGTCCGCCAGGTCGTCGTTCATCGTCTCCATTGTCCCGGCGGTCACTGTGCGAACACAACCAGTCCCGATCGGTCTCCTTCGAAACATTCGCCCGTCGGCATCCCGTCAGTATCCCGTCAGCCTTTAGCCATCGAAGAATTTCCTTAGCGTAGGGAATGTTTGCAGCAGGCAAACCGTTAACCATTGATGGAACACGGACCGGTCCGGCCCGTGGCCGTCCACCCAGTAGTTCTCCTTCAGGAGGATGACCAGACGAAGGGAGAAGCCCTTGCGCTTCGAAATCATGCGACTCGACGACGTCGACGGCACCGCCGTGGACACGACCGTCGTGGACGCCGCCTCCGTCAACCGCATTGTGCAGCAGGCCGCCGCCATCGGGCAGCGCCTGTGGATCCGCCCGGCCGACACATCGGCCTCGTAACGCAGGACGCCGGGTCCCGTACCGCTTGTTCCGAAGCCCTCGTACCGCCTCCGATGCGTACGGGGGCTCCGTGCGTCCTGCGTGGCGCGGGGTGGGGCGGCGTGGTCAGCTGCCCCGGATCACCTGCGTGACCCCGTTGATGATCTGCTGCACGGCGATCGCGGAGAGCATCATGCCCGCGAGCCGCGTCACCAGGACCACCCCACCGTCCTTGATGACCCGGATGATCAGCAGCGAGTACCGCATCACCAGCCACAGCACCACGTGGACGGCGAGGATCGCCACCCACACCGACACCTGGGCCGAGGCGCTGTCGGCCTTCTGCACCGCGAGGATGACCGACACGATCGCGCCGGGCCCGGCCAGCAGCGGCATGCCGAGCGGGACCAGAGCGACATTGACGTCCTTGGTCTGCTGGGGCTCGTCGGTCTTGCCGGTGAGCAGGTCGAGCGCGATCAGCAGGAGCAGCAGCCCGCCCGCGATCATCAGCGCGGGCATGGACACATGCAGGTAGTCGAGGATCTGCTGCCCGATCAGCCCGAACAGGACGATCACGCCACCGGCCACGCAGACGGCCTGGAAGGCCATCCGCTTCTGCACCTTGGTGGGCCGGCCCGCGGTCAGGGCCAGGAAGATCGGGGTGATCCCGGGGGGATCCATGATGACGAAGAGGGTCAGGAAGAGGGAGCCGAAGACGGCGACGTCGAACATGTCTGCCTTGCTGGGAAACGAAACGAGGGGTGAGGGAGAACAGTGAGCAGGCGGCACTGGGGAAGGCGCGTGCTCAGGAGTGCTCAACGAGCAAACTCAAGGAGAAAGCGGGCGCCGCCCCGGCACGGGGCGGGCCCGAGGAGGTACGGGCGGCTCAGGCGCCGCCGGCCCCCGGCACCGGGAACGCGCCGGTCGCACGGCGCGTGATCTCGCCGTACACCTCGGGGTCCGTGGTGAACTCGCCGGGCACGCAGCTCTTCCGGCTGCCGTGGTAGTCGCTGGACCCGGTCACGAGCAGCCCCAGTTCCTTCGCGAGGCCCCGCAGCCGCGCCCGGGTCTCGGGGTCGTGGTCCATGTGGTCGACCTCGATGCCGTCGAGACCGGCCTCGGCCAGTTCCGCGATGCCGGACTCCGGTACGGTCCGGCCGCGCTTGCTCGCGGCCGGGTGGGCGAACACCGCCACCCCGCCCGCGCCCTTGATCAGCCGGAGCGCTTCGAAGGGGTCGGTCTCGTGCTTCGCCAGGTGGGCCCGGCCGCCGTCCGCCAGCCACTCCCGGGTGAAGGCGTCGTTCACCGTCTCCACCACACCCAGCTCGACGAGTGCCGTGGCGATGTGCGGGCGTCCCACCGAGCCGTCGCCGGCGATCCGGGCGACCTGCTCCCAGGTTACGGGCACACCCAGGCCGTTCAGCTTGGCGACCATGCCCTGGGCCCGCGGCACACGGTCGTCCCGGACCAGTTCGCGCTCGGCGAGCAGCGCCGGTTCCTCGGGATCGAAGAGGTAGGCCAGCATGTGCATGCTGATGCCGTCGTACCGGCAGGAGAGCTCGGCGCCGGTCACCAGCGTGAGCCCCGCGGGGAGTGCGGCGAGGGCCTCGGCGTGGCCGCGGGTGGTGTCGTGGTCGGTCAGCGCGACGACGTCGAGACCGGCAGCGCCGGCCGCGCGGACCAGGTCGGCCGGGGAGTCCGTACCGTCGGACGCGGTGGAGTGGGTGTGCAGATCGATACGCACGACGCGTTGCTCCAAGCGGTGACGGGCGGACAGGGGGACGCTTCAGGATAACCGCACTTCCGCGCGCTTCCGTCACACCCGAACCTGCCTGGCGCCCCCTACACACGCACCCCGCGCCTCTACGCGCGCACTCCGCGCCGGTCCCCCGCGCCGCCCCTCCCGCCGCCACCCGTCACGGCGTCTCCATCAGCCGCGGCGACAGTGCCCCGCAGGGCACCAGCTCCACCTCGGCCCCGGCGTCCCGGAGATCGGTGAGGATCAGCTCGTCGTACATCAGGAGCCCGGACTGCTCGGGCCACACCACCGCCCACAGCCACATCCCGAGCGCCTCGCCCGCGAAGACGGCCCGGTCGTCCGGTGTCCTGGAGACGTGCCAGAGCGGGGTCGGGCGGCCGGCGGCCAGCACTTTGGTGTCGGCGGGCTTCTCCACATCCAGGTACGGCCCCGGGTCCGGGCCGTCGACGCCCGCGTACCGCGCGCCGAGCCCGACGCCGAGTTCCTCGGCCACGAGGATCAGCTCGCCCATGCCGCCGAGCGGTCCGGGTCCGGTGCACGCGACGGCGGTGGCGCGGCCGCCGCTGCGGTCGTCACCCGCACTGGCCACACCGGTGAACAGCCAGCCCACCGGCAGCGGCCACGGCATCCACACCGGCACCTGGGTACGGTGCACGACGACGTCGAGAGCCTCGACGCTCGGCGGTATCACGGGCTGGACCGGATGCACGGGGCCGTGCGCATCGCACTGCCAGGCATCGGAGAAGAGGCCGGGAGCCCTGACCCGGCCACCACACTTCGGGCAACTGGGTTCGCCTCTCATAGGGCCCCACGGTCCTACCCCCGACCCGCCACGTCAAGGACGATCACCCGTCCGGCCCGAACCGGTCACCCGGGAACCGGAAACGGCACACACCGACCGGTTCGGACTACGACACCGCGCGTCCGATGCCGCATCCGGTGCCCGCATCCGTGGCGCGCGCCCCGCCACGACCGACCGACCCGGCCGCCCCCGACCGACCCGGCCGCCCCCGGCCGCCCCGGTCGGCACCCGACCGCCGTCGCCCTCACCGGTCTCCCTCGCCAACTGAGGTGCCACGGCTCACCGTTGACGGCCCGGCACAGGTGAGCTTGCTCACTTTGGCGAGCGGCCGCCCGCCCCTGCGGGGAACACGTCAGTCCAGCGCGACGGAGGCGCGGGTGGGGTGCCTCAGATCCGTTCCCCGGGTCAGCCAGCGCTCCTGCAGTGCCTGGGCGCCGTGCACCCGCTTCCAGGCGGCCTCGTTCGGCGTCATGGGCAGCAGCGGCAGGAACCGTACGGGCTCCATGGGCTCGTCGAGCTCCAGGCCCTCCACCAGACCGCCCGGCTCGGCGACCAGCACCGAGGTGAACGGGGCTCCGGGCCACAGCGGTTCGCCGACGTCGAGGGAGGCGCCGGGGGCCACGACCACGCCCTCGACCTGCGGGGACGCGGCGAGCACGGCGAGCGGTCGGAGCACCTTGTCGGTGTCGGCGAGACCGCTCCGCACCGACAGCACCAGTTCCGCGCGCGGGCCCGCGACCGGATCCGCGATCACCGCCGTGGGGTCGGCCATGGGCTGCGCGGACATGCCGAGGGTGGCGTAGCGCACGATGTCGCCCTCCTGGAAGCGCAGCACCTCGACGCGGTCCGTACCCAGAAAGGTGACCGCCGCGCGCGCGTCCGGCTCACCCAGAGCCGTAACCAACCGAGCTTCGACCAAAGGAAGAACGTCTGCCATGCGGCGAGCATAGAACTCGTCGGCAGCAGGCGAAGCGGCGCCTTGACACACGGTCGGCTGCTAGTGTGGCCCGATGGTTCGGGGCAGCACGTAGTAGGCCCCCCAGGCAACGCCCAGGCCCGGCAGGGCATTTTCAGGGCACTGGGAGAGTCCGCCGGAGCCCTGGTACCGCTATGACACTCCCCCTACGGGGGGAATCCCCTCAGGGGATGAGGATCGTCCCTTACGAGGGACCGGCCGGAGGAGGTGGGGCTGGCATGGACCGAAGTCGACCGTGCAGTAGCACCCGCTCTTCCACCCGTTGAGGTAGCTGCTCCGTTCCGGCTGTCACCTCGCATCATCGCGTCTTCATCGGAAGAGCATTTCGTTTCGTTCCGACTGATCTGCCCCAGTAGCTGCATCAGCGACGAGACTCGCCACCGCGACGGTGCGGTGCTCCCCGCTTTGTGGACGTGCCAAACATCCCCTGCCCGGGCTTTTCCCGGAGGCCGGGTCATCTCTGGTCAGGACGTCCTCATTCCGGGTGGTTCCACCCGTCGCGCCGGCGCCTTTCGTTGCCCGTTTCGCGAAGGAGCCCGCCATGTCGATGATCCGCGACCTGCGCGCCGTGGTCCGTCCCTCCCGTGTCGCGCTGCGCAAGGAGAGCAGCGCCCCGTACGACACCACCCGTGACTCGGCGACGACCACCGCGGTCGTCGACTGCGCCGTCTACCGCGACGGCCGCCGTGTGGAGACCGAGAGCCCGCTGACCCCTCAGGAGGCGATGCGCCTGGTGCGCCGGGACTCGGGCTTCGTGTGGATCGGCCTGCACGAGCCGACCGAGGACGAGTTCGCCGGTATCGCCCTCGAGTTCGGGCTGCACCCGCTGGCCGTGGAGGACGCCGTCCAGGCCCATCAGCGGCCCAAGCTGGAGCGCTACGACGACTCGCTCTTCACGGTCTTCAAGACCATCCACTATCTCGACCACGACCGGCTCAACTCCAGCAGCGAGGTCGTCGAGACCGGTGAGGTGATGTGCTTCACCGGCCGGGACTTCTTCATCACCGTCCGGCACGGCGGCCA
This sequence comes from Streptomyces chlorus, assembly GCF_042655885.1. Classification (NCBI taxonomy): domain Bacteria; kingdom Bacillati; phylum Actinomycetota; class Actinomycetes; order Kitasatosporales; family Streptomycetaceae; genus Streptomyces; species Streptomyces chlorus. The sequence goes on from NZ_JBHSOA010000053.1 coordinate 109,521, forward strand.
GGGCTCCCTGCGGGGCCTGCGGCACCGCCTCGAGGAGGACCCCGAGCTGCTGTCCAAGGGGCCCTCGGCGGTCCTGCACGCCATCGCCGACCACGTCGTCGACGGTTACATCGCGGTCGCCGACGCGGTGCAGGACGACATCGACGAGGTGGAGACGGAGGTGTTCTCGCCGGACCGGGGGGGCACCCCGCGCGGCACCGACGCCGGGCGGATCTACCAGCTCAAGCGGGAGGTGCTGGAGTTCAAGCGGGCGGTGTCGCCGCTGCTGCGTCCCATGCAGTTGCTGAGCGAACGGCCGATGCGGCTGATCGACCCGGAGATCCAGAAGTACTTCCGTGACGTCGCCGACCACGTGGCCCGGGTGCACGAGCAGGTGATCGGCTTCGACGAGCTGCTCAACTCCATCCTCCAGGCCAATCTCGCGCAGGCGTCCGTGGCGCAGAACGAGGACATGCGCAAGATCACCTCGTGGGCCGCGATCATCGCCGTACCGACGATGGTCTGCGGGGTGTACGGCATGAACTTCGACTACATGCCGGAGACGGAATGGAAGTACGGCTACCCGGTGATCCTCAGCGTGATCGTGGCCCTCTGCCTGGGCATCCACCGCATGCTGAAGCGCAACGGCTGGCTCTGACACCGGCTCCGACACCGGCTCCGACATCGGCTCCGGGATCAGCGCCGGAATGGGCACCGGGATCCGGAATCCTGCTCGGAGGCCCTGGATAGGCTGGGCCCATGACAAGTGCGACCAGTGCGGCGCTGTTCGACCGGGCCCTCGTCGAGGAGGCCACCAAGAAGTCCGGCCTCGTCTGGGTCCGGGGGCCCGGTGGCCCGGCCCGGCCGCTGTGGCATGTGTGGCACGAGGGTGCGATGTGCCTGGTCGGCGACGGGCCCGGGGAGCAGCCGCTGCCGGGGCTGGCGGACGGCGGGCCGGCCGAGGTGACGGTGCGCAGCAAGGACAAGGGCGGCCGGCTGGTCTCCTGGGCCGCGACGGTCGTAGAGCTGCCGTCCGGGTCCGAACAGTGGGACGCGGCGGTCGCCGTACTCAAGGGCAAGCGGCTCAACGCGCCCGACGGCGAGGCGATGACGGAGCGCTGGGCGCGTGAGTGCCGGGTGCTGCGCCTGGAGCCGACCGGGGCGACGGCACCGCTGCCCGAGGGTTCCCTGGCCGAGCCCCCGCTGCCGACCCCGGTGACGACCCGGCACCCGGCCCCCGCGGGCCTGCCACGGCTGCTGGCGGGACGCAGGAAGCGCCGCTGACCGGTCGCTCCGCCCGCTCCTCCTACGACGTCGGGAGCTGACCCCCGTAGTCCAGCGTCTCGTCCTTGGCCGGTTTCTCCAGGGCGAAGTCGGCGCCCCAGGCCGAGAAGGAGAGGGTGCCCGCCTTGCCGGCGCGCACCAGGCGCAGCGGATACGGCTTGCCCGCGAGGGAGACGTCCAGGGTGCCGCCGGAGCCCTTGTCGCCGGTGATGCGGATGCTGCGGACGCCGCCCTGCTCGTGGTGGCCGTCCGTGGCGAGGGTGCCGTGCAGGGTCAGCAGACTGTTGAGGAGGACGTCCTTGTCCGCGAACCCGATGAACTTTTTGTACGACGGGTCGCCCTCCGGCACCTTCACGTACTTCTCGGCGAGCTTGCCGGCCGCCGCCGCGTCCGACGCACCGCCACCGTCATCCTCCCCCTCGCCTTCGCCCTTCGCGCCGTCCTTGCCGGCCCCGCCGTTCGCCTGGCCCCAGAACTTGGCGTCGGCCTTCAGAAAGAGCTCGTCGTCGACCTTCAGCAGCCGGAACGTCTGCCCCCCGGCGGTGACCGATCCGATGCCGCCCTCGGGCTTGAGCCGCATGTCGAGCGTGTACGTACGCCCGCTGGTGACGACGTTTCCGTGCAGCCGCACAGTGTCGACCGACTTGGCGGCCGTCCGCGTTCTGTTCTGGATCTCGGCGGCGGACAGCTTGCCGACGCCGTTGGTGCCTTCGTTCGGGTCTACTTCCTCGGAGCATCCCGTGAGCGTCATTCCGGTCACGAGCAGCACGCACACGGCACCCGCCAGCGTGGCTGCGCGGGAACGGCCCGGGGAGATCGGAGTCACAGGTTGCGCTGCCTCTCTGACGGGGACCTGAACGGCGTACCGCAGATTACCGGGGCTGTACCGGCCGGTCGGAGGCAGTCCGTCCGGACCGGCCGCGGGAGCACCGCTGATCGGGACGGGCTAGCCTGAAGCCGCCCGAACGGGCCATCCGGACAACCGACGCGGCAGCGGACAGGACAGCAGGACCTGCGCAAGCAGCAGCACACACGCACGGCAGCACCGCCCCGTACGAAAAGGAGCCGCCGCCATGGCAGCGGGCGCCCCCCGGTTCTTCGTCTCGCACATCTCCGGCGTCGCCGCCTTCGATCCGGCCGGTGACCAGGTGGGGCGTGTGCGCGATCTGGTCGTCATGCTGCGGGTGGGCGGGCGTCCGCCGAGGCTGCTCGGTCTGGTGATCGAACTCCCCAACCGGCGCCGCATCTTCCTGCCCATGAACCGGGTGACCGCCGTGCAGTCCGGCCAGGTCATCACCACCGGGGTGCTCAACGTCCGCCGCTTCGAGCAGCGGCCCACCGAGCGGCTCGTCTTCGGCGAGCTCCTGGACCGCAGGGTGACGCTCGTGGAGACCGGTGAGGAGGTCACCGTCCTCGACCTGTCGGTGCATCAGCTGCCGGCCCGCCGGGGATGGGTGATCGACCGGGTGTTCGTCCGCAAGGGCAAGAAGGGTGGAACGTTTCGGCGGGGCAAGGGGGAAGCGCTGACCGTGGAGTGGTCGGCGGTCACCGGGTTCTCGCTGGAGGAGCAGGGGCAGGGGGCCGAGAGTCTGCTCGCCACGTTCGAGCAGCTGCGTCCCGCCGACCTGGCCAACGTCCTGCACCACCTCTCCCCCAAGCGTCGCGCCGAGGTGGCCGCCGCGCTGGACGACGACCGCCTCGCGGACGTGCTGGAGGAGCTGCCCGAGGACGACCAGGTGGAGATCCTCGGCAAGCTGAAGGAGGAGCGCGCCGCCGACGTCCTGGAGGCGATGGACCCGGACGACGCCGCCGACCTGCTCTCCGAGCTGCCCGAGGAGGACAAGGAACGGCTGCTGAGCCTGATGCAGCCCGCTGACGCGGCCGACATGCGGCGCCTGATGGCGTACGAGGAGCACACCGCGGGCGGTCTGATGACGACCGAGCCGATCGTGCTCAGGCCCGACGCGACCGTCGCCGACGCCCTGGCCCGCATCCGCAACCCGGACCTGTCCCCGGCGCACGCGGCCCAGATCTACGTGTGCCGTCCGCCGGAGGAGACCCCGACCGGCAAGTACCTGGGTACGGTCCACTTCCAGCGGCTGCTGCGCGACCCTCCGTACACGCTGGTCGGCTCGATCCTCGACGACGATCTGCAGCCGCTGGAGCCGCAGGCGGCGCTGCCCGTGGTCGCCGGGTTCTTCGCCACGTACGACATGGTGGCGGCGCCCGTGGTCGACGAGGTGGGCGCGCTGCTGGGCGCGGTGACGGTGGACGACGTACTGGACCACATGCTGCCCGACGACTGGCGGGAGACCGAGTTCCATCTGAACGACGGCGCCCCGGACGACGCCGGGGGCACGACGGGCGCGGACGGTACCGGTGACGCGGACGGCGGGGACGGCCGGGACGTCGAGGACGACGACGAGGGGGTGGTGACCGATGGCACCTGAGCGCGACGGTGTGCGCGAGCAGCGGCATCCGGCGGGCGCCACGGCCGCCGGCCGCGTGCGTACGCCCCGGCTGGACCAGCCGCGCCCGCCCAGGCGCCGGCTGCTGCCCGAGTGGGACCCGGAGGCCTTCGGGCGCTTGTCGGAGCGGATCGCCCGTTTCCTGGGGACCGGCCGGTTCATCGTCTGGATGACGGTCGTCATCATCGTGTGGCTGGTGTGGAACGTCTCCGCGCCGCAGGAACTGCGGTTCGACGAGTATCCGTTCATCTTCCTGACCCTGATGCTGTCCCTCCAGGCCTCGTACGCCGCGCCGCTGATCCTGCTCGCGCAGAACAGGCAGGACGACCGCGACCGGGTCAACCTGGAGCAGGACCGCAAGCAGGACGAGCGGGTGATCGCGGACACCGAGTATCTGACCCGGGAGATCGCCGCCCTGCGGATCGGACTCGGGGAGGTCGCGACGCGCGACTGGATCCGTTCGGAGCTCCAGGACATGATGAAGGACCTCGAGGAACGGCAGAACGGACACCGGGACCACCACGGCCCCATCGCGGCAATGCGGACACAGCGGCCTGCGGAACGTGACGCAGACGACCGGTAGCGGGCTTACCGGGGGACGCACGGGGCGCCGTACCATCGACACCATGGCTACGGAAGACGCGGTGCGCGAGGCATTGGCGACAGTGAACGACCCCGAGATCAACCGGCCCATCACCGAGCTCGGGATGGTCAAATCGGTGGAGATCGGTGCGGACGGGGCGGTCGCGGTCACCGTGTACCTGACGGTCTCCGGCTGCCCGATGCGGGAGACGATCACGCAACGGGTGACGGACGCGGTCTCCCGGCTCGAGGGCGTCACCCGGGTCGACGTCACGCTGGACGTGATGAGCGACGAGCAGCGCAAGGAGCTGGCGAACGCCCTGCGCGGCGGCCAGGCCGAGCGCGAGGTGCCCTTCGCGAAGCCGGGCAGCCTGACCCGGGTGTACGCGGTCGCCTCCGGCAAGGGCGGTGTCGGCAAGTCGTCGGTGACGGTGAACCTGGCGGCGGCCATGGCGGCCGACGGCCTGAAGGTGGGCGTCGTGGACGCCGACATCTACGGTCACTCGGTGCCACGCATGCTGGGCGCCGACGGGCGTCCGACCCAGGTCGAGAACATGATCATGCCGCCGTCCGCGCACGGCGTGAAGGTCATCTCCATCGGCATGTTCACCCCGGGCAACGCGCCGGTGGTGTGGCGCGGCCCGATGCTGCACCGCGCGCTGCAGCAGTTCCTTGCGGACGTGTACTGGGGCGACCTGGACGTGCTGCTGCTCGACCTGCCGCCGGGCACCGGCGACATCGCGATCTCGGTCGCACAGCTCGTGCCGAACGCCGAGATCCTGGTCGTCACCACGCCTCAGCAGGCGGCGGCCGAGGTGGCCGAGCGGGCGGGCTCCATCGCCGTGCAGACCCACCAGAAGATCGTCGGTGTGGTCGAGAACATGTCCGGTCTGCCCTGCCCGCACTGCGACGAGATGGTCGATGTCTTCGGGACCGGTGGCGGCCAGTCGGTGGCCGACGGGCTGACCCGGACCACGGGCGCCAACGTCCCGGTGCTCGGCTCCATCCCCATCGACATGCGCCTGCGCGAGGGCGGCGACGAGGGCAAGCCGGTCGTGCTGTCCGACCCGGACTCCCCTGCGGGCTCGGCGCTCCGCTCGATCGCCGGCAAACTCGGCGGGCGCCAGCGGGGCCTGGCGGGCCTGGCACTGGGCATCACGCCCCGGAACAAGTTCTGAGCGCTCCCGGCACCCGTACGGGGCCCTGAGAGCCGTTGTGCCGTGTCCGGCCGGGGCGCCGTCCTTCGGGGCGGCGCCCTTCTCCGTACGGGGACGGCGGTGCGCTCCGCGGCTCGGGTCGAGCCTCATGCTCCCCCCGCGCCGTACGCTCCCCGTTCAGGACGCGTAGGCGGTGATGTCCTCGACCACGGCGAAGCCCAGGCCGTACGCGCTCATGCCCCGGCCGTACGCGCCGACGTGCACGCCCGCCCGCGTCGATCCCGCGAGCACCCAGCCGAACTCGGACTCCCGGTAGTGGAACGGCGTCGGTACCCCGTCCACAGGGAGGGACAGCGTCGACCAGTCCGGTCCGTCGAGGTCGTCCGCCAGCACCCAGGCCGTCTCCGTCTGCTGCTCCAGCCAGTCGTCGCGCAGCGAGTGGTCCATCTGGCCCGGCCAGGTGAACGACAGCAGCCCCACTCCGGCGAGCCAGGCCGCGGAGGACACGGAGGTGGCCTCCAGCAGGCCGGTGCCGTCCGCGCTGCGGCGCACCGGGTTGGCGGCCACCGTCACGGCGACCGCGAACTTCTCCTTGGCCTCCTGGCCGTTGCCGGCCGTGTACTCGCTGCGTACCGAGGGCTCGTCACCGTGCCCGATCGATCCGTGCTCGACGGCTCCGTCCGCCGCGGTGCCGACCTGCATCAGCCAGCGCCGCCCCGTGAACGCCTCGTCGAGGCCGTACCACGGGAAGGGCGCGCTCAGGTAGCCGTCGACCGTACGCCGGGCGGAGGGGACTGGTCGTCCGTCCTCCGCGGCCGGCGCCTGCGCGACTGCCCGACTCGTCGTCTCCATGCCCGGATGCCTCCTCGCTCTCGTCGGACCGGGGGCGGCCCGCCCCCCTTCGGGCGTACTCGTCCGGACCGCACAACAACTGGGGCAGCATAGCCACCTCGTGGGCGCGCGCCCGGGAAACCGCCCGGCGCGTGGTCGCGTGGGCGTCCGGTTCGGGCCATGCGGGGCTCTGACGGAGTATGAAACGCGTCACGTGCACGGGGGCGTACACCCCCGTGCACCTGACTGCGGCTGCGCCGGGCGAGGCTCAGGTGGCGTCCGCGTCGAAGGGCGGACGGTCGTCGGCGGCCGCCTTCTCGGGCTTCTTCGTCATGTCGAGGCGACCGCCCGAGGGGGCCGCGGAGGAAGCCGAGGAGGAGGGGGAGGACGTGGAGGACTCAGGGTCGCGGCCCTGGACGGCGTCCGTGACCTCGGCCATCTCCTTCTTCAGGTCGAAGCCGCTGCGGATCTCCTTGAGCCCCAGGTCGTCGCTGTCCAGCCGCTTGCGGATGAACGTCTTGGGGTTGAGGTCCTCGAACTCGAAGTCCTTGAACTCCGGGCCCAGTTCCTCGCGGATGTCCTGCTTGGCACTGTCCGAGAAGTCACGGATCTTCCGGATCGTCCTGGTCACGTCCTGGATGACCTTGGGGAGCTTCTCCGGACCGAAGACGAGCACGGCGAGGATGACGAGCGTCACCAGCTCGAGCGGTCCTATGTCATTGAACACCTGAAGCTCCTTGCGATGTCCTCGGCCCTCGGCCCTCGGTGGTCAGTGCGTCGACGTGTCCGTGCGTGCGTCTGTGCGTCCGTGCGGTCCTCCGTGGTCCGGGCCGGGTCCACGGTACCCGGCCTCCCCGCACGACCGGTACTGTGCCGGGGCCTTTGACTGCGTGACGGGTGCGGTCTTCGCCGGCTGTTCGCCTTCCCCTGCCTGCCGCGCCTCCCGTGTCCCCCTCGCCTCCGTGCCTCCATGCCGTCCTGTGTCTAGTCGCCGCCGGAGGAGCCGAGGACCAACGAGACCTCCCGCTCCTTGCCATCCCGCTCCAGGGTGAGCTCCAGTCGGTCCCCGGGGCGGTGTGCGCGGGTCTTGACGATGAGTTCCTCACCTGAGTGGACGCGCTGCCCGTCGACCTTCGTGATGACATCGCCGGCCTTGATCCCGGCCTTGTCCCCGGGCCCGCCGGTGCTGACCGGGGGCCCGCCGTCGCTGCCCCCAGTGCCGACGCGGGCGCCGTCGCCGGCGTAGTCCATGTCCAGGGTGATGCCGATCACCGGGTGGGTCGCGCTGCCGGTGTTGATCAGTTCCTCGGCGACGCGCTTGCCCTGGTTGACCGGGATGGCGAAGCCGAGGCCTATGGAGCCGGCCTGGCCGCCCTCGGCCTCGCCGCCGCCGCCGCTGCCGGCGGAGCGGATGGCGGAGTTGATGCCGATCACGCGGCCCTTGGCGTCGAGCAGGGGGCCGCCGGAGTTGCCGGGGTTGATCGGCGCGTCGGTCTGCAGGGCGTCGACGTACGACACGTCGCTGCCGTCGCCCTGTCCACCGCCCGCCGTGATGGGGCGTTCGCGCGCGCTGATGATGCCGGCGGTGACCGTGCCGGCCAGGTCGAAGGGGGCGCCGATGGCGACGACGGGGTCGCCCACCTGCACGTTGTCCGAGTTGCCGAGGGGCAGGGGAACCAGCCCGCTGACGCCCTTGACCTTCACCACGGCGAGGTCGTAGCCGCTGTCCCGGCCGACGACCGTGGCCTCGGCGGTGTCGCCGCTGTGGAAGGTCACGGTGATCTCGCCGTCACGTCCGGCGGGCTGCACGACGTGGTCGTTGGTGAGGATGTGTCCGCGGCCGTCGAGCACGAATCCGGTACCGGTGCCCGCCGACGCCGCCCCGCTGACGTGCAGGGTGACGACGCTGGGCAGGGCCTGCGCGGCGATCCCGGCGATGCTTCCGGGTTCCCGCCCGGCGGGCTCCTCCTCGGCCTGCGGGAGTTCCACCACGGCACCCACACCGCCGTCGCGCTCCAGCTGGGTGCCGACGATTCCGCCGACGCTGCCCGAGAGGAGCGCGACCAGCAGCATGAGGCCGACGAGCTTCCTCCTGGCCCGCTTGCGCCGCCGGTCCTCCGTGGTGACCGCGCCCCCGGTCTGCTGCAACGGGGCACTCGCCGCGGCGACGGCCCAGGGGTCGTAACGCTGCCAGGGGTCGGCCGGCGCCTGGGCATCCACTGCCGGAGCCCCCGGGGCCTGGAGGACGGGTGCGGATGCGGGCGCGGGGTGGCTCGCGCCCGGGGCGCCGGGTCCGGGGACGCCGGGCGTGGGCACGGCCGGGACGGGGGCCGCGGCAGCGGGTTCCGGTGCGCCGTGAACAGGCGCGCCGGGCACGGGCATGCCGTGCGGCAGTGTGTCCGGCGCCGGGGGCGGTACCGGGGCGCCCTGCGCGGGAGTTGCCGCCGGATGCTGAACGGGGGGCGCGGGCGCCCAGGGTCCCGGCTCACCGTACGGCGGGGTGCTGTAGGGATCGGGGTCGTGCAGCGGCCGGGGCTGCTCGGACCGGTCTTTGAAGGAACCGGGGACTCTGCTGCGCAATTCGCCGGCCCCGTAGGAACAGCCGCTCGGAGCGCCGGGCATGGCCGCGTCGCCGCAGGTCGCGGAGTGCGGTCCCGCGGCCCCGCGGAATCGTGCAGCAGAGTCACCGGGTACGACGGACTCGGAGAACCCGGCAGGCTCGGCGGGCCTTGCGGGCTCCGTGGTCACGCCGGAATCGCGAGGCTCGGCGGCTCCCGCGGGTTCGACGCCGTCCGCGGGCACGCCGGTCCCCGTCCCCTCGGCGTTCGGGGGCCGGTGCAGTGCGTAGTCGCCCCCCGCCTCGGCCGGGGCCGCGGCGGGCCGGGCGAGTTCGAAGTCGGCGTCCTCGGGCACGTCCACCGGAGCGGGAGCCGGACCGGCACCGTCGGTGAGGTCCGCGCCGCCGGGGCCGTCGGAGCCGGCCGTGCCACCCGACGGCGCCGGGCGCTCCAGCTCGAAGTCCCCGTTCCCGTCCCGGCCCGGCTCGGCCGGCTGTTCCTGCTGCCCCGACGGGCTCGCCTTCGGGGGTTTCCCCTCGTTCATGCTCTCCCCACAGCTGGCCGCAGATCGTCGACTCCGTGGCTCCGTACGCCTCTGCGCCTCGGAGCTCCTGGTCCGGCACCCGGCTCCATGGGCCTGGACGCGCCACCTGGATTCAATCAGGTTCGCACGCCCGTGCGCAGCGGACGGGGTCGGTGCACAGGCCGGTGCACCGGTCAGCGGATCATGCGGGAGGAAGCGGCGGGAGCGGGAGCCGCGGTCGCGCCGGCGGAGGGCGCGGAGGAGGCGGGGGAGGACGAGACGGTGGCGGTGGGGAAGCCACCGGGGGTCCTGAGCCCCAGGGTCGTCTCCCACGCCGTCAAGGACAACGGCGATATCAGCGGGGCCATCGGGGCCGCGCCGGCCATGACAGGGGTGACCGCCAGAGGGCTGTGGCGCCGGGGGTCGGGCGGTGGAACCCCGGGGAACAGCGGCGCGGACGCCTGGGTCGGGGCCGCCATGGTGTCGCCCCGCGCGCTCTGGCCCTGCAACTGGTCCAGCAGGGGTGCGGAGCCCCGGCGGCGCTGGGAATCAGGCGTCGTCGCCGTGCTGCCCTGGGTGCGCAGCGGGGTCACATTGCTGCCGCTGCCCGAGCCGCGGACCTCCGTGTCGGTGGGTGTGACGGTGGCGACACCACCGAGGGCGATCGCCGCGAGGGACACCGCCCCCGCCGCCGCGGCGGCGAACCGCATCCCGCGCGAGGAGGACCGGTCCTGCTCGTGCCGCCTGACGTCATGGGTACGGAAGCCCCGGTCCGTCGTGGCCGCGCCCGACGGGGACGGGAACAGGGGGGAGGGTCGCCGGACGGGCGTATAGGCGAACGAGAACCACTCGCCGCGCCTGCCGGTCCCGAAGGCACCGGGCATCCCGCCGAGCTGCACGGGCGGGTCGCCCGGCAGCCCTCCGCCGTCCAGTGGCGAGCCGCCGCCGAGGTCACCGCCCGCCGGAAGACCCTGGAGGCGGGCCAGGAAGCTCTCGGACGGGGGCGGGGGCGCGGCTTTTGCGAAGACGTTCTTCAGGCGGCGCTGCGCGTCCAGCTCCGACTTGCACTTCGCGCAGGTGGCGATGTGCGCCAGTACGCGCTCGCGCGCGTCATGACCGAGCTCTCCGTCCACCAGGGCGGAAAGCCGGTCTCCCAGGTGCTGCTCCGCGAGGTGTCCCTCGGCAGGTTTCGGACGTGACCCACTCACGTGCTCGCGCCCCCTCCTCCCAGTGCGGGAACACGCGGCGCGAAGGAGCGGCGCTCCGTGCGCGCCTGGGGCGAGCGGTGAGCGAGGGCCTTGCGCAGCTGGGAGCGCCCGCGGTGGATCCGGGACCGGACCGTGCCGAGCTTGACGCCGAGGGTCGCGGCGATCTCCTCGTACGACAGTCCCTCGATGTCACAGAGGACGACCGCGGCACGGAATTCGGGCGCGAGCGTGTCGAGGGCCTGCTGGACGTCCGCGTCGAAGTGGGTGTCGTTGAAGACCTGCTGGGGGGTGGGCTCCTTGCTGGGGAGCCGCTCGGCCGCGTCGTCGCCCAGCGAGTCGAAACGGATGCGCTGCTTGCGGCGCACCATGTCCAGGAAGAGGTTGGTCGTAATGCGGTGCAGCCAGCCCTCGAAGGTGCCCGGCGTGTACGTCGACAGCGAGCGGAAGACGCGGACGAAGACCTCCTGGGTGAGGTCCTCCGCGTCGTGCTGGTTACCGGTGAGACGGTAGGCGAGCCGGTAGACCCGGCCGCTGTGCATGCTGACGATCTCCTCCCACGTGGGCGGAGTCCACGCCTGCCCGTCCGCGTCGGTGGAGAAGCTCGCGGTCTGGGCCGGCTCAGCGGCGTGGCGGTGGTCAGCAGCGGTGTCGTTCACAAATTTCGGCCTGCCCGCCGATCCGAGGAAGCGCCTCAGCACTCCTCCCCGATCCACAGGCGCAGCCGCACCTCCCCTATCGGCTCTGGTGGTGTCCAGTAGAGCCCCTACCATAGCCACCTCGCCCGTTAGCTCCGGATAAGCGGTTTTGCGAGAAAATGATGCGGACTGCCACGGCTCGTGGGCCTGCGTCAGCACTTGCTCGGTGTCCTCGCCCATACGCCCACCCCCTCCACGGCACACGCCGTTCGTTCTTCCCTGTAAACGACCGGTCCCATCAGTGGGTTCCCGGTGTCAACGGATAAAGTCACGCCGAGGCAACCACGGGGACAGGAGAGGGTCATTACCGCCAACCGGCAGACGAGCTGGGCGTTCGCGGACGCCTATGTCGCCGAGGACGAGGCGCTGCACTGGGCCCGGGACCGGGCCCAGGAGACAGGGCTGCGCTCGGTGTCGCCCGGTACGGGTGCGGCCCTGCGGTTGCTCGCGGCCACCGTGGACGCCAAGGCGGTCGCGGAGATCGGCACCGGCTGCGGCGTCTCCGGGATCCACCTGCTGCACGGCATGCGGCCGGACGGGGTGCTGACCACGGTCGACCAGGAGCCGGAGCACCAGCAGTCCGCCCGCCAGGCCTTCCGTACGGCGGGCTTCGCCGCCAACAGGGCCCGCTTCATCCCCGGGCGGGCGCTGGACGTCCTGCCCCGCCTCGCGGACTCCGGCTACGACCTCGTCTTCTGCGACGGGGACCGGCTCGAGTACCAGGACTATCTCGCGGAATCGTTGCGTCTGCTGCGCCCGGGAGGCCTGGTCGCCTTCGAAGGGGTCTTCGCGAACGGCCGGACGGTGGACTCCGGCCCGCAGCCCACCGAGGTGCTGCGGCTGCGGGAACTGGTGCGGGCCCTGCGCGAGAGCCAGGAGCTGGTGTCATCCCTGCTGCCCGTGGGTGACGGACTGCTCTGCGCGGTGAAGCGGTAGCGGACGCCCCCGGACGTGAAGCAGTGACGAACATCTCCCACGCCGCCCTGACCTGGACAAACAGTCGCCCCGGTGCCGCATGCGGCACCGGGGCGACTGAAAGGGTATGGTCGCTTGCGCGTCAGCCGACGACCTTCTTGAGGGCGTCGCCGAGCGCGTCGGCCTCATCCGGGGTCAGCTCGACGACGAGCCGACCGCCGCCTTCGAGCGGAACGCGCATGACGATGCCCCGCCCCTCCTTGGTCACCTCGAGCGGGCCATCACCCGTCCGCGGCTTCATGGCCGCCATGCTCGTTCCCCTTCCTGAAACCCAGCTCAACCGTCTAGCCGACGGCCCACTGAAGGGCACCTGCGGTCCTTGAAGCAGGACACACGCCACCGGCATCGAACACATTGCTTCCCAGCCATTATCCCGCATCCCAGGACCCGATGACCAACATCAGTCGGCATCGCTTGGGCAACGCGCGCGAGCAAAACCACTCAATTCGGCGATGTGGCTGCGATACTGCGCCCCCTTGCACCACTCCATCGGTGAAAAACGGACCGGAATTCTTTGACGCAGGTCACACGCAGGCTCCGCTCCAGCGCCGCCGATCTCCGTCATGCTGTCCTGCACAGGGACGTACTGACGGGTAGGTCCACGAGCCGCGACGCGGAGGGATACACCATGGCCGACACCGTGCTCTACGAGGTGAGCGACGGACTCGCGACGATCACGCTGAACCGCCCTGAGGCGATGAACGCGCTGAACGTGGCGGCGAAGGTCGCTCTCCGGGACGCGGTCCGGGACGCCGCGGACGACGAGGGCGTGCGGGCCGTACTGCTGACCGCCGCCGGTGACCGGGCGTTCTGCGTCGGGCAGGACCTCAAGGAGCACATCGGGCTGCTGGTCGCCGACCGGGAGGACGGTGGCGAGCGCACGATGAGCACGGTGCGCGAGCACTACAACCCGATCGTGAAGGCGCTCGCCGGGGCTGCGAAGCCGGTGGTCGCCGCGGTGAACGGGGTGGCGGCCGGGGCGGGCTTCGGCTTCGCGCTGGCGGCGGACTACCGGATCGTGGCCGACACGGCGGCGTTCAACACGTCCTTCGCCGGGGTCGCGCTGACCGCGGACTCCGGGATCTCCTGGACGCTGCCGCGGGTCGTCGGCCCGGGCCGCGCCACCGACCTGCTGCTCTTCCCCCGCAGCATCACGGCCCAGGAGGCATACGACCTCGGGATCGCAAACCGGCTGGTCCCGGCCGCCGAACTGCGCGCGGAGGCGGAGAAGACGGCGCGGGCGCTGGCCGCGGGGCCGACGGTGGCGTACGCGGCGCTGAAGGAGTCGGTGGCGTACGGGCTCACCCACTCCCTGGAGGAGGCCCTGGAGAAGGAGGACGAGCTCCAGACCCGGGCGGGTGCCTCCGAGGACCACACGATCGCCGTGCAGGCCTTCGTCAACAAGGAGAAGCCGAAGTACCAGGGCCGCTGACTCCAGGGCGGCAGGTCCGGGGCGGCCCGCGGCGCGGCCCGCTCGCCTTCGAGGGTTCAGGCCTGCCGGGCCGCGCAGTCCTTCAGGTGGTCGTCGACCAGGCCGCAGGCCTGCATCAGTGCGTAGGCCGTGGTCGGGCCGACGAAGCGCAGGCCCTGCTTCTTCAGGGCCTTGGACAGCGCCGTCGACTCGGGGGTGACCGCGGGGACGTCGGCGAGGGTCACCGGCGCCGGGCGGCCGGCCGGGTCGGGTGCGTGCGACCAGATCAGGGCGTCCAGGTCGCCGGGCGCCCACCCTGCCAGCACGCGCGCGTTGCCCAGGGTCGCGTCGATCTTGGCGCGATTGCGGATGATGCCGGCGTCGGCCAGCAGGCGCTCCCGGTCGGCGTCGGTGAACTCCGCGACGGCCGCGATCCGGAAGCCGGCGAAGGCGGTACGGAAGCCCGGACGGCGGCGCAGGATCGTGATCCACGACAGGCCGGACTGGAAGGCCTCCAGGCTGAGGCGCTCGAACAGGGCGTCGTCCCCGTGGACCGGGCGGCCCCACTCCTCGTCGTGGTACGCGATGTAGTCCTCGGTGGACAGGGCCCAGGGACAGCGCGGGGCGCCGTCCGGACCTGCGAGGGCGGCCGTGTCGGTCACAGCTGGTCGCCCTCCTGACGCGCGGCGGGCTTGTCCAGGGCGATGTGGGCCGCGACGGCACGGGCCCCGGCCAGCGCGGACTCCAGGTCGGCGATCCGGGCGTCGCGCTCGGCGAGCTCGGCGCCGAGGCGGCTCAGCGCGTCGTCCACATCGGCCATGCGGTAGCCGCGGGCGGCGAGGGGGAAGCGAAGGCTGTCCAGGTCCGCGCGGTGGACCGGGCGGTCCAGCGGCAGGGTGTCCCTCAGCCGGTCGGGGGCCGCGTCGGGCAGCGGGCCGCTCTCACCGCCGCCCACCACCGCGAGGGTCACCGCGGCGACCACGACGGCGAGCGCGACGACCAGGAACAAGAACATAACCATCGCTGAGGTCCCCAGGGTTGGATCGAGCCGGAGTCGGATGTGTGGCTCCGATCGTGCCATGCGAGTCTGACAGTCAGGGTCACAGGCGGCCGGGGACGGCCGGTGGACCGCACCGACGAGAAGAGGTCTTTGGGGATGCTCAGGCTGGGCAGGCGGGAATTCGCACCGCACGAGCCGGTGATCATGGCGATCGTGAACCGGACCCCGGACTCCTTCTACGACCAGGGCGCGACCTTCCGCGACGAACCGGCGCTCACGCGCGTGGAGCAGGCGGTGGCCGAGGGCGCCGCGATCATCGACATCGGCGGGGTGAAGGCCGGGCCGGGTGAGGAGGTGTCCGCCGAGGAGGAGGCGCGGCGCACGGTCGGTTTCGTCGCCGAGGTGCGGCGGCGCTTCCCGGACGTCGTGATCAGCGTGGACACCTGGCGGCACGAGGTCGGCGAGGCCGTGTGCGAGGCGGGGGCGGATGTACTGAACGATGCCTGGGGCGGGGTCGATCCGCGGCTCGCGGAGGTCGCCGCGCGGTACGGCGCCGGGCTGGTGTGCACCCACGCGGGAGGCACACTGCCACGGACCCGGCCGCACCGGGTGGAGTACGAGGACGTGATGGCCGACATCCTCGACCGGACGCTGGGGCTGGCGGAGCGTGCGGTGTCCCTGGGCGTGCCGCGGGAGTCGGTGATGATCGATCCCGGGCACGACTTCGGCAAGAACACCCGGCACAGTCTCGAGGCGACGCGGCGGCTGGACGAGATGGTCGCCACCGGGTGGCCGGTGCTGGTGTCGCTGTCCAACAAGGACTTCGTCGGGGAGACGTTGGACCGGCCGGTCAAGGAGCGGGTGCTGGGGACGCTCGCGACGACCGCGGTGTCGGCGTGGCTGGGGGCACGGGTGTACCGGGTGCACGAGGTGGCGGAGACGCGGCAGGTCCTGGACATGGTGGCGTCGATCGCGGGCCACCGTGCCCCTGCGGTGGCCCGGCGGGGGCTGGCGTAGGGCTCCGCCCCGGGGTGACGGTTCTGCCCCTACGCCGATGCATGGGCGCCGCCCCTGAGCCCCGGGCATGGGGCTCCGCCCCAGACCCCGCCAGGGGCTCCGCCCCTGGACCCCGGCCTTATGCCCACCCACCACCCGACTCGGTGCGTCAGATAGTGCCCCAGGGCCCGGACGGCCACTCGGTGCGACGGGAAGGCTCCCCAGCCCGCGCACCACTCGGTACGTCAAAAAGTGACCCCACAACCCAAATGGCCACTCGGTGCGACGGAAGGCCCCCCAACCCGCGCACCACTCGGTGGATCAGAGCTGCCCCCACGCCCCGGACCGCTCCTCGGTGGGCCAAGAAGCCCCCCGGCCCACACGCCCCTCGGTGGGCCAAGAAGGCCCCGGCCCACACGCCCCTCGTGGGGCCAGGAAGGGGCCGCCGATGAGGATCCCGGTCTGTGCGCCGCTCGGTGGGGTGCAGGAGTGGGGGCAGGGGGGCTCGTCGGGTCAGCGGCCCGCTTCCTTTGACACCAGGGCCACCGCTTCGTCCACGTCGTCCGTGACATGGATGAGGAGGAGGTCCTTCTCGGCTGCCTTGCCCTGGGCGATGACCGTGCTGCGCAGCCAGTCGACCAGGCCGCCCCAGTACTCGGTGCCGAACAGGACGATGGGGAACTGGGTGATCTTCTGCGTCTGGACCAGAGTCAGCGCCTCGAAGAGTTCGTCGAGGGTGCCGAGGCCGCCGGGCAGGACGACGAAGCCCTGCGAGTACTTGACGAACATCAGCTTGCGGACGAAGAAGTACCGGAAGTTCAGGCCGATGTCGACGTAGCTGTTGAGCCCCTGTTCGAAGGGCAGCTCGATGCCGAGGCCGACCGAGACGCCGTCGGCCTCGCAGGCGCCCTTGTTGGCCGCCTCCATGGCGCCGGGGCCGCCGCCGGTGATGACGGCGAAGTTCGCCTCGACCAGGCCCCGGCCCAGCCGGACTCCGACGTCGTACTCCGGTGAGTCCACCGGAGTGCGTGCCGAGCCGAAGACGCTGATGGCGGGCGGCAGCTCGGCGAGTGTGCCGAAGCCCTCGATGAATTCCGACTGGATGCGCAGCACCCGCCAGGGGTCGGTGTGCACCCAGTCCGAGGGGGCACGCCCGTCCAGCAGCCGCTGGTCCGTGGTGCTCGTCTGGACCTGGCCCCGCCTGCGGAGCACCGGGCCCAGCCGCTGCTCCTCCGGTGGGACCTGCTTGCCCTCGGGGTTGCCAGTAGCCATATGTGCGCCCTCCGTTCGCGGTCTCCCCTCCTCGGAAGATCGCCGAGACTCCGGGGAGAGGTCGTTCCACCTCAGCGTAGATCCACGCGGGTTACGTCTGGGGGACGTCAGCATGTCCGCGGGGAAGCGTTCCAAACCCCCATCACGGTGGCGCGCTCACGCGGTCAGCCAGGACCGCAGCCGCTCCTCCCCCGCGAGGATCTTCGCCGTCTCGACGCGTTCGTCCCGCTTGTGCGCCAGGTGCGGGTTGCCGGGGCCGTAGTTGACCGCCGGGATGCCGAGCGCGGAGAAGCGGGAGACGTCCGTCCAGCCGTACTTGGGCTGGGGGGTGCCGCCGACCGCCTCGATGAAGGCGGCCGCGGCCGGGTGGGACAGGCCGGGCAGGGCCGCGCCGCTGTGGTCGTCGACGACGAACTCGCTCACGCCGCAGTCCGCGAAGATCTCGCGGACATGGGCGAGGGCCTCGGCCTCGGAGCGGTCAGGGGCGTAGCGGAAGTTGACGGTGACGACGCACTCGTCGGGGATGACGTTGCCGGCGACGCCCCCGGAGATGCCCACCGCGTTCAGGCCCTCGCGGTACTCCAGGCCGTCGATCACCGGGTAGCGCGGCTCGTAGGAGGCGAGGCGGGCGAGGATGGGGGTTGCCGCGTGGATGGCGTTGGAGCCCATCCAGCTCCGCGCGGAGTGGGCGCGCTCGCCGGTGGTCTTCAGCAGCACCCGGAGCGTGCCCTGGCAGCCGCCCTCGACCTGGCCGTCGGAGGGCTCGAGAAGCACCGCGAAGTCGCCCTCCAGCCAGTCGGGGTGCTGCTCGGCGACGTGCTTGAGGCCGTTGAGGTCCGCGTCGACCTCCTCGTTGTCGTAGAAGACGAAGGTGAGGTCCCGGTTGGGGGCGGGGACGGTGGCCGCGAGGCGCAGCTGGACGGCCACGCCCGCCTTCATGTCGCAGGTGCCGCAGCCCCACAGCACGCCGTCCGCGTCGAGCCGGGAGGGGACGTTGTCCGCGATCGGGACCGTGTCGATGTGACCGGCGAGGATCACGCGCTCCTCGCGCCCCAGGTTCGTACGGGCCACGACGTTGTTGCCGTACCGGTCGACCGTGAGGTGCGGCAGGGTGCGCAGGACGGATTCGATCGCGTCCGCGAGCGGCTTCTCGGTGCCGCTGACGGAGGGGAAGTCGACGAGCCGCGCGGTCAGGCGTGCCGCGTCCGGAGTGAGGTCAAGCGGGGTGTCGGCCATGCCGACGACCCTAACGCGCTGGTCCGGGCCCACTGTCCACACCCGGCACACACGCCTCTTACTCTCCAGTACCTTGTTACGCGTGTCAGAGCCACCACTTCCTTCCAAACGTCGGGGCCGCTTCTTCCGTTTCGGAGCGGCCTCCGTGGTACTTCTCGGGGTCGCCGGCTACCTGGTGGTCCGATACGACACGGGCGGCGGGACGAGCGGGCCGGGCTGCCGGGTCGTGTCCGGCAAGAACGACGGGGCCACGTACGAGTTCACGCCCGAGCAGGCGGTGAACGCGGCGACGATCACCGCCGTCGGCACCGCGCGCGACCTGCCCGAGCGGGCCGTGACGATCGCACTGGCGACGGCCCTCCAGGAGTCGGCGCTGCGCAACATCGACTATGGGGACCGCGACTCGCTCGGCCTCTTCCAGCAGCGGCCCTCGCAGGGCTGGGGCACGCCGAAGGAGATCATGGACCCGGCGTACTCGGCGGGGAAGTTCTACGACGGCCTGAAGGAGGTGCCGGGGTACACCCGGCTTCCGCTCACCGTCGCCGCCCAGCGGGTGCAGCTCAGTGGCTTCCCGCAGGCGTACGCCAAGCACGAGCCGGACGCCACCCTGCTGGCCGCCGCTCTCACCGGCACCTCGGAGGCCACGCTGACCTGCGACGGTCGTCCGGCGGCGACCCGCGCGGCAGGGACGGAAGCGGTACGTGACGCGCTGGCCCGGGACTTCGGGCGGGACGCCCTGGAACCGGCCGGCGCCGAGGTCGGCGACGCGGCGAGCCCCGCACCCTCCGCTCCCGAGAACGGCGACCCCGGCTCCGGCTCTAACGCCGACTCCGACTCCGACGGGCGGACCATGACGCTGCCGGTGTCCACCGAGGCGGACCCGGGCCGGAAGGCCAGGGCCCAGGGCTGGCAGCTGGCGCACTGGGCCGTGGCCAACGCCTCCGAGCTGCACATGGAGCGGGTGTCGTACGCGGGGCAGGAGTGGACCGCCGGGGACGACGGCGGCCGGTGGACCCCGATCGACGGCGAGGACGGCAAGAACTCCGAAGGCGCGGACGGCGGTGCGGACGCGGTCCGGATCACGACCGCGCAGTAGACCGCACAGCCACCCGCGCAGCCACCCGCGCAGCCACCCGCACGGTTGCTCGATGACCCACCCCCAGGGGTTGCCCTGGGGGTGGGGGTGTTGACGGTGTGAGCGGGTTTACGCGTCCTCGCCCCCGATTCGGCGTACTCCTTGGGGCTGGGGCGCTGTAACCGTTCCGCAGCCCGTCGAACGGCGTACCGTTCGTCCGCTTTTCGGCGTAGCCGATAATGCGACGCATTGCCAACTCTTTACATCGTCCCACCGCAACCTTCCCGGCCTTCGAGCGGTAGTCACTGCGTCCGGGCCCGGAGACCGATCACCGGAGATCAACCAGATCGACGTGAGACAACCACCGGGTCCGGCTGGACGTTCACCGTTCTCTCCCGCCGAAGGAGCACCATGTCCCTCCCCCTGACCCGTCGGATCGCCCGTGCCGCGCTGCTCGTCGCCGCCGGAGCGGCCGCCGGGGTCGGTGCGGCCGGTTCCGCCACCGCGGCCCCCGAGCTGCCGGCCACCCCGAGCGTCGGCGGCCTGACCGTCCTGGACCAGGCCGGCGCGACCGGCACCGTGGACGACGCGACGCACACCGTCACCAAGACCGCGGGCGGCACCGGCGGCCAGGCACTCGGGCAGGCCGCGCCGGTGGCGGTCCAGGCCGCCGAGGGCACGTTGCCGACCGACGCCGTCCCCCTGGACGGCGTGCCGACCGCCCGGACCCTCCCCGCCACGGCGCTGCCGCTCGGCTGACCTCACCGGATCCGGATCCACGGGGATCCGGGGTCCACCCGGATCGGCCCGACCGTACGTACGCCGACGGGGCCCAGGAAGAACCTGGGCCCCGTCGGCGTACGTGCGGCTGCCCCGCGTCACGCCCTCAGGCGTTCCACCGCCGCCCGTACCCGCTCGTCCGTGGCGGTGAGGGCGACGCGTACGAACCGCTCGCCGGCCGGGCCGTAGAAGTCGCCCGGCGCGACCAGGATGCCGAGCTCGGCGAGGCGGGCGACGGTGTCCCAGCAGGACTCGTCGCGGGTGGCCCACAGGTAGAGCCCGCCCTCGCTGTGCTCGATGCGGAAACCGTGCCCCAGCAGTGCCATCCGCAGCGCGGTGCGGCGGGCCGTGTAGCGCTCGCGCTGGACGCGGACGTGCTCGTCGTCGCCCAGGGCCGCCACCACGGCCGCCTGGGTGGGCGCCGAGGTCATCATGCCGCCGTGCTTGCGGATCTGCAGCAGCGGGCCGAGGACGGCCGGGTCGCCGGCCAGGAAGGCGGCGCGGTAGCCCGCGAGGTTGGACCGCTTGGACAGCGAGTGCACGGCGACGATGCCGTCGTACGAGCCGCCGTTGACGTCCGGGTGCAGCACCGAGACCGGGTCGGCGTCCCAGCCCAGTTCGAGGTAGCACTCGTCGGAGAGGACCAGGACGCCGTGCTCGCGGGCCCAGGCGACGATGCGGGTCAGCTCCGCCTTGGGGATCACCCGGCCCGTGGGGTTGGACGGGGAGTTCAGCCAGAGGAGCTTCAGGCCCGTCGGGTCCAGCTCGGTCGGGTCGTCGTACGCCTCGTACTCCGCGCGGGCCAGGCGGGCGCCGACCTCGTACGTCGGATAGGCCAGGCGCGGGTACGCCACCCGGTCGCCGGGGCCGAGGCCCAGCTGGGTGGGCAGCCAGGCGACCAGTTCCTTGGAGCCGACGACCGGCAGCACATGGCGGTGGGTGACCTCGCGGGCGCCCAGACGGCGCTCCACCCAGCGGGTGAGTGCGTCACGCAGTTCCGGGGTGCCCCAGACCGTGGGATAGCCCGGGGAGTCCGCGGCGGCGATCAGGGCCTTCTGGATCGGCTGGGGGACCGGGTCGACGGGGGTGCCGACGGAGAGGTCGACGATGCCGTCGGGGTGCGCGGCGGCCGTCTTCTTGTACGGCTCCAGTTTGTCCCAGGGGAAGGTGGGAAGGCGGTCGGAGACTGCGGACACGGGTTCTCGCTCACTTTCTGGTACGGCAAACGCCTCGGCCCCGTGCGGCGCCGATCGGGAGTGATCAGGCCGTACGGGACCGAGGCGGCGCGGGCGCGGGCCGCTTCCGGGCCGCCCGGGTGCTCAGGACCTGTCGGATGACCTCTGATCGGGCGGCCACGCCTTGGCACGCACGCTTCCCGCGTCGCCGAAATGTCCCGGTAGCTCCGCTACGAGGATATCCCGGCGCCTTGGAATCGCACGCACCAGACCGCGTCCGCTCTCCGATCGAAGGTCACCCGACAGGCGCTTACGCCTGCGGCGGCAGCGCGGCGATGAACGGGTGGTCGCGCTCGATCAGCCCGAGCTTGCTGGCACCGCCGGGCGAGCCGAGGTCGTCGAAGAACTCGACGTTGGCCTTGTAGTAGTCCTTCCACTCCTCGGGAGTGTCGTCCTCGTAGAAGATGGCCTCGACCGGGCAGACCGGTTCACAGGCGCCGCAGTCGACGCATTCGTCCGGGTGGATGTACAAGGACCGCTGGCCCTCGTAGATGCAGTCGACCGGGCACTCCTCGATGCACGCCTTGTCCTTCACGTCGACACAAGGCTGCGCGATGACGTAGGTCACGCTGTCGTTCCTCCTCGATAGGGCGCCGGCGGGCCTCCTCAGGCTCCGCCGCCTGGCGCGCGGGAGCGCGGCGTCGTCGATGCCCGCCCCTAGTATCTCCGTTCTTGGGCATGATCCGAACAGGAGGGGTGTACCGACCTGTGGAAATCTTCGCCGCCGGGCGTCTCGAGGTCCGCATCACCACTGCTGACGTGGGCAAACGGGTCTCCGTACGGAGCTTGATCGAACATGGTCCCCCGGGTGAGAAGTTCACCGACGTGGTCGGAGTTCTCACATCATGGGACAGCGGTGTGCTGCGGATCACACGGAAGAACGGCGAGAGCGCCCTCGTCCCGGAGTCCGCGCTGGTCGCGGGCAAGGTGGTTCCGTCCGCACCGGCCCGCCGGCGCGGTCCGGCCGCCTCGTACGAGGAGCTGGCGCGGGTCGCCGCGCGGGCATGGCGGCCCGTGGAGAGCGAGCGGCTGGGCGGGTGGGAGCTGAGGGCGGCCGCCGGCTTCACCCGCCGGGCCAACTCGGTGCTGCCGCTCGGCGACCCGGGCGTGCCGCTGGACGAGGCGCTGACTGCCGTACGCCGCTGGTACGCCGGGCGCGGGCTGCCTGCCTACGTGCAGACGGCGACCGGCGCCGAGGGCACGCAGGAGGCGCTGGGCGCGGAGCTGGAGCGGCGGGGCTGGGTGCGGGAGGTGACCGCCGAGCTGTGGGTCGGCGGGCTCGCGCCGATCGCCGACGCGGGACCGGAGCCGTCCGGCGGCGAACCGGCCGGGGTGAACGTCCTGCTGTCCCGGGAGGCCGACGAGGCGTGGCTCGCGCGGTACCAGCGCCGAGGCGTGAGCGAGGTCGCCCTGAAGGTGCTGGAAGGGGGGTCACCCCGCTCATGGGGGTCCCCCCGCTCGAGCGAAGTCGAGAGTGGGGGAGAAGTCGAGAGTGGGGGAGGCCCGTCGGTGTGGTTCGCGACCGTGCCGGCGGGGGACGGTGGACCCGAGGGCAGTGCTCCGACCGACGCCGCTCCTGCCGCGATCGGGCGATGTGTCGTGGACGGCCGGTGGGCCGGTTTCGCCGCCGTCGAGGTGGATCCGGCGCTGCGGCGGCGCGGGCTCGCAACCGCCGTGATGGCCGCGCTGGCCCGGCGGGCGCTCGACGAGGGCGCGTCGGCCGCCTGGCTCCAGGTCGAGAACGACAACGCGGCGGCACGTGCCCTGTACGACAGGATGGGCTTCGCCGCGCACCACGCATACCACCACTACCGCGCGCCCCGGTCGTCGGCTCCGGCCGGTGACGGGTCGCCGTGAGAGGGCACGGACCGGTCATGCGCTCCCTCCATCCCCCGCCCCCGGAACGCTCCGCCGAGCTGCGGCGGCGGTTCACCGAGGAGGCCCGGTCCGAGCGGCCGGATCTGGCCACGCTGTGCCTGCTGATCGGTGCGGCGGCGGACGGCACGCTGGACGAGGCGGGCATCGACGCCGCGCAGATCGAGCTGGACGCGCTGGCCGGCCGCCTCCCCTACCGGCCCGGGACCCCGCGCGCGTGGGCGTCGGCGCTGCGGGAGCTGCTGGGCGAACGGTGCGGCTTCCACGGCACCCCGGGCGACTACCAGCGCCTGGAGTCGTCACTGCTGCACGAGGTGCTGCGGCGCCGACGCGGGCTGCCGATCCTGCTGTCGGTGGTGTGGCTGGAGGTCGCCCGGCGGGCGGGGGCACCGGTGTACGGGGTCGGACTGCCCGGCCACTTCGTGGTCGGGCTCGGGGAGACCGGCACGACGGCGGACGCGAGGCCGGCGGCGGCGAAGCCGGACACGCGGGACGACGTGACCCCGGAGCGGCAGGTGCTCGTCGATCCCTTCGACGGCGGCCGGGTGCTGACCGGGGACGATACGGAGCTGCTGGTCGCCGGGGCGACGGGGGCGCCGCTGGACCCGTCGATGCTGGCACCGGCCGATCCGCTGGACGTCGTGCTGCGGATCCTGAACAACGTCCGGGCGTGGGCCGAGGCCCGCCCGGAGCGGTCGGACGTGTCCCTGTGGGCGCTGGACCTGTCCCTGCTGCTCCCCTCCCGGCCGGCGAAGCTGCGGTACGAACGGGCCCGGTTGCTGGTGCGGCGCGGCGATTTCCTCGACGGCGCGGACGAGCTGGAGGCGTACGCCGAGGTGGTGGCCGCGGTGGACGAGCCGGCGGCGGACCGGATCCGCGGCGAGGCCCGAGCGGCACGGGCACTGCTCAACTGAGGCTCGCCCCCAAGCCCTGCCCGCCCTGCCGCGCCCCCGCGAGCCCCGCCGAAATCCCTGCCGTGCACTCTCGGCGAGATCCCTCTCATACCTCGCTTGACATAGGTATTTTTAAATACCTAATATCTACGGGTGACCATCAGCAGTGCCTTCGAACAGCGCGTCGCACACGTGAGCTCCGAGCTCGCGGCGTGCCTTCCCGTGCTGCACCGGGCCCTGGAGCGGCGGGTGGCGAGCGAGTACCCGCACCCGAAGCCGCCCGAGGGGCAGCTGGCACTGCTGCGGTTCGTCGCACAGCGCGAGGGCACCACGGTCCGTGAGGCGGCCGATGCGCTGCTGATGAAGCCGAACAACGTCAGCGCACTGGTCTCCCAGCTCACCGAGCGGGGAGAGCTGGAGCGCCGGCAGGACGGCGTCGACAAGCGGATCGCCCATCTCCACCTCACGGAGTCCTCACGGCAGCGGATCGCCGAGGTCACCGCTCTCGAGGAGAGTCACCTCGGCCAGGCGATGCTGTCCCTCACCGACGGCGAGCTGGACGCGCTCGGTTCCGCTGTCGGCGCGCTGAAACTGCTGACCCGACACCTTCACTCGGCAGCCCTCTGACGAGAGCGTCACGGGCCGGCGCATCGCGCGGGCTCCCGCGGTGAAGCGCTCGTTCGGCGTTCCGCGCATCCGCCTCCTCCCCCTTTCCGAAGGCAGTCCTTCCCGGACAGCCCTGTGCACGGCCCCGTGCGTCCCGCCCTGCCCTTGACCGGCCGGGCGGGGCGCTGCGGGCCGGCTGCCGAATCTCGGCCCCGCCGTGCAGTTCTTTCGTCCCCCTTTGAGAAAGAAGTGGCTCCTTTCATGGCGTCCACACCTGTGGATCACTCCGCTCCCGACACGGCCGCTCGGCCGAAGTTCGAGCGTTTCCGGGCCAATCCCTGGCTGGCGCTGGTCGCCGTGTCGTTCGGCCTGCTCATGGTGCAGCTCGACGGCTCCGTCGTCGCCATCGCCAACCCGGCGATCGGCAAGGACCTCGGTGCCAGCACCGCGGAACTGCAGTGGGTCACCAACTCCTACCTGATCGCGCTCGCCGCCTCGATGATCCTCGGCGGCAAGCTCGGTGACCGGTTCGGCCGACGCTTCTACTACCTCGCCGGCATCGGCGGGTTCATCGTCACCTCGGTCGCCATCGGCCTGGTCGGCAGCATCGAGGGCGTCATCGTCTTCCGTGCCCTGCAGGGTCTGGCGGGCGGCATCCTGATGCCCAACACCCTGGGCATCCTGCGCGCCGTTTTCCCGCCGAAGAGGTTCGCCCTCGCGGTGGGCATCTGGGGCATGGTCTCGGCCGTGTCGACGTCGCTGGGACCGATCATCGGCGGTCTGCTCGTCGAGCACGTCAACTGGGAGTCGGTCTTCTACCTGAACGTGCCGATCGGCCTCGTCGCGCTGGTGTTCAGCGCGGTGGTCCTCGCCGAGTCCAAGAACTCCACCGGCCACCACCGCTTCGACATCCCCGGCGTCGTCCTGCTGGCGGCGGGCATGGTCGCGCTCGTCTTCGGCATCGTCAAGGGCGAGACGTGGGGCTGGACCTCCGCCGGAACCCTCGGCGCCATCGTCCTGGGTCTGGCGCTGCTGGTCGTCTTCGGCTGGTACGAGACCCGGCAGGAGCACCCCCTGCTGCCGATGCGGCTGTTCCGCAACCGCTCGCTGACCACCGGTGCGGTCATGACCCTGCTGAACTTCTTCGTGATGCTCGGCGGCATCTTCTTCATCATGCTGTACCTGCAGAACGTGCGGGGCTACACGCCGGTCGAGGCCGGTATCAGCACGCTGCCGATGTCGATCGCGTCGCTGTTCGCCTCTCCGGCCGGTTCCCAGCTGACCGCCCGCTTCGGCGCGCGCGTCACGATTCCGCTGGGCCTGCTCCTGTCGGGTGCCGGCATGTTCGGCATGCTGTCGTGGAGCGTCGACTCGTCCTACGCGACGATGTGGCCGCCGTTCATCGCGATAGGCCTGGGCGTCGGCATCGTGCTGCCCGCCACCGCCGCCACGATCATCGGCAACGCGCCCGTCAAGGACGGCGGTGTGGCCTCCGGCCTGCAGTCCACCATGCTGCAGATCGGTGGCGCCCTCGGTACCTCGGTGCTGGTCACCGTGATCGCCGGCAAGGTCGGTTCCTCGCTGTTCGGTGAGCTGACCGGCGCGGGTGTCCCAACGGGCATGGCGCACGGTCTGGAGCAGGCCGAGGACGCCGTCACGATGGGTATCGCCCCGGTCTCCGGCGACATGTCGGCGGAGATCAAGGCCGCCGTCATCGAGGGCAGTGGCCAGGCGTTCGTCAACGGTCTGCACGCCGCCGTCACCGTCACCGGCATCCTGTGCGTCCTCGGTGCCGTGGCCTCCTTCATCTGCATCAAGAGCCGCGCCGAGGAAGCGAAGGAGATGCGCGCCCAGTCGGAGGACGCCGACGAGCCCGTAGTGGTCGTCGCCGCTCACTGAGCGAGCCGCGCACACACGCGTACACCTGCGCGGGAAGCGGCGCTGCCAGGACCTGGTCCGGTCCTGGCAGCGCCGCCTTCGTACGGCCGCGGACGCCCCGGGCCGGTACCGCCGCACCGTGCGGGACCGGAGGGAGGCTGGGATGCTGGTGGGGTGAAGCACTGCGCGTGAGGCGGCCGGCGGACACGGACGGTGGGTGGTGAGCGCGGTGACCATCGGCAACGTCCCGGAGCCGGAATCGGAATCGGAATCGGGCGACGGTCCCGGGCATTCCGGGGTCGATCCCCGAGGGGACCCGTTCCTGCCGACCCGGTACGCCATTCCCCCGAGGCCCGTCACCTTCCTGCGGCGGGAGCGCCTGACCCGGCATCTCGACAACGCCCTGACCACTCCCCTGACGATCGTCAACGGAGCGGCCGGCGCCGGGAAGACCCTGCTCGTCGCGGACTGGGCGGCCGGTCTCGGACGGCCCGTGGCCTGGTTCACCACCGACGCGGAGGAGCTGCGCCCCGGCGTGTTCTGGGCGTACGTCCTACAGGCCCTGCGCGCCGCCGGAGTGCCGATGCCCGGGTCGGTGGGCTCGCCCGCCGACCCGGGCCGGGTGGACGAGACGCTGCTGAACCGGCTGGCCGCGAAGCTGAACGGCCCGATGACGGCGCGACGGCCGGCGGTCCTCGTGCTCGACGAGTTCGACCGGGTCGCCGCGCCGGACACGGCCGCCCAGCTGGACTTCGTCCTGCGGCACGCGGGGCCGGGCCTGCGCCTGGTCGTGGCGTCCCGTACGGAACCGCTGCTGCCGCTGCACCGCTACCGGGCCGCCGGGGAGCTGACGGAGATCCGGGACGCGGAGCTGGCGTTCACCGCGCGGGAGGCCGGTGAACTCCTCGGCCGGCACGGTCTGTCCCTGCCCGCGACCGTCGCGGACGCCCTCGTGGACCGTACCCGGGGATGGGCCGCCGGACTGCGGCTGTGCGCGCTGGCCGCGCGGGAGAGCCCCGACCCGGAGACATATCTGAAGGAGTTCGAGGCCGGGCAGAGCACGGTGGCCGACTTCCTGCTGGCGGAGGTGCTGGACATCCAGCCGCCCGGTACGCAGGACCTGCTGCTGCGGGTCAGCGTCCTGGAGCGGTTCTGCCCCGGCCTGGCGAACGCGCTGACCGGGCGCTTCGACGCCGGGGCCGTGCTGGACTCGCTGCACCACCGCAACGCGTTCGTGCAGCATCTCGGGCACTCCTGGTACCGGCTGCACCCGCTCTTCGGGGAGATCCTGCGGGCGCATCTGGAGGTGCGGCGCCCCGGTCTGGCGCCGGAGCTCCACCGGCGGGCGGCTCGCTGGCTGAAGGCCGCGGGGTTCCTTCCGGAGACGCTCCTCCACGGCGCCGCCGCCGGTGACTGGGAGTTCGCCGCCGGCGCCCTGGTCGGCGATCTGGCCGTCGGCCAGCTGTTCGCCGGGTTGCGCTCGGCCGGTCTGGACGAGCTGTTCTCCCGCATGCCGCCCGGGACCACCGGCCCCGCACCGGAACTCGTACGGGCGGCCCGCGAACTCGCCCGCGGCGACCTGGCACGGGGCCCGGCCCGGCTGGAGCGGGCCGGAAAGCTGCTGGCCGGCGACATCCTGGGCCAGGAGGGCTACGAGAGCCCGGCGGACGACCGGGAGGCCGCGCGGCTGTGCTGGGCGCTGCTCGAGGCGTTCGCCGCCCGGCTGACAGGGGCGCCGGCACGCGCGGAACGGGCCGTCCGGCTGGCCGGGGAGCTGCGCGGTGCCGTGCCCGCCGAGTTGCTGGACCGGCATCCCGAGCTGACCGCGCTGCTGCTGGCCCATCTGGGCTCGACCCGGCTGTGGGCGGGCCGTTTCGAGGACGCCCGGACGGTTCTGACCGCGGCCGTGGCGGGTCCCGGCGGGGCGTCGACAGCACTGCCCAGGGAGGACGCCCTGGCCCAGCTCGCGCTGATCGACCAGCTCAACGGCTGGCCGGGCCGTGCGGAGCACAAGGCGTCCCAGGCGCTGGCCGAGATCGCGCGGTACAGCCTCCCCGGCCCGCCCGGAACCGGTCTGGAGCGGCTGGTGCTGGCGGCGGTGGCGGTCGACCGCGACGAGCTGGACCGGGCCCAGGAACTCCTCGACGAGGCGGCCGCGCCCGCGGAGTCCGGGCCGCGGTCGGCGATGCCCTCGGCGTCGCGCCCCGCACCGGCTTCCGCCTCGGCCGCCTCGGCCGCCCCGGCCGACCCGGTGGTCGTCGCGGTGCGGGCCGTCACCACGGCCCGACTGATGCTGGCGCGGGGCGACGCGCACGCCGCGCTCCGGGCGGTCGCCACCGCCCCGCGCCCCGGCGTTACCGCAGATGCGCCCTCCCCCTGGCTGCGGGGCCACATGGCGCTGGTGACAGCCTCCGCGCGCCTGGCCGAGGGGCAGCCGGAGGAGGCCGTCGCAGTGCTCCGCGAGGTGCCCCTCGACCAGCCGGCCTGTGCCGTGGAGGCCGCCAGGATGCAGCTCGCGGCGGGCAACCCCGGCGCGGCGGCCGACCTGCTCGACGCGCTGCACGGCGCGGGCCGCACCGGCCCCGGGGTGTCCGTGCGGGCCGCGCTCGTACGGGCCCAAAGCGGCCACCTGGCGGGAGACCCGGCCACCGCCCGCCGATGGCTCGGGGTGGCGCTGCGCGGCGCCCGGCACGCGCATCTGCGGCGCCCCTTCGTGGAGTCGGGGCCGTGGATCGGGCCGCTGCTGGACACGGGCCCGCTGCGGGGCCTGGCCGCGGGCTGGCTCGTCACCGGGTCCGTGGACGTGCCGCCGCCCGGCATGAAGGAGCCGGTGGAGGAGCTGAGCGGCCGGGAGCGGGACGTGCTGCGGCGGCTGGCCCGGATGATGACGACCGAGGAGATCGCCGCCGACCTGTACGTGTCGGTCAACACGGTGAAGACCCATCTCAAGAACGTCTACCGGAAGCTCGACGTCAACCGCCGCGCCGACGCCGTACGCCGGGCCCGTGCCCTGCGGCTGCTGTGAACCCCGCCGCACCTCGCCCGCACCTCGCCCGCCCCCGC
The DNA here is from genome assembly GCF_042655885.1 of Streptomyces chlorus. Classification (NCBI taxonomy): domain Bacteria; kingdom Bacillati; phylum Actinomycetota; class Actinomycetes; order Kitasatosporales; family Streptomycetaceae; genus Streptomyces; species Streptomyces chlorus. The sequence continues at coordinate 139,101 of NZ_JBHSOA010000053.1, forward strand.
CCTCCCTCACCTGCCCCGGGTGAGGGCATACGGCCGCCCGGGGTGGACGATCGCAGGGCAGGGGCAGTCTGCCGCCTGTGCCCGAGCCGTGGGAGGGGAGGAGGGCCGCATGCGCTACGAGATCCGCGTCGACGGACACATGTCGGAGGCGCTGACCAAGACCTTCCCCGAACTGGACCATGTCGTGATGTGGGGTCAGACCGTGCTGTTCGGTCATGTCGTCGACGAGGCGCATCTGTACGGGCTGCTGGCCCGCCTGCGCTCGCTGGGCCTGCGCGTGGTCGAGATGCGCCCGGCCCCCAGGTGAAGCCCTGCTCCCGGGGGTCGTGTCCCACCGAGTGGTGCAAGCGATCACGGGCTTCACGTTCCGGTCCGAGGCACCTGGCGATCTCTGCGGAGGCGGAAGCCCACGAAGCGCCCTGTCGAGGCGGGTTGAACACCCGGTCCGGCGGAGCCACCGTCCCCGCCCTGCGAATTCCGGCGCCTTGATCGGCTGCACCCGGGGGACGCCATCCTCCCGGGTGACATCCGACGCCCGTCACGCCGGTGAGCGGCCTGACGACGTCAGAGGCTCTCCGCGGTGAGCCGCCCCGAGCGTACGGCGGCCTTGAGTTTCTTGAAGTCCCGTTCGTTGCGGTCGGCGTAGGCCTGGGCGAAGCCGGGGAGGGCGCGGTCGAAACGGTCGCCGGTGCCCAGGTAGGCGGAGATCGCGACGGAATCGCCGGAGCGGGCGTGGGCGCGGGCGAGGCTGCCTCCGCACCAGCCCCCGAAGAGGGCGAGCATGCGGGGGTCCATGGTCTCCGGGCGGGCGATGCCCTTCCAGTCCCGGAGCTGGCGCACGTAGAAGTCCCGTTCCCTGCCGTCCAGGCCCAGGACGTGGGTCCAGCCGAGAAAGATGTCGCTGGATGTCTGGATCAGGCGCTGCCCGGTCACCACGCGGCGGCCCTGGTTGTCGAAGCGTTCGCCGTTCGTGTACGGCGCGAGCACCGACTCCTGCGCCTCCTTGGCCTGGAGCAGCAACGGATCGTCGTCGTCGCGGCCGAGCAGGAGCAGGATCCAGCAGCGGGTGCCGACGCTGCCGACGCCGACCACCTTGCGTGCCGTGTCCACGATCCGGTAGCGGCGGAGCAGGTGCCGGCGCTCGGAGGAGAGGGTGCCCGCGTAGCTCTCGACGATGGTGCGCAGTTCGGTCTCCTCGCCGCGGCCGGGCGCGTCGGCCACCATGTCCCGTAGGGGGGTGATCAGGGGCGGGTCCGGGGTGATCAGCCGACCCTCGGGGGTGACCCGGGTGAGCCGGTCGACGGCCTGGAGGTAGGTGTGGGCGCGGGCCCGCGCTTCGGCCCGTTCGGTGCGGCGCCGGACGGACGGGTCCAGGGAGGAGTCGAGGAGTTCGCGCATCCGGCCGACGTCGTCCTGGGCGTACCAGACGTCCAGGGTGCGCATGCCGGCGAAGCTCCGCATCCGTGCGCGGTACGCCTGGACGCAGGCGATGACCGCCTTGTTCTGCTCCCGGGTGGAGAAGCCGTTGGCGCGGCCCGCGATGACGAGGCTGGCGGCGAGCCGTTTGACGTCCCATTCGAAGGGGCCGGGGAAGGTCTCGTCGAAGTCGTTGATGTCGAAGACGAGGTGCCGTTCCGGCGAAGCCAGCAGCCGGAAGTTCAGCAGATGGGCGTCGCCGCACAGCTGCACCTCGAGTCCGGTGTGCGGCAGCGTCGCCAGGTCGGCGGCCATGATCGAGGCGGCGCCCCGGTAGAACCGGAACGGCGACTCCAGCATGCGCCCGTACCGGATCGGGACCAGTTCGGGCACCCGCGTGGCCGACTGGCGCGCGAGCACGTCGACCGGGTCGAAGCGGCCGGAGCCGGGGTCGAACAGTCCGTGCACCGAACGGGGGACGCGCTTGCGGGTCGTCCGGCCGTGGTCGATCCGCTCGGCCGGTGAGAGGGCCGCGGTGGCGGCGCTCGGTGCGGTCATGATCCACCCTCCTGGCTTCGGCGTACGTCCGCTCTCCAGCTCACCGCGGCCCGGCCCCTCCGGGATCACCCGTCAGGGGTGAGGCCACACGGACGCGGCCGGGGCAGCCTGGTACGGCACGCACCACCCGCGCCGGACGAAGGAGAACCATGAGCTCCGCGACCTACCTCGCATACGACTATCCCCTGCTCGGGGCCTTCTGGACGATGCTGCTGCTGTTCCTGTGGGTCATGTGGTTCGTGCTGTTGTTCCGGGTCGTCGCCGACCTCTTCCGCGACGACGAGCTGAGCGGCTGGGCCAAGACCGGGTGGCTGGTCTTCGTCATCGTGCTGCCGTTCGTCGGCGTGTTCGTCTACGTCGTGGCCCGTGGCCGGAACATGGGCCGGCGGGAGATCACGCAGGCTCGTGCGCAGCAGGAGGCGTTCGACAGCTACATCAGGGAGACCGCGACGGGCCACGGCGGCCAGGCCGGTACCGCCGACGAACTGCACCGGCTGTCCGAGATCCGCTCGCGCGGCGACCTCACCGACGAGGAGTTCAACCGGGCCAAGGAACTGGTGCTGAGCGGCCACGGCGCGGGACACACCCGCTGACCGCACGCACCGGTACGACGAACCTCTACGACGAACGAAAGGGGCGGCGCGATGGCTTCGGCTCACGCCCATCACACACAGGCACAGGCACATGCGCACACACCCTCCGCCAAGCGCGAGTGGGCCGGCGGACTGACCGTCTTCGGCGGCGTCATGCTGGTGCTCGCCGGAATCCTGAACATCGTCCGGGGCATCTCGGGGATCGCCAAGGACGACGTCTTCGTCACCACGCAGAACTACGTCTTCAAGTTCGACCTCACGTCCTGGGGCTGGATCCATCTGATCCTGGGCGCGGTGGCCGTGGTCATCGGCGTGGGGCTGTTCCAGGCCAGTACGTGGGCACGGGTGGCCGGTGTGGCGATCGGTGGGCTCATCATGATCGCCAACTTCCTCTCCCTGCCGTACTTCCCGGTCTGGTCGGTCGTGATGATCGCCCTCTCCGGCGTCATGATCTGGGCGCTGTGCACGGCGCGGCAGGGGGACATCTGAGCCGGACGCCTTGACATCCCGGGCGAACGAAGCACGACCGCGCCGACCCTGCCCGGGTCGGCGCGGTCGTGCCCCGGCCCCCGGCCCCCGGACTACAGCCGGCCCTTCTCACGGGCCACCCGGGCCGCCTCCGTGCGGTTGGGACGGCCAGTTCCTGGATGGCGGTGGAGAGGTGGTTGCGGACCGCGCCCTGGGAGAGGTGCGGGGAGAGGGCCGGTTCCGCGTGGGTGGAGCCGTCGGCGGCGGCGCGCGGGATCTCGCGTTCGCGGTCGGTGAGGGGGTGGGCGCCGTCGGCGAGGGCCGAGCGCGGCGAGCATGGGGTCGATGACCCGCTCCCCCGCCGGCACCGTGCGGACCGCGGCGGCGATTTGGGCGACGGGGGCCTCCTCGACCAGGAAGGCGTCGGCACCGGCTTCCATGGCGCCCCGCAGATGGCCGGGGCGGCCGAAGGCGGTGAGGACGACCGGCTTCACGCCGGGCGGTTCACGGTGCAGGGCGGCAGCCGCCTCGACGACGGGCGCGCTCGGACAGACCAGCCGGATGCCGGTCCACAGGACCTTGATCACCTGTTGCCCGATGTTCTCCGGGCGCTTCCCCAGGCCGACGCCTCCCCCGTCGTCGACCGGGGCGACGGGGTCATAGACGGCTTTCGTCGCTGTACTCAGTCGCTGTACTCATGGGGACCATCGCGACCCGTACGGCGCCCGAAGGGCAGTGCGGACCGTCCTGACCCCCGCATGACGGAGGCCATGCGGGGGTCAGGACTACAGGCCGGTCCGGTTCAGCTCGGGTCCGTCTCGATGACCGCGACCCGGTTGGTCGTGCTTGTCAGTGCCTGGCGGAGGGCGCCATAGACGTCCTGGGGAGTGACAGGTGTCTTCTCGCCGTTGCCCCGGGTGATGAGCACACCGTCGAATGCCTGGCCGTAAAGCTCCTCCAGGGCCTTCAGGTCAGGCTTGTCGACCAGCTTGCCGTTGACGGCCTCCACCCTGAGGAACTTCCACAGCGACTTCTGCGGACTCATCGGCACCGAGTGCTCCGCGTCGGTCTGCACGGTCACGTTGGCCGACATCGCCGGCTCGGCGAACTCCTTCAGCATCCGGTCGACCTCGGCCTTGGACACCGTGGGTTCCTGAGTGGACGTCGGCACCGTCACCGTGGACGAGGAGCCGGTCTCCACCTGGGTCCGGTACGCCGCCTCGACCGCCTCGGTCGACTTGTCGACGTCGATGCCCGCGCCGGGCTTGCCGTAGACGGCGACGGCCTTGCCGGACTCGAACGTGATCGTGCCGTCGTTGCCGGAGCCGCCGCCCGCGGCCTCCAGGGCGGCGTGCAGCTTCTCCTCGTCGACGGGGATGACGGGGTCGACGACACGGCTGTCGCCGAAGAGGGAGCCGATGACGGAGACCGGGTTGTAGTCGCTCCGGGCCGCCGCGCCGATGGTGGCGTCGGTGTCGAGCTGGAGTCCGGCCTTGTCCGGCTCCAGTTCGACGGTCTTGTCGCCGACGGCCAGCTTGAGCGGCTTGTTCAGCCGGTCGGCGAGGGCCTTGTCGAGCGTCTTCACGGCCTCGTCGCGGGTGCCGCCGCCGATGTCGACGCCGAGCACGGTGGTGCCCTTGGGCACGTCGGAGTGGTTCATCAGCAGGCCGGCGCCGTAGGCGACACCGACGAGCAGGATCACTGCGCCGCCGAGCAGGGGCAGCTTGCTGCGGCCCTTCTTCTTCGGCGCCTTCGAGGAGGCCGCCGGGGACGGGGTGACCGGGTCGGGCAGCCTGGGCGGCGTGTGCCTGCCGGGGCCGCCGGCCAGGACATCCGCGTCGAAGGAGGCGCTCGCCGGTACGACCGGGATGCCGCTGGTGGCGGTGTGCCTGGAGACGTTGTCGTGGCGGGCCCCGTAACCCGGGGCGCCGGGTTCGGGGGCGGGCAACTGCGGGGTGAGGCTCGCGGTGTCGTCGCTCAGCCCGCCGCCGGGGTGGGGTCCGCCGCGAGGACCGCGCGGGCCACCGCCGGGCGGCAGGCCCAGCGGGCCGGTCCGACCGGTGACCGGCCCGGTCGTGGGGCCACCGGGACCACTCTGATCGCCGTACGGCGACTGGCTGGGGGGGCCGGGCTGACCGGGGTGCCCCGCCTGGCCGTTCCGCGCTTCGAGGTCTTCGTCCGTGAAGAACGGCAGGTCGTCGAAGCGCGGCTCGCCGCCACCGCTCCCGCCCGCACCCGGGCCCGCGCCCGGACGCGTACCGCCACTGCCGAGCGGGCCGGCGGCCAGCGCCTCGGTCACGTCGAAGGAACCGGTGCCGCCGCCGTGTCCGGGCGCGACCGGCCCGCCGGTCGCGCCGGAGAGCCCGGAGCCGTTGCCGCCGCCGGGTGCGGAACCGTTCGTGCCACCGGGGCCACCAGGAGCACCGGAGCCGCCGGGCCGGGAGCCGCCGCCCGTCACGCTCATACCGCCGACCACACCGGCCGGACGTCCGCCCGGACGCGCACCACCACCGGAAGCACCGGGCGAGCCGGACGGGCCGGAAGCTCCCGAGGCGCCGCCCGCGGGACCCGAACCACCCGCCGCACCCACCCCGTTGCCGGAGCCGCCACCCGCAGCGCCCTTGCCCGCACCGGACTTGCGCGGCGCGAACCAGTCGCTGGCAGGCTTCTCCGCCGGGGCCGCCTGCTGCGGAACCGACTGCTGCGGGGCGGGCCGCGGGCCACCCGGAGCGGCCACGGCGGAAGGCTCGACGGCACCGGGGCCGGAACCTGGGCCGGAAGCGGTGCCGGCACCGGCACCCAGTGCCCTGGGGGCACCCGGCGCCGGCGCCGGCGCCTGGGCCTTGGCCCCACCCCGGGTGTCGTTGTCGCCCGTACCCTCGCCGTCCTTGACGGTCTTGCGCACGACGACCGGCGGAATGGGCCGGGAACCGGGGATGTTGATCCGGATTCTGGTCGTCAGCGTGGTCTCGGTCTTGCGTTCGTCCGACCGCGGGCCGCCCGAACGCTGATCGCCCGGGCGCTGTTCGTCCGGCCGCGCGGCAGGTCGGCCCGCGGCCGCCGCCTCGCCCGGAACCGCCGGAATTCCGTAGGGTGGGGTGCCCGACGGGTATGCGGCTCCGCCGCGCCCGTTGGGCCCGGTGGACGGAGTGTCAGTTTCACGACTCAAGGCAGGTTCTCCCGGTTGGCTCCGCCGCCCGTCACGACCTCACGGTGGGGGTCTCCCCCAACTCGACCGGAGCCGAGAGTTCGGGGAGGCTCAGCGGCGCGCGCACCACCATACTGGCCGCATCCGGCCCGTATCGCCGGACCGTGACGGAAACCCACATCGGAACCGCACGCGCGCACCGCGGCGAAGTAGTACGTCACTTCCCAAGTCGGACAGAATTGCCCTCTGGTTGCCGCCCCGGAGCGAGGGTGGCACACATCACAGCGACGGCGATGCCGCCGAGCAGGAAGAGGTACGAGCCGGCTCCCGCGGCGAACAGGAAGTCGCCTTCCGGACGGCTGACGGTGAGCAGGAGGACGACGAGCACCCAGCCGGCGGCGGCCGACGCGGCCCCGGCGCGGCTGCGCAGCGCGAGCGCCCCGCCCAGACAGAGCCCTGCCTCGGCGGCGAGGGCGAGCAGCAGCCCGCCCGGGAACCACGCGGGCTGCACCAGCGCCCCGGCCACACCCACCACGGCGCCGAGCAGGAACAGCCCCCCGCAGACGGCGATCCGCCTGCCGGAGGGCAGTCGCAGCGGCTGAGCCAGCGTCGGTGTCGGCGCACTCCCGGTCGTCCGCCTGCTCATGACGCCTCCCCCGCTCCACCCTCGGCCCCGATCTCGACCCCGGCGAAGAGGTCGTTCTCCCGGCTGCCGGGGGCCCGCGCACCGCGCACCAACTCGTAGTACTCGGTCGTGAACAGCGGCTGCGCGAGCTCGTTGGAGAGCACGAAGTACGGCGCGTACGGTTCGGCCACGGTGATCTGGGTGGCGTGGGCGCGCATCGCGGCGGCCTTGGCGGCGGCGTGGGCGGCGCCGTCGATCTCGGTGGTGACCAGGGCGTCGTCGACGACTCCGGGTACGTCACCGACCTCGCCCGCCTTGTCGAACGGCAGCCCGGACAGGTCGTCGTCCAGTCGCGCGAAGGCGGCCTCGGCGACGGAGCGGGGCACCCGGTTCCAGTAGACCTTGGGGATGTCCCACCGGTCCCGGGCAGCGAGTTCGACGGCACGCATGGCGACGCGGTGCGCCTGGATGTGGTCGGGGTGCCCGTAGCCGCCGCCGTCGTCGTACGTGACGAGCACCTGGGGCCGCACCTCGAGGATCACCTGGGCGAGCAGACCGGCGGCCTGGTCGACGTCGGCCTGCCAGAAGCAGCCGGGGTCGTCGTTGTCGGGCAGGCCCATCATCCCGGAGTCGCTGTAGCGCCCGGCGCCGCCGAGCAGCCGGAAGTCGTCGACACCGAGGGCGCGCATCGCCTCGGCCAGCTCACCCATCCGGTGCTGCCCGAGAGCGGCACCGCTCAGGTGGGCCGGCCCGGGCGGGATGACCTCGCCACGCTCACCGAGCGTGCAGGTGACGAGTGTCACATGAGCGCCCTCGGCGGCGTAGCGGGCCATGGTGGCGCCGTTGTTGATCGACTCGTCGTCCGGGTGGGCGTGCACCAGCAGCAGCCGCCGCCGTGCGGAGCGAGAGAGGGGTCCCCCCGGCCGAGGGCTGGGGGAGGGCAGTTCCGTCATGGTTCCACCCTATGAGGATGCCGTTGGTCAATTCCGCCTGACGGTTCCGGTCTCCGCGCGTCCACGGCGGTGGCCCGGGGATGTTCCTGCCGCAGAGTGTGTCACTTTCCGGGAAAATGACACACTCTGCGGATCCATGCCCCGGGCCCGCGCATTCGCCTCGGCGTCACCGGCAAGGCCAAGCAGAGCGGCGGCGGGTACTGACGCCGCGCTCCCGCCCGGCAGGGGGCGGGAGTACCGTGAAGACATCGAGAGAATCGTCGCCGTCGGCTCGTGTGTCGTGGCCGCTCCCGATGACGACAGGGCCGGAGGTGATCGACTGTGATCATGAAATGTATGCCCGGCGAGAGGCCCCATGCCCAGCGCTGACGAGTCCTCCCAGAGTCCGGTCGGAGCGATCGGAAGAATCACCGTGGGGATTCCTCCGGACGGACCGGGTGAGGTCTTGGTGGCTGTGCGCGGGGGCTCGGAGACCTACGCGGCGTGGTCGCGCACCAACACCCCCCTCGCACGAGACGCACGGGTCCTCGTCGTCGACTCCATTTCGGCGCGCTCGGTGATCGTCGAGCCGCTGCCGTCCTGAACGGTCCTGCAAAGGGCTGGAAAAGTGCGTTGCGTCCCGCTGTTCGACGGGAGTTCTCTCATGCTGTTCTGGCAGGTCCCCGCGCCCAATGAGGCCATGCTCATATCCGGTACGAAACGGCAGGCGCAGGCGACGCAGTTCCGTATCGTCACAGGTCACGGCAGTTTCGTACTGCCGGTGAAGCAGAAGGCCCGCATGCTGTCCCTGGCACTGCGGGAAGCGGAGATCGCGGAGGACTGCGTCACCCAGCAGGGCATCCGGCTGAGCGTGCGCGCGGTCTGCGTGTTCAAGGTCGGTGACGACGCGGTCTCGATCGCCAATGCGGCCCGCCGCTTCCTCTCCGAACAGGAACGGATGGAGGAGCTCGTCGGCCGGATCTTCGCCGGACACCTCAGGTCCATCGTCGGCGGACTGACCGTCGAACAGATCATCCGGGAACGCAACCGGGTCGCCCAGGAAGTGATGGCGGGCAGTCACAGCGAGATGGAGAAACTCGGCATCGTCGTCGACGCGCTCCAGATCCAGGAGATCGAGGACGCCACCGGATACATCAACAACCTCTCCGCTCCGCACGCCGCCGCGGTCGCCAGCCAGGCGCGCATCGCCCGGGCCAAGGCCGACCAGGAGGCGACCGAACGCGAACAGCAGGCGGCCGCCCTCAAGGCGGAGTACGAGCGGGACACCGCGATCAAGCGGGCCGGGTTCCTCGCCGAGACCGAGCAGTCCAACGCCCGCGCCGCACAGGCCGGCCCGCTCGCTCAGGCCAGGGCGTCCCACGAGGTCATCGAGGAGCAGACCGCGCTCGCCCAGCGCCAGGCCGAACTGGCGGCCCAGCGCCTCGAAGGGGAGGTCAGGCGCCCGGCGGACGCCGAGGCGTACCGACAGCGCACTCTGGCCGAAGCCGCCCGGGACAGTGCCAAGTTCGAGGCGGACGGCAACGCCTACACCGAGCGCACCATCGCGCAGGCCCAGGCCGACGCGAACACCGCCCGCGCCCTCTCGCTGCGCGACGGCAACCAGGAACTGATCGCCGCCAACCGTGTGGTGGAGAACCTGCCGGCCCTCGCCGACGCGGCCGCCCGCGGTATATCGGGCGCCAGCCTCACCGTCCTCAACGGCACCGAGGGCGTCAATCAGCTGGCCGCGGGCGTGGTGGGCCAGGGCCTGGCCATTCTTGACGCGCTCCAGAACACGAAGAATCCCGCCGTCAACGGAAAGAGCAGCCTGCGGGTTCCCGGCCGGACCCCGTAGCGGCAGTCCTGTGGCCGGACCCGTTCACGGGCCGCGACCGGGAGACTTCGATCACGCACGACACGTGCCCGCCCCGCCGCACACCGGCAGGGGCGGGCCGCCCTTGCGCCAGGGGCCGTCACGCCTCGTCGTCGAGCACGTGGACAATCGCCAGGGCGATCCGTTCGATCCAGTCGATGGCGTCCGTCACCGCCGCCTCGTCGATGGGGCGGCGCTGCTTCAGGTCGCCGTCGACCAGGTCGGCGGTAGGCCCGGGTTCTCCATTTCGTGATCATGTCACCGGTCTGTGACAGCGTTGTCCTGGAACGAAGACGCCGGGATCCCTTCGGCCCGCAGCCCCCTCTTAGAGATCGAGCAAGCACCGAGAAGCCGAAACCGCTTCGGCCTCGACCACCGATCGCCAAGGGGATCTCATGTCCGGCAACCGTCGCAAGGCCTTACTCGTCTCCGCAGCCCTCGTGGCCGGCACCATGCTGATGACGGCGTGCCAGGAATCGGACACGCCCACGGACACCGGCGCGGCGCAGGGTTCTTCGTCCGCCACTCCGGCCGGCGATGCGGCCACCCCGTCCGGCTCGTCGACCGCGGGCAGCGGTCAGGGCACCGACAAGGGCTCCGACGAGACGGGCCAGGGAACCGAGGACGGGGCCGGCTCCGGCGCCGACACCGGCAACGGCGAGCGGGAGCCGGTCGGGCAGAGCTGCGGCGCCAACGACATCTCCTGGAGCACCAGGTCCGAGAGCCAGGCCGGCGGATACATCCTGATCATCGCGAAGGCGAAGTCGGGGATCACCTGTGTCCTGCCGGCCGCGCTTCCGACCGTGGCGTTCGGTTCCGACGGCACCCAGGCGGGTCCCGCGGAGCAGGCCGTCGGCGAGCAGATCACGCTGAGTGGGAGTACCACCGCCTACGCCGGGGTGAACCCGAAAAGCACCAACGGAAACGGTGGCAAGGAACTGGACAGCATCATCGTCGGCGTCGGTGACGACGACCCCAACCCGGTGTCCCTGCCGGTCGGCACCATTACCGTCGAGGACCCGATCGTCACCAACTGGCACACCTCCCCCACGGACGCCGTTCCCTTCAACTGAACGGACCCGCAGCTCGTGATCCATGCCTGAACGGCCCGGCCCAGGCAGCGGCCGGGCCCGGGATCGGGCACCGTCCGTCGTCAGCCGCGCAGCCCACGGACAGCACGCCCTTGCCGAACAGTGCGTTCATCGGGTGAGGACCGCTCAGCGGACCCATACCTCCCAGTACGGGGCGTTCCAACGGCACTGGAACTCCCTGTACAGCCCCTCGTCGAGGAGGGCCTTCCCCTCCACCTGACATATGTGGTGATCCCTGAACCCACCGATCAGGTTGAAGCCGTCGGGGTCGGTGGCGGACGCCGAGCCCGCGGTCAGCGGAATGGTGACGGCTGCGGTGCCGACTACGACAGCGGCGGCGATACGGGAACGCCAGGACTTCATGTATGTCTCCTTACGGACTGAGCCGGGTCCTACGGGCCGGCCATCGGCCCTGGGCGGCTTGCAGCGGGTAAGACGGCTCCCCCACGGCGGGGGTTCCAGGCACGTGGGGAGATCCGGTGAGCGCGGAACCAGCAACGGCCCGGGACCTCAAGACTGCACTCGACAACTGGACCAAGGTCTGGCTCGATTTGGCCACCCGTGAGGTCATCGGCTACTCGATGGCCGATCACCACCGTGCCGGCCTCGTCGTCGACGCCCTGGACATGGCCGCGAAACTGGGCCGCCTGCAACCCGGTTGCGTGATCCACTCCGATCGCGGATCTGAATACACGTCTACTCAACTCCGCGACAAGATAAGGGAGTTGACTGGACGACAGAGCATGGGGCGGACCGGGATCTGCTATGACAATGCTGCGGCCGAAAGCTTCTGGGCCGTCCTCAAAGAGGAAATCGGCACCCGTTTCTGGCCCGACAGGGCCACCGCCCGCGCCTACATCTTCGGCTTCATCGAGACCTTCTACAACCGCCGCAGACACATCACCTGGGGCTACCTCACACCCCACGAGACCCGCATGCGGTGCCAGCAAGAACAGGCCCTCGCGGCATAACGGAAATGTGTCCATGATCACGGGGAAACTTCACTGCTCGACCTCGCCCTCCGGTACGTCCACCTCACTGCCCAGGGAACGAGCGAGGGCGGGGGTCCTTCAGCCACGTGATGTCGGGTTTTGACCGGGAGTTCTGAACACGGCCGTCGCCCCACCTGCCGGTTCCGGTATCCGTCGATAGGCCCCGACGTGTGCAGGCGTCGGCCCCGACCGCAGAATGATCGCCGAATCTCTGATCACTACGGCGAGGAGCACGGCTCATGACAGAACCCACCGCCCAGCAGGTCCCCGGGCAGACGACAGCCCCTGAGGCGGCGCCCCCGGGCACCGAAGGCCTTGGCCGACTGCGGGAGACCTTCCTGCCGAAGCGCATCGGTACGGTGCGGATGGTCGGCCTCCTGTTCATGGGAACCGTCTCCCTGGTCATTCCTCCCCTGGGCGCCTACTTCCTCTGGCTCGCCTTCAAAACGCCCAATCTCTCGCGCAAGCAGGCTGCCCGCCGGCTGCACCTTTTCGAGCACGGCCTGGCCGAGGTCGGAAAGAACGGCGAGGTCTCCGTCTTCCGCTGGGACTCGATGACGGTGCTCCAGGAGATCACCGAGCGGTACGCGAACGGCATCTACGTCGGCACCACCTACGTCTACACGCTCTACCGCGAGCACGGTACGACGCTCAAGGTGACCGACTTTTACGCCCAGCCCGAGCGCTGGGGCCCGGCGTTCCAGGAGGAGATCACCCGGACGCAGCTGCCCGGGCTGCTCGCCGGGCTGGAGCAGGGCCGGACCCTGGCCTACGGGGGCCTCTCGGTGAACCTGAACGGTGTGGCCACGACAAAGGGCAGCCTGACCTGGCCGGAGATCGAGAAGGTCGAGATCGCCCAGGGAACGCTGGTGCTGCGCAAGCACGGCAAGAAGCTGTTCTGGGCAAGGATGCCGGTCAAGGAGATCCCGAACTTCTTCCTCTTCCTCGCCCTCGTCGAGCGGCTCCGATACGGCGGCCCGCGCCAGGACGCCTGACCCGCCGGAGTACGGGCAGCGCCCGGGGGGCCGGGCAGGACAGAGCCGGCCACGCGGGGCGCGAGCCGCCCGGGGTACGGGCGAGTCCGTCAGCTCTCGTCGTCGAGGACGTGGGCGAGGGCCAGGGCGATCCGCTCGATCCAGTCGATGGCGTCCGTGACCTCGGCCTCGTCGATGGAGCGGCGCTGCTTCAGGTCGCCGTCGATGAGGTCGGCGTCGTGGGCGATCTTGTTGCGGCGCTGGGTGATCTCCAGGTAGCGGCTGCGGAGCGTCTTCTCGTTGAGCGACGTACGCCCTTGGAAGAACTCCTTGTTGATGCACCCCGCCGCCTCGTACCAGACCTTCTTCTCCGTGACGAGCTTGAGCACTTCGGCGATTTTCCCGGGGTGCTGGAGCGCCTGTGCGGCGAGCTTGTCGCGCAGGTGCTCCACTACGGCCTCGGAGAGGGTGACCTCGCCCCGCCGTACCGCTTCGACCCGGTGCAGCGGGAGTTCGTAGACCCTGAGCTGGTACGGCATCTCGGGGCTGTCCCTGGCGGCCAGTTCGGCGACCCGGCGCAGGACCTCCTCGTGCAGCCAGTGGTCGATGGCGGCGACGGCCTGGACCCAGGCGGCCCGGTAGAAGTCGTCGATGTCGATCGTGGGCGACCGGAAGGGCGTCAGCATCCCGCCCGCCTTGACCATGCGCCGGGCGTACGACAGATTCGTCATGAACGCCTCGAACTGACGCGTCTCCGGTCTGGACACAGCCATGTGCAACCTCACGATCACTCTTCGCCACGTTCTGTACGAGCACGATCGCGGAGACGCCGGGGGGCGGGTCAAGCCGGGAGGGGTGGACCGGACGAAGGTGGCCGAAAGCGATTCCTCCGCTTCCGGATCACGCCTCTGCGGACTCGGCGGCCCCAGCGGCTCCGGCGGCCTCAGCGGCCCCGGTTTCTTCCGCACCGTCGTCCCGGTAGCGCGGCAGGCCGCTCGTGGCGATGGTCCATTCGCCGATGGTGACGTCCTCGCCGTAGACGAAGTCCTTGCGCGTGGCGTAACGGGGGCCGTCCGGAGTGGGGTGGATGTCGGTGAGGACAGCGCCACTGCCGGTACGGGGGTCGAAGATCGCGTAGACGGGGATACCCAGCAGCGGGTAGTCGCGCATGGCCCGGTACGGGTGAGAGGTGCCCTGGTACGTGTCGTCAGGTGCGATGGTCATGGCGCTCGCTCCTCGTCGTCTGTGCCCAGGGGCAAGGATCGTCACGTTCATGCTAGGCGGCCTCCTGAGGATTGGTTCGGCAGTCGCGGCAGCGGGCTTCGGATTCGGGGGCGCGGAAGCCGCGCTCGCAGCCGTCGCAGTTGCGCATCCTGTAGTGGGCGGGCGGGTCCTCGACCGGGGCCCGGAAGGGGGGCGGGGGCGGCAGTTGGGCCGCGAGACGGTGGGCCAGGAGGGCGGCGGGGCGGCGGACGCCCTCGGGCGGCAGGTCGGTGGTCAGGGCGTGGCGTACGGCGGCGGGGGTGACGTCGCGCTCCAGCCAGGCGGCGACGCCGGGGGCCGGGTGGGCCGTGTCGACGGCGGAGAGCAGCAGGTGGGAGCCGTGGCGGCGCAGGTCCGCGAGGAGGTCGGTGGCGGCCCGGAGCAGCTCGGGGGCGGGGAAGGCGGGGCGCGGTACGTCCGGGAGCTGCTTGCGGGGCTCCCGCTTCCGGCGGGTCCCGTGCCGCGCGCCTTCCTCGCCCTCGCACGCCTCCTGTCCCTCCTGCCGCTCTCGCCGCTGCGGTTCCGGGGCTGTCGGACGGCCGGCGGCGGGGGCTGGGGCGGGTGTACCGGCGTGGCGGCGGCCCGCCGCCGGCTGGTTGCAGGAGACGGTGCGGGTGACGATCCGGCCCGCGGGGGTGCGGACGCGTTCGCGGCGCAGGTAGCCGTGGACCTCAAGCTCCCGCAGAGCGGCGGCGATACGGGTGGCGCCCTCGGGGAAGCGGGCGGTGAGGGTCTTGATGTCGGCCGGGGCGCCCTTCGGCAGCGACTGGAGGTGGGTGCCGAGCCCGATGGCCAGCAGCGAGAGCTGACCGTGCTGGGCGAGGTGGTTGCCGATCACCGTGAAGCGGGCGGTGTGGCGGGAGTTGTCGTGGAGCAGCCCGCCGGTGCGGTGGCCCCGGTTCGGGCGCTTGTTGCCCGCAATACGGGCCTGGGCGTGCGGGTGCACGTTAGGGTTCTGGGTACCCATCGGGAAGCCTCTATCTTCCTCGGTGGTCAGGCCCTCGCACTGGGATTGCAGTCCCGGCGGGGGCCGTCGCATGTCTGCTGTTGTCCTGTGCTGAGCGTCGGGCCTGGAGGGCCACGAAATCCAGCCGGACCGGGGATGTTCACCCGCCCGAGTGAGTGCGCGTCACGGGCGGGAGGAGTGGGGCTTGGTGGGGTTCTTTCCCCACAACGTTCTTTGTCTTTCAGTCGTCGACGGCACCGGAACCCGTGGGGACGGGTTCCGGTGGTACGAGGCGCAGTTCGGCCCATACGGTCTTGTGCGGGAACCGCCCCTCGATCACTCCCCAGCGGTCCGTCAGCGCCTCCACCAGCAGCAGCCCACGGCCCGACTCGGCCCCGCCGTCGGGCTCTTGCCGCGCGGGGAGCCGGTCGCCCCGTGTGTCGGTGACCTCGATGCGGAGCGCGGCGCCGACCACGTACAGCGTGAGGCGGAAGCTGCGGCCGGGCAGACGGCCGTGCGTGGCCGCGTTGGCCGCCAGCTCCGCCACGACCTGGCTCGCCGCCTCGTCCGGCAGGCCCCAGCTGCGCAATGCGTCCACCGCGAGCAGGCGGGCGAGACGGGCACCGCGCGGGGTGGACGACAACAGCATCGTGACGTTGCGGACTTCGCGGCCGGGTCGGGTGTCCGTCCCGGAGATTTCCTGAGTTTCCTGATTTACGTCACTCAGCGTGGCCGATCGGACGTACCGTGTTGAGTAATCGCGATGCTGCGTAGGGTGACCGTCCACGGCTTGTCCGGCCCTGTCCGAACTGTCGATACGGCTCCCACCGGCACCGCGCGACGGTACGGCGCGGCACAACGGAGGAGCGCGACATGTCGGTGAACGGCGAGGCGGTGCGGGTCACGACCGAGACGGACCAGACGGACGAGCCGGGGTGGGAGGTCGACCCGGACGACGACTGGGCACTCGCGGTAGTGGCCACCGTGGGACGGCAGTTGAGGCTCCGCCGGGAGGCGGCGGGCATGCGGGTCGGCGACTTCGCGGTAGCGGTCGGTTACGGAGACGACCTCGTCTACAAGATCGAGAGCGGCAAGCGCATCCCCCGGCCCGAGTACCTGGACACGGCGGACGCGCTGTTCAACGCCGAGGGCCTCATCTCGGCGATGAAGGAGGACGTGAAGAAGGTCCGGTACCCGAAGAAGGTGCGGGACCTGGCGCAGATGGAGGGGCGGGCGGTTGAGCTACAGCTGTATGACCCCTTGAACATCCATGGGTTGTTGCAGCACCCGGAGTACGCACGCACCCTTCTGTCCATGCGGCGCCCCGCCTATTCAGCGGGTGAGGTGGAGCAGTTCATTGCCGCACGCGTGGCACGCAAGGCGATCTTCGAACGGGACCCTGCGCCCGAACTGAGCTTCATCCTGGAAGAGTGGACACTTCGACGACCACTGGGCGGAAGGGCTGTCCTGCGTGCCCAGCTTGAGCACCTCCTTGAGGCAAGACGGCTGCGTAACATCGAGCTTCAAGTGATGCCGATGGAACGTGATGAACATGCCGGGGTGGACGGCAGCATCGAGGTGCTCAAGTTCGACGACGGTTCAGCGATCGGCCGTTCCCCAGCAGTGGCCAATGGACGGCCGGTTTACGACCTGAAGCAGCTCCGCATCTTGGAACTGCGGTATGGCATCATCCGGTCTCAGGCGCTCACACCACGTGAGTCGACGGCCTTCATCGAACAACTGCTGGGGGAAGCATGATCCGGAATACCTCAGCCAGGGATGGCTCCAACCTGGTGTGGTTCAAGAGCAGTTACAGCAGTGGCAGTGAGGGCGACTCGTGCGTGGAGATCGCCACCCAGCCCGGCACCGTCCACGTCCGTGACTCCAAGGACGTGGACGGCAGTCGGCTGGCCTTCGCCCCCGCCGCGTGGACCGACTTCGTGCCGTACGCGGTCGAGGGCTGACGGCCAACTCCTATTCGACCTCGGCCTCCGGTACGTCCACTTCGCCGCCCAGAGAACGGGCGATGGCGGTGAACTCGTTCAGGGCGGACTGGAGGTCGCGGACGATCTCCTCGGGCGGCAGGCCGCTGTCGGCATCTTCGAGGGCAGGGGCGAGAGTCGGTTCGGGGCCGGCAGCTTCGGCGGCTCGCTGGGCGGGGGCCTTACGCGTGCGCTTGGGTTTGGACTGCGCGGCGCGTTCGGTGGCGATGCGGGCCAAGAGCGGGGCAGCGGATTCTTCTTCGGGATGCTGGGCGACCAGCCTTCCCTCGAAGGCCCGCTTCAGGAGGGCCGCCCGCAAGGCGGCAGCGCGCCGCAAACCAGTGCCCCGCGTACACATCCCGTCAAAGTCGAAAGGATTCCCGGCTTCCACGAACCTTCCATTTCGAACCGTTCGAACGCACCTGCAAGTGGCCCATCCCCAGACGTTGCGGAGAAAAGGATCGTGTCGCCTGAGTAATCATCTTCGCCACGACGGGATCCCGATGCACCGCAGCTCTCTTCCGTCGGCTTGTCACATACACACGGGAACTACGCGTACGCAGTTTCTCGATGTCTGCCTCACTGGGAACAAACACACCTCGCTCGTACGGGGCCAGAACGCAGATCGCTTCATCATGGATCAATAGATCCCAGATCTCATCACTGTCTGCATTCCTGGATCCGTGATGAGGCACTTTATAGAGAGAACTCAGACTTGCCGGACGATTGGGGTCACGCACAATTGCTTTCCAACCCCTTGTCACGTCACCCCGGTTCTCAAGATCACCCCCTAACAGCACAGAGCCGGCAACCGTCTCCAACTGAAGAACAACACTCAGGTCGTTCTCCGCGGTTGGGGGGATCCTGGAGACACCTCCGTCATGCCGCTCAAGAGCTGCCGAAATTCCGTCGATGCCTCTGATCGTGTCAGTGTCCGAAGGACTGAGAGCCCAAATCTCCGACACCAGAGCACCCTGCTGACAGCGGATTCTCCTTCCTGCGCTCACCAGGCCAAGGTGCGCGCCGGCGCTGCCGTCGCGCGCCTCGACCAAGGCTCTTACCCGAGCCAACTCCGAGACCCCGGACGAAAATCTTGAGCGGATAGGAGTACGCATAGTCAGTGCTCTGAGAGTGCGGTAAGTGATGTTTCCTGCCGTTTCACACCGATGTGATGACATGCCATAACGGGGTGATTCCGGCGGTCGAATGATCAACATCGCCGCCCTGGCCGAGCGCACGGCTCCGGCTCCCCGGTTTGGCTCGACAGCCGAGGTCAGGGGCCTGCTACCCACTGGGACGAAGTGGTGCGAAATTAGCTAGACCATCACTTACCGCACTCTGAATTCATCGCCACTCAACGCTGACGCGGCGAAGAATTTTGCAGCCCTGGCGCGCTCAAAAATCTCAGATATCCCTTTGACGTGATCGTCATGCCAATGGGATGCCACCACCATGGAGACACGCGAGCCGACATCGACACCGAGCTTCTCAAGGTACTCAAGCGCAACCGGAGTACTCTCCTGCGGGCGCACACATGAGTCGACAATCATCCACTCGGAATTCCCGAGGTGTACGACAACACACTCCCCCAGGCCTGGACCGAACAGACTTAATTCTACTTCATCACTACCGGGATGCTCTTCGGATACATCCGCAAGAATCGCATGATTGGGCAACTCTAAACTCTATTCGCTGCGGTCCCAACTCGACGGAAGCGCAGTTCAGATGCGCGAACCCTCTGACCATTCTCACGCACCTCATAGCCGACGCTCCAGTAGAAGAGAGCACCGGGTTCACAGAGCGCCAGGTCTCCGGGCTTGACGTTTTCGAGCTGGAATTCTGCAGTCGCCCTTTCCCCGTTTTCCAGATCAATCAATTCCGCCACGAAGTACGTGGCGCATCGCTCAAGAACCGACCCTTCCCAGCGAGCCAGGGAGATGAATCCTCGGGCGCTCCTCGCCTTCCTGGCAACAGGCTTCTGCGCTACGCGAATCACTCTAGTCCTCCCCGCAACGCGCGTGTCGCCGCTGCGAGAAGTCACAACGCTTTCAACGTCAGTTGATTTGCCCGCGGAACCCGACATCGATTCAGGAAGAAACTTCGGCTCGGCGGACTTGAGTTCGAATTCCCCTATGGTGCTCGTCCCGGCTGAAGTCGACGCGAGCGTATCCATCACAACTCCCATGCCCGGTCGATGACGTTGCTCTGGATCTGCTGAACTCGCGTCCGGTGCGACTCCCAGCCGCTCGTCAGCAGCTTGACGAACCACTCCGCGGAAGAGGAACCCGACGGGCAGCGGAATTCGTCATTCACTTCCAGGTGAACACCATGAGTGATTTCCACAGAAGGCTCGACGCGGACTTTCAAGTGGCCTTCATGTCTATCGGAACGCTCGGACGAAACAGTAAGAGAAAGTGTTCGAGGGTCAGCCATGACCGGAGACCAGTAGGTCGCC
Organism: Streptomyces chlorus; assembly: GCF_042655885.1. Classification (NCBI taxonomy): domain Bacteria; kingdom Bacillati; phylum Actinomycetota; class Actinomycetes; order Kitasatosporales; family Streptomycetaceae; genus Streptomyces; species Streptomyces chlorus. Next base: position 158,417 of record NZ_JBHSOA010000053.1, read on the forward strand.
TTTGGCGCCAATTCGTGACCAAGCTGCTCATACACGCGCTGGTTCGGCATCTCAAAGTGCGCGTTAGAATTCAGTCCGACCTTCTCGATCGGCGTATGGTGCAGCGCGGCGAACGTCCCCAAGGCCAGATCCCGCAGCATCTCAAAGACCGGCGTCGACAGGCTGGAAATTGAGCACCGATTTTCAAGAACCTCGATACGGAACCATTCGGTGGAAAATACGCAGACATCATTAGTGATGATCTGCACATCTGCTTCGCTGGCCTCATCAGCTGCAAGCAGCCCCTGGGCGGCGAACCAGGCGGGCTGAAAGATGCGCGGGTTGAAGGCTCCAATGCAGACGATGCCAACGCGCTCATGCGTGGGTGCGTGCAACACCTGATCCGTCCCTACGTCTCGCCGACGCTCCACCAGTGGTGGTGCCAAGCTACAGGAGGCGACACCCGCTGTCGCCGTGTCGGAGGTGTTGGGGTGCGGGGCTGCGGGGGTGCCCCAAGGACAGCCCGCGAAGCTCTCGACGTGACCATCAGCCGACCGGCCAAGTCCACACGGACGGAACGCTCACTGGGCGCCGACGGCGACAGCGGGTGCCGGTGCGCTCTTCTCGGGCTGACGGTTCGGACGTTGCGAGAGACGGCGTTCGAGCCACGTCGCAGCCCTGCTCAGGGAGATGGGGAGCGAGTACCGGCGGCGGGGAGGCGTCAGGTCCGGTCAGGGAGTGGGGGCAGGGCGACGGCCCGGAGGAAGTTCTGCGCGAAGGCCTCGATGGCCTCTTCGGTGGAGGGCAGGTCCGCGCCGGGCAGGTCCGCGGCGGCGGGGCGCAGCAGGAGGTGGGAGAGGACGGGGCCCGTCATCTGCACATGAAGAAAGGCCCCGCCTCGAACCGGTGCGGTGCTCACGGCTTTCGCCCGTACCTTCCCGGAGCCCCCGTCAGATGTCCTGGACGCGCAGGAAGGGCTGGTCGGCCTCCAACTCGAACGCGAGTTCCAGCAGCGTCCGTTCGGCGCCCGGGCGGCCGGAGAACATGACGCCGATGGGGAGTCCGTCCGACGTCGTGCTCGTGGCCGGTAGCGAGATCGACGGCGTCCCGACGACGTTGTTGACCGGGGTGAACGCGACGTAGGCGAGGATGCGTTCGATCAGGGTCTCGTAGGGGACGGCCGGGTTGAGGTGGCCGAGCTGCGGCGTGGTGTGGGCGAGGACCGGGGAGAGGACGAGGTCGAGGCCGCGGAAGGCCGCCGCGTACGGCTCCCGCGTACGCTTCAGCCTCCGCAGGACGCCCGGCGTGCCCTGCCAGTTGCTCACGTACGTCTCGCGCAGGCCCCGGCTGAGGCCGTCCATGCGGCGGCGGTCGAAGTCCGTGCCGAGGGTCCTGCCGGTGACGCCGATGAGGAACGACAGCAGGCCCCAGTAGGTGAGGAAGTCCTGGGTGAAGCGCGGGTCGATCGACAGTTCCACCGGTTCCACGGTGTGGCCGAGCCGCTCCAGCCGCCGGGCCGTCTCCGTGACGGCCGCGCGGGTGTCGGCGTCGGAGGGGACGCCGTTCGGCGAGTCGAGCAGGAGCCCGATGCGCAGCCTCCGCTCCGAGGGGCCTTCGACCAGGCCGACGGGCGGCAGCTTCGGGTTGCGCCAGTGCTGCTCGGCGGCGGCGAGGAACGCGGCACTGTCCCGTACCGAGCGGCTCACGACGCCGTCGGTGACGAGGTCGATCGGCAGCCGGCGGCCCTGGGCGTTGGCGACCATCCGGCCCCGGGTGGGCTTCAGCCCGACGAGTCCGCAGCAGGCGGCGGGAATCCGGATCGAGCCGCCGCCGTCGTTGGCGTGCGCGACCGGTACCGCTCCGGCGGCGACGAGGGCCGCGCTGCCGCCCGACGAACCGCCCGCCGAGTGGCCCGTGTGCCATGGGTTGCGGACGGGCTCGGCGTCCTCGTACTCCGTGGTCGGGCTGAACCCGAACTCGGGCAGCCGGGTCTTGCCGAGCACCGTGACGCCGGTGCTCAGGAACTGCCGGGCGAACGGGGCGTGGCGGCGTGCGGCCTTCGGCGCGAACGCGGCGCTGCCGTGCCCGGTGGGCAGCCCCTGGTAGTCGGTGTTGTCCTTGACGAAGGTCGGCACCCCGGCGAGGGCGCCGACCGGCCCGGAGCGGTATGCCGGGACCTCGATGTGCACCTGGACGGCGTGGAGGCGGTCCTCCACCGCCCCGACCCTGGCCGCCGCGTCACGGGCGGCCTCGGCGGCCCCGACCTCTCCCCGGCGGATCGCCTCGGCGAGGCCCACCGCGTCGTGGTCTCCGAGGGCGTCGTCGCGGAAGACGTGCACCCTGGTCTGTTCCCGTTCCTGTTCCTCGGAAGTCGTCACCGGTGGCACCGCCCCTGAACGCGTGGATGATTGCCCGCCATCATTCCTTACCGGCAAGTAACAGGCGAGAGGTCGACACCCCCGAGTCGCCGCACCGCGCTGCCCGACGCGCCACGGCCGGCGAGACGCGCGACGCCGAACCACAGCAGCACGGCCGTGGCGAGCAGGACGAAGGCGGCGCAGTTCACGACGGCCGGGTCGACCCGGGCCGGAACCAGGTCGCAGCGCGCGTTGCACTTGTCGTACAGCGGGAACCAGCCTCTGGAACTGAGCCTGCGCCACCTTGGATACGCAGGTCAAAGGGCTGGTGTGACCGGTTCTCGGGCTGCTCACGCTGGTCGCGGGCGGCAGTCTGCGGAGTAGAGCGCCTGTCAGCGCGGTCGCCTCGAAGCGAAAGGCGGCGGGTCGCGCCTGAGCGGCGGGGCGTCCGGCAGACACACGGAAATGCCGACGTCCCCCCCTCTGCCACCGCCCCGACCCCGTCCGGGACGGTTCTTCTGCGCCCGGACCTGTTCCGAACCCCGGCGACGCTCCGCCGGCCTACCAGGAAACGGTCCTGACACCCTGTCGGACGGGATATCGGCGCCCCGTGACAGGAACCGACGTGACGCGTTGGCACTCATGCTCCATGGGGATCCGGGACAGCGCGCAGTGTTCGCTCCTCCCAGGCCCCCACGGCACACCCCCACACGTGTGCCGCTTTTCCGATGAGTCGAGAACGAGGAAGTCACGTGCCCCTGTCAACGCACCGACGTCTGGCCATGAGCGCCACCCTGATCGCCGCCCTCGCCGGCGGTCTCGCCCCCGCCACCGCGGCCTCCGCGGCACCGGCAGCCCCCACGGCCCCTGCCGGCCCCGCGACCCCCGCCGCCCCCGCCGCCCCCGCCCCCGACATGGACGGCGTGACCGCGGCCCTGAACTCCGCCATGGCCAACGGCGCTCCGGGCGCGATGGCCCGCTTCACCGGTCCCGACGGCGTCCAAACGCTCACTGCCGGCGTCCGCGACCGCGTCTCCGGCGAGGCCATGGACACCCGGGCACGCTTCCGCATCGGCAGCGTCAGCAAGACCTTCTCCAGCGTTGTGCTGCTCCAACTGGTCGACGAGGGACGGCTGGAGCTCGACACACCGGTCAACCACCACCTTCCCGGACTGCTGCCCGACGACCGCATCACGGTCCGTCACCTGCTCACCCACCGCAGCGGCCTGGCCGACTACACCGAGGCCATGTTCGCCAAGACCGTGCCCGGCTTCGAAGCCGTGCGCAACCGCGTCTTCACCTACCAGGAGCTGGTCGACCTCTCGCTGGCCGAACCCCGCACCGCCGAGCCCGGCGTGGCCTACAAGTACTCCAACGCCAACTTCGTCGTCGTCGGCATGCTCATCGAGAACGCCACGGGGACCTCGGTCGCCAAGCAGTACGAGCGGCGCATCATCAACCCGCTGAAGCTGCGTCACACCTCTTACGTCCACCCGGAGACCCGGATCGAGGGAGCGCACGTGCGCGGCTACCTCCACCCCGACGAGGCGGGGGCGCCGCTCGTCGACTCCACGGAGCAGACCGCTTCCTGGGCCCAGTCGGCCGGCGCGGTCATCTCCGACCCGGCCGACCTGAACACCTTCACGACCGCGCTGATGCGGGGCAGGTTGCTCTCACCCCGGATGCTGGACGCCATGACCACGGTCACCCCGACGGACGCCACCCAGACCCGCTTCTACGGACTCGGGCTGCGCCGCTACGACCTGTCCTGCGGCACCCAGGTGTACGGGCACACCGGCACCGTGCAGGGCTTCTACACGTATGCCTTCGCCACCCGTGACGGCCGGCGCGCGCTCTCCGCCATGGCGAACACCTCGAACCGGGGCGCGGCGAACACGGCGCTCGGCGGGACGCTGGAGGCGGCCTTCTGCGGGAAGGAGACCGCGCCCGCGGCGTCGTCGACCAAGGCGCCGCGCACGCTCTCCACCCTGCCGGCGGAGGCCGACCTGCCCGAGCGCCGCTGAGGCCGGCCTCGGCCTGAAGCCGCGGCGGACGGAAGGCGGGGCCGACGGCGCGCATCGTGCACCGCAGCGGAAGACGTGCACCCTGGCCTGTTCCTCGGAAGTCGTCACCGGTGGCACCGCCCCTGAACGCGTGGATGATTGCCCGGCATCATTCCTTACCGCCGAGTAACAGGCGAGAGGTCGACACCCCCGAGTCGCCGCACCGCGCTGCCCGGCGCGCCACGGTCGGTGAAGCACCTGACACCGAACCACAGCAGCACCGCCGTGGCGAGCAGCACGAAGGCGGCGCAGTTGAGGATCGTCGGGTTGACCCAGGCCGGAACCAGGTCGTATGCACCGTTGCACTTGTTGTGCAACGGGAACAGCCGCCGGGACTCCTCGACATGGGCCGCCCGGTAGGCACTGTCGTACCTCTGCTGATGGGCGTACGCGCATGTCTCGCCCACGTCGAACCCGCCGCTGAGCGCTCCCCGGACCCAGGCCACGCAGCCGACGAACAGCGCGAGGGACCACAGGCGCGCCCACCACAGCGGGCGCTGCCACGATCCGTCGCGCAGGCCGACGGGAATGCGGTAGAGGTTCCAGAGGCTCCACAGCAGCCACGCGACAAGGAGCCCGGTGACGGCGAGCACGCCGATTGCTTCCACGCGCCGGTCCTTGAGGTTCGTCCGGGCCTGCCTGTCGCACCAGCGCCCCGGCGGAGGCTGGAGGCGGCCCGGACGAGGCCGGCGGGGTCAGAAGTTGATGCTGCCGATCATGCCCGCGATGTTGGTCGTCAGCTCACTGATCGTAGGCGCGATCGTCGACGACGCCATGTAGAAGCCGAGGAGCATGCAGATGACCGCATGCCCCGTCTTGAGGCCCGACTTCTTGATCAGCAGGAAGACGATGATCGCCAGCAGCACTACCGCCGAAATCGAGAGTGCCACGGCGGCTCACCTCCAAGGATCCCAGGACGACAGGGGGGTAGGAATATGGGGGCAGATAAATCCACACAGCAGCCAGCAGGTTCATACCCACTATGCGCTAACGATCATAACTATCCGTACGTGCGCATCGGTCGGCGCACGGCCGCACAAGGGGGCGCATGGCCAATATGGTCATGGCATGACGACCGACGCTGACTCCTTCCCCCGACGGCACGCCCGCACCCAGCGCTTCACGCTCGGCGCGCCGCGTTCGTTCACCGTGGCACCCGACGGTTCCCGGGTCGTGTTCCTGCGTTCCGGTTCCGGTACGGACCGGGCGAATTCGCTGTGGGTACTCGACCCCCAGGACGGCGGGGAGCGCGTGGCGGCCGACCCGCGCGCCCTGCTGGGCGGCGCCGCGGAGAGCCTGTCGGCCCAGGAGCGGGCGCGGCGCGAGCGCAGTCGCGAGGGAGGCGCCGGCATCGTCGGCTACGCGACCGACGCGGAGGTCGAGTTGGCCTCTTTCGCCTTGTCAGGGCGGCTTTTCACGGCCGGGCTGCGGGCCGGGGCGGCACGTGAACTGCCCACTCCCGGACCGGTGATCGACCCCCGGCCGTCGCCCGACGGGCATCACATCGCCTACGTCGCGCAGGGTGCGCTGCGGGTCGTCAAAGCGGAGGGGGCGGACGACCGGGCGCTGGCGACCCCCGAGACGGAGAACGTCACCTACGGTCTGGCGGAGTTCATCGCGGCCGAGGAGATGGGTCGTTCGCGGGGCTTCTGGTGGGCGCCCGAGTCGGACCGGCTGCTGGTGGCGCGCGCGGACGACACGCCGGTGAGGCGGTGGTGGATCTCCGATCCGGCGCATCCGGATCGGGAGCCGCAGCGGGTGGCGTACCCGGCGGCGGGGACCGCGAACGCGGAGGTGCGGCTGTTCGTGATCGGGCTGGACGGGGCGCGTACGGAGGTCGTGTGGGACCGGGCGCGGTACCCGTACATGGCGCATGCGCACTGGTCAGCGGCGGGTGCGCCACTGCTGCTCGTACAGGCGCGCGACCAGCGCAGTCAGCTGTTCCTGGCGGTGGACCCGGACACCGGGGCCACCCGGATGGTGCACGCCGACGAAGATCCAGTTTGGCTTGATCTTTTCGCAGGGGTGCCGTGCTGGAGCCCTTCCGGGCAGTTGGTCCGCATCGCGGACGAGGGGGGCGCACGACGGCTCGTCGTAGGCGAACGACCGCTGACCGGACCGCAGTTGCACATCCGCGCGGTACTGGACGTCTCGGACGACGACGTGCTGGTATCGGCGTCGGCGGGAGCGGAGCCGAGGCCGGGGTCGGCGGACGGCGGCCCGGAGGTCGGCGAGGTGCACGTCTACCGGGTGAACGAACTGGGCGTGGAGCGCGTCTCCCAGGAGCCCGGCGTGCACTTTGCGGTACGCGCCGGGGGTGTGACCGTACTCGTGTCCGCGACACCGGACCGGCCGGGGGCGCGGGCGCGGATTCTGCGTGACGGGAAACCGACGCTGACGGTCCGCTCGTACGCCGAAGACCCCGGTATGTCCCCTCGGGTGACCCTCACCCAGGGGGGCGCACGCCGAATCCCGTGCGCCGTGCTTATGCCGACGGATTACCACGGTGACACCCCCCTCCCCGTCCTCATGGACCCCTACGGCGGCCCGCACGGCCAGCGCGTGGTGGCCGCGCACAACCCGCACCTGACCTCGCAGTGGTTCGCCGACCAGGGCTTCGCGGTGATCGTCGCCGACGGCCGCGGCACCCCCGGCCGCTCCCCCGCCTGGGAGAAGGCCGTCAAGGACGACATCGCCGCGATCACCGTCCAGGACCAGGTGGACGCCCTCCAGGCCCTCGCCTCCGACTTCCCGCTCGACCTGAGCCGCGTCGCCATCCGGGGCTGGTCCTTCGGCGGCTACCTGGCCGCCCTCGCGGTGCTGCGCCGGCCGGACGTCTTCCACGCGGCGGTGGTGGGCGCCCCGGTCACCGACCTGCGCCTGTACGACACCCACTATCAGGAGCGCTACATCGGCCACCCGGACGAGCAGCCGGAGGTCTACCGCCGCAACTCGGTGATCGACGACGCGGGCCTGGTCGACGCCGCCGCGCCGCACCGCCCCATGATGGTCATTCACGGGCTGGCGGACGACAACGTGGTGGTCGCCCACTCGCTGCGCCTGTCCTCGGCCCTCCTCGCGGCCGGCCGCCCCCATGAGGTGCTGCCCCTCTCCGGCGTCACACACATGACCCCGCAGGAGGAAGTCGCCGAGAACCTGCTCCGCCTCCAGCTCGACTTCCTCAGGCGCTCGCTCGCACCCGCCGCTCCGGAGGCCTGAACTCCGTTGACACGGAGGCAACTTCGGGGAAGCGGTGCCGATATACGGACACGCGAGGCTGTTCGGCGTACGGCCGTGCGGGTGCCGTGAACGGGCCGGGGCGCGCCATGTCGCCCCGGCCCGTTGCCGTACCCGGCCCGCGTCCAAAACCGCCCCACGTCCCGTCGTCCTTCGCCCAGCGGAGCGGACATGGGGAGGAACGGCGCTCCGCCCGCTGACGGCGGCGCCTTCTCACAGGCTGCGCCGCGGCCCTACGAGCTGCGCCGACCGCCGCAGGAGCCGCCCGAAGGCTCCCCTAGGGCACCACCTGCTTCTCCTCCGCGAAGTGGCAGGCCGAGTCGTGTGCCGCCGGGCCGCCGGTCTTGCGGAACACCTCGGGGACCGCCAGCAGCGGCACCTCCTCGGCGCAGCGTGTCTGCGCCTTCCAGCAGCGGGTGCGAAAGCGGCAGCCGGAGGGGATGTTGGTGGGGGACGGGACGTCGCCGGTGAGGATGATCCGCTCGCGGTGTTCCCGGGCCACCGGGTCCGGTACGGGGACGGCGGACAGGAGTGCCTGCGTGTACGGGTGGGTCGGGTGGTCGTAGATCTGGGTGTCGGTGCCGATCTCGACGATCCGGCCCAGGTACATCACGCCGACCCGGTCGGAGATGTGCCGGACGATCGACAGGTCGTGGGCGATGAAGACGAACGCCAGGTCGAACTCGGTCTGGAGCCGGTCCATCAGGTTGATCACCTGGGCCTGGACGGAGACGTCCAGCGCGGAGACCGGTTCGTCGGCGACGATCACCTCGGGGCGCAGCGCCAGCCCGCGCGCGATGCCGATGCGCTGGCGCTGGCCGCCGGAGAACTGGTGCGGATACCGGTTGATGTACTCCGGGTTGAGCCCGACCACGTCCAGCAGGTGCTGGACCCGCCCCCGCCGGTCGCCCTTCGGCGCCACCTCGGGGTGGATGTCGAAGGGCTCCCCGATGATGTCGCCCACCGTCATCCGGGGGTTGAGGGAGGTGTACGGGTCCTGGAACACCATCTGGATGTTGCGGCGGACGGCCTTGAGCGCCTTCCCCGACAGCTTGGTGATGTCCTCGCCCTTGTAGCGGATCACGCCGGCCGTCGGCTTCTCCAGATGGACCAGCATCTTCGCGACCGTCGACTTGCCGCATCCCGACTCTCCCACGATGCCCAGGGTCTCGCCCCGGCCGAGGGTGAAGTCGACCCCGTCGACGGCCTTCACGGCGCCGATCTGCTTGCGGATCAGGATGCCCCGGGTCAGCGGGTAGTGCTTGACCAGGCCGGAGACCTCCAGGATCGGCTCACCGGCAGGCCCCCCGGCAGGCCCGGCGCCCGCCACGCCCGCCACGCCCGCCACGTCGGCCGCCCCGCCCTTCTCGAAGCCCGGCTTTCCCTGCGCCCCGCCCGTCGGCTCAGCCATGCAGGCACTCCCTCCAGAAGTGGCAGGCGCTGCCGCGCTCGGCGTCCGACCCGGTGACCTCGTACAGCGGCGGCTCGTCGGTGCGGCAGATGTCCTGGGCCATCGGGCAGCGGGGGTGGAAGGCGCAGCCGGGCGGGATGCTCATGAGGTTGGGCGGCAGTCCCTTGATGGCGTAGAGCTCCCCGCCCTTCTGGTCGAGGCGGGGGATGGAGTCCAGCAGACCGCGGGTGTACGGGTGGGCGGGGGCCTTGTAGATGTCGTACACGGGGGCCGACTCGACGATCCGCCCCGCGTACATGACGGCGATGCGGTCGGCGACGTCGGCGACCACACCGAGGTCGTGGGTGATGAGGATGAGCCCCATGCGGTACTCGCGCTGGAGTTCCGCGAGGAGTTCCATGACCTGGGCCTGGACGGTGACGTCGAGGGCGGTGGTCGGTTCGTCGGCGAGGATCAGGGCCGGTTCCAGGGCCAGCGCCATGGCGATCATGATGCGCTGGCGCATGCCGCCGGAGAACTGGTGCGGGTACTGCCCGACCCGCTCCCGGGAGGCGGGGATGCGCACCCGGTCCATCAGCTCGACGGCCTTCGCCCGCGCGTCCTTCTTCGACATGCCCTGGTGCACGACGAACATCTCGCCGAGCTGGTCCCCCACGGAGATCACCGGGTTGAGGGAGGACAAAGCGTCCTGGAAGATCATCGCCATCTCGGCGCCCCGGACCTTGCGGCGCTGCTCCTCCTTCAGGCCGAGGAGGTCGCGGCCCTGGAAGACGACCTCGCCGCCGGTGATCCGGCCGGGCGGCATGTCGAGGATGCCCATGATCGCCTGCGCGGTCACCGACTTGCCGGAGCCGGACTCGCCCAGCACCGCGAGTGTCTCCCCCTCGTCGACGCCGTAGCTGACGCCGTTGACGGCCTTGGCGACGCCGTCCCTGGTGTGGAACTCCACGTGCAGGTCACGCACTTCGAGCAGCATGGCGGCGGCTCACCTCAGCTTCGGGTCGAGGGCGTCGCGCACCGCGTCGCCGAGCATGATGAACGCCAGGACGGTGATCGCGAGGGCGCCGGAGGGCCACAGGAGCGCGTGCGGGGCGTTGCGGATGTAGGGCGAGGCCGAGGAGATGTCGATGCCCCAGGAGACGCTGGGCGGTTTCAGCCCGACGCCGAGGTAGGACAGGGTCGCCTCCAGCGAGATGTACGTACCGAGCGCGATCGTCGCCACGACGATGACCGGGGCGATGGCGTTGGGCGCGATGTGGCGCAGCACCAGGCGGGAGTTGGAGGCGCCGAGCGCCCGCGCGGCCTGGACGTAGTCGTTCTGCTTGGCGGTGATGACCGAACCGCGGGCGATCCGGGAGAGCTGCGGCCAGCCGAGCAGCACCATGAACCCGATGACGGGCCACACCGAGTTGCTGGTCACCACGGACAGCAGCACCAGACCGCCGAGGACGACCGGGATGGCGAAGAAGACGTCGGTGATCCGGGACAGGACCGAGTCCCCCACCCCGCCGAAGAAGCCGGCCGTCGCGCCCAGGACGCTGCCGAGGACCGCGACCCCGAGCGTGGCGCAGACGCCGACCGTGACGGACGTACGGGCGCCGTAGACGGTACGGGTGTAGACGTCGCAGCCCTGTCCGTTGAAGCCGAAGGGGTGGCCGGGCTGGGAGCCCTCCTGGGCCTTGGCCAGGTCACACTTGAGCGGGCTGCCGGAGGTGATCAGCGAGGGCCACAGGGAGATGACAATCAGGAAGAGGATCACCAGGGAGGAGACGATGAAGACGGGGTTGCGGCGCAGGTCGCGCCAGGCGTCCGACCACAGGGAGCGCGGCTTGCCCTGCGGGCCGGTGCCGTCCGGGCCGCCGGGCGTCCTCTCCAGGGTCTCGGCCTCGTCGACGCCCAGGTCCATGGAGCCGCCCATGCCGGTCCCCGCGATGGCTCGAGCGGGGTCGAAGTGCTGTTCAGGCATAGCGGATCCTCGGGTCGAGTACGGCGTACAGAAGGTCGACGACGAGGTTCGCGACCAGGAAGACCAGCACGAGGACGGTCACGAAGCCGACGACGGTCTGGGTGTTCTGCCGCAGGATGCCCTGGTAGATCTGGTAGCCGACGCCGTGGATGTTGAAGATCCGCTCGGTGACGATCGCGCCGCCCATGAGGAAGCCGATGTCGGCGCCGATGAAGGTGACCACCGGGATGAGGGAGTTGCGCAGCAGGTGCCGGGTGATCACCCGGCGCCGGGGCAGCCCCTTGGCGATGGCGGTGCGGACGTAGTCGGAGCGACGGTTCTCGGCGATGGAGGTGCGGGTCAGCCGGGTGACGTAGGCGAGGGAGACGGAGGCCAGCACCAGGCCGGGCACGATCAGCTCGCCGAACGGGGCCTCGGAGGAGACCGACGGACTGATCCACCCCCACTCCACCCCCAGCAGCAGCTGGAGCAGCAGACCGGTGACGAAGGTGGGGACGGAGATGACGACGAGGGTGAGCAGCAGGACGCCGGTGTCGACGGGGCGTCCCCGGCGCAGTCCGGTGATCACGCCGAGGGCGATGCCGATGACGATCTCGAAGAGGATCGCGATGAGCGTGAGCCGGATGGTGACGGGGAACGCGGTCAGCATCAGCTCGGTGACCTTCTGACCGTTGAACGCCGTACCGAAGTCACCGGTGAAGACGTTCCCCATGTAGGTCAGGTACTGCTGCCAGACGGGCTTGTCGAGGCCGAACTCCTTCTTCAGCTGGGCGGCCGTCGCCGGGTCGCACTGCCGCTCGCCGCAGAGGCCGGCGATGGGGTCGCCCATCACGTTCACCATGAGGAAGATCAGCAGCGTGGCCCCGACGAACACCGGGATCATCTGGAGCAGACGCCGGACGACGTAGCGTCCCATGGCGGATCAGCTCACCTTGATCTGGTCGTACACGGGGACGCTGAAGGGGTTGAGCTTCACGTGGGACAGCCGCTCGGACCAGCCCGCGCTGCCGTTCTGGTACCACAGCGGGATGGCGGCCATGTTGTCGCGGACGACCCCTTCGGCCTGCTGGAACAGTCCGACGGCCTTGGCGGTGTCGGTCTCCTGGTTGGCCCGGTCGACGAACTCGTCGAAGTTCTTGTTGGACCACTTGCCGTCGTTGGAGGAGGCGTTGGTGTAGTAGAGCGGCTGGAGGAAGTTCTGGATGAGCGGGTAGTCCATCTGCCAGCCGGCGCGGAACGGGCCGCTCATCTTCTGCTGGGTGATCCGGTTGCGGAAGTCGGCGAAGGTGCCGACCGGGTTGCCGGCGCAGGCGCGCTCGTTGCCCAGCGCGTTGTTGATGGAGTTGCAGACCGCGTCGACCCAGTCCTTGTGGGAGCCGGTGTCCGCGTTGTAGGTGAGGGTGACCTTGCCGCCGGGCAGGCCGCCACCCTGCTGGATGAGCTTCTTCGCCTCGTCCGGCTTGTACGTGCAGGCATCACCGCACAGCCCGTCCTGGAAACCGCCGTCCTTGCCGAGGACCGGGGAGGTCCAGTCGGTGGCGGGGGTGCGGGTCTTCACGAAGAGGGTCTCGGTGATCTGGTCGCGGTTGATCGCCATCGACAGGCCCTTGCGGACCTTCTCCGAGCCGGACTTGTTCCAGGCCTTGTCGTAGAAGGGGAAGGCGAGGGTCTGGATGATGCCGGCGGGGGTGTTGAGGTAGCGGTCGCCCAGGTCGCTCCTGACGTTCTTCAGCTGGGCGGCGGGGACGTCGTCGACCAGGTCGAGGTTGCCGGCGATGAGGTCGGTGTAGGCGGTGTTGTTGTCGGTGTAGACCTTGAGGTCGACACCGCCGTTCTGCGCCTTGTCGTCGCCGGGGTAGTGCGCCCACTTCCGCAGGGACATCTGCGAGCCCCTGGTGTACGTGTCGACGGCGTACGGGCCGTTGCCGACCGGCTTGGCGACCCAGGCGGCGTGGTCGTCGAAGAAGGCCCGGGGCAGCGGGGCGAAGGCGGCGTAGCCGAGGGTGTCGGGGAAGGTCGAGAACTTCTGGGTGAGCTTGATGGTGAAGGTCAGTTCGTCGACGGCCTTGAGCCCGGAGAGGGTGTCGGCGGTCTGTTTGCCGCCGTTCTCGGGGTGGGTCTTGTCGTAGCCCTCGATGTAGCCGAAGAAGTAGGCGTTGCGCTGGTTGTTCTTCAGGCTCGCGCCGTAGTTCCAGGCGTCGACGAAGGACTTGGCGGTGACCTTCTCGCCGTTGCTGAAGGTCCAGCCGTTCTTGACCCTGACGGTGAAGTTCTGCGAGTCCTTGGTCTGGATGCTCTCGGCGAGCATGTCCCGGGCCTTGCCGGTCTTCGGGTCGTAGCGCTTGAGGCCCCGGAAGATCATGTCGAGGACCTTGCCGCCCTGAACCTCGTTGGTGTTGGACGGCTCCAGCGGGTTCTGCGGGTCGCCCCAGGAGGCACTCAGCACCGCGCCGGCGTCACCGCTGCCGCCCCCGCCGCCGCAGGCCGTCGCCGCGAGGACGACCGCCACCGCGCATACGGCCCATGTGGCGTGCGTGGCTCCGCGCATGGGGTGCCTCCTCGTACGTACGCAGGGGTGCGCTGACGCTTTACGCCAATATCGGCGCAAAGGGCGTGCAACGCACATGCGCGACGTCCGTACGGGGACAACTCCCACCGTATGCACGTGTGCATGACGAGGTCTGCCACGTGTGCGGCCACAGGACCGCCAACGGCTGCTGCCCGCCCCGGAAGGGGCGGGCAGCAGCCGTTGGCGGTCCTTCGAGTCTCGTGCTCCGAGTCACTCCTTCTCGGCGGACTCGTCCTCCAGGGCCTTCAGCGCCGGGTCGAGGACGATGTCCTCGCCGCGGGCCTCCGTGGTCGGGTCCTCCGGGAAGTGGCAGGCGGTCAGGTGCCCTTCCTTGTTGCCGGAGATCCGGACGAGCGGCGGCTCCTCGGTGGCGCACTTGTCCTGCGCCTTCCAGCAGCGCGTGCGGAAGCGGCAGCCGGACGGCGGCATGATCGGCGAGGGCACGTCCCCGGCGAGCCGGATGCGCTCCCGGTTCTCGCTCTCGTCGTCCATGGCCACCTCGGGCACGGCCGACAGCAGGGCGTGGGTGTAGGGGTGCCGGGGCCGGTTGTAGATGGAGTCCCGGTCGCCGACCTCGACCACCTTGCCGAGGTACATCACGGCCAGACGCTGCGAGAAGTGCCGGACCACCGCCAGGTCGTGGGCGATGAACAGGAAGGCGATGCCCAGCTCTTCCTGGACCTTCTGCAGCAGGTTGACGACCTGGGCCTGGATCGACACGTCCAGCGCGGAGACCGGCTCGTCCGCCACGATGAGCTTCGGGTTGAGCGCGAGGGCGCGGGCGACGCCGATGCGCTGGCGCTGGCCGCCGGAGAACTCGTGCGGGAAGCGGTTGTAGTGCTCGGGGTTGAGGCCGACGAGCTCGAGCAGCTCACGGACCCTCTTCTCCCGGCCGCCCGCCGGGTCGATCCCGTTGACCTCCATCGGCGACCTGATGATGGTGCCGACGGTCTGGCGCGGGTTCAGCGAGGAGTAAGGGTCCTGGAAGATCATCTGGATCTCGGACCGCACGGGCGCCAGTTGCCGGCGCGAGGCGTGCGTGATGTCCCGGCCCGCGTATTCGATCTTCCCGCTGGTCGGCTCAAGCAGCCGGGTGATGAGCCGGCCCGTGGTCGACTTGCCGCAGCCCGACTCGCCCACCAGACCGACGCTCTCTCCGACGCCGACGGTCAGGTCGACCTTGTCGACGGCCTGCACGGCGCCGACCTTCCGTTTGATCGGAAAGCCGCCGTAGATCGGGAAGTGTTTGGTGAGGCCCTCGACCTTCAGCAGCGTCTCGGTCGACGCGCCGGCGGAGCCCTGCTGTGCGGGGAGGGTGAGGTTGTCGCTCATGTCTCGGATCTCCCTAGCGCAGCCGGGGCTGGATCTTGTCGATGAAGATGGTCTGCTTCTGCTCCGCCGTCAGATGGCACGCGGCGGCGCGGCCTTCGGCGAGCGGCGGGCGCTCGGTGCTGCACAGGTCGCCCCGCACCTCGCCCGTGAAGGCGCAGCGCGGGTGGAAGGGGCAGCCGGAGGGCGGGTTCAGCAGGCTGGGCGGCGATCCGGGGATCGGGTTGAGCGCCTGCGAGGTGTCGCCGCCGAGGCGGGGCATCGAGCTGAGCAGACCCCAGGTATAGGGGTGCTTGGGCTCACGCAGTACCTCGCGGACGCCGCCGCGCTCCACGGCCCTGCCCGAGTACATCACCAGCAGGTCGTCGGCCATGTCGGAGATGACGCCGAGGTCGTGGGTGATGAAGATGATGGCCGAGCCGAACTCCTGCTGGAGTTCCTTGAGCAGGTCGAGGATCTGCGCCTGGACGGTCACGTCCAGGGCCGTGGTCGGCTCGTCGGCGATCAGCAGGTCGGGGTCGCAGACCAGCGCCATGGCGATCATGACGCGCTGGCGCATACCGCCGGAGAACTGGTGCGGGTAGTCGTCCACCCGGGTCTGGGGCTGTGGAATGCCGACCTTGGCCAGCATGTCGATCGTCCGAGCCCGCGCCTCCTTCTTGGAGGCGCCGGTGTGCTTCATGTACGGCTCGGCGATCTGCCGGCCCACCGTGTAGTACGGCGAGAGCGCCGTCAGCGGGTCCTGGAAGATCATCGCGACCTTGTTGCCGCGGAGCTTCTCCATCTCCTTCTCGGCCGTGGTGACCAGGTCCCGTCCCTCGAGGAGGATCTGGCCCTCCACGGTGGTGGTCTTGGAGTTGTGCAGGCCGAGCACGGTCAGGTTGGTGACGGACTTGCCGGAGCCCGACTCGCCGACGATGCCGAGCGTCTTGCCGCGTTCGACGTCGAAGGACAGTCCGTCGACCGCCTTGACGGTGCCGTCCTCGGTGGAGAACCGCACCCGCAGGTCGCGGACCGAGAGGAAGGCATCCGGCCCGGTCGGGGCCGTCCCGCCTTCGGTCTTGGTCAGAGTGGTCACGGTGTCTCTCCTAGCTGAGGCGCACGCGCGGGTCGATGTAGGCGTACGCGAGGTCGACGATGATGTTCAGGATCAGGATGAAGAAGGCCCCGAACAGCATGACGCCCATCGTCACCGGCAGGTCCTTCGTCAGTGACGAATCGACCGCGAGACGTCCGATACCGGCCAGGTCGAAGGTGAACTCCGTGACCACGGCACCGGACAGCAGTGCGCTGAGGTCCATACCGAGAATCGTGACGATCGGGATCAGCGAGCCGCGCCAGGCGTAGCGGAAGAAGACGTACCGCTGCCTCATGCCCTTGGCGCGGGCGGTGCGGACGTGCTCCTCCTGCAGTTGCTCGATCATGGTCGAGCGCGACATACGGGTGTACTGAGCGGTGAAGATCGTGGCCATCACGGCCCACGGAATGATCATGCCGGCGGCCCAGGTGAACGGGTTCTCGGTGAAGGGACTGTACTTCGGGTTGTCCATCCAGCCGGTCTGGTAGACGAAGATGCCGAGGGCGATGGGGCCGAGGAAGTAGATCTGGAACGAGCTGAGCACGATCGAAGCACCGCTGACGGCCTTGTCGGCCGCCGTGCCGCGCTTCCACGCGGCGAGCAGACCCGCGCCGAGACCCACGATCAGGAAGATCACCAGACCACCGACGGTCAGCGACAGCGTCAGCGGGAAACGGTCCATGATCGAGTCCCAGACGAACTCGCCGCTGTCGAAGGACATCCCCAGGCACGGCGCGGAGCAGTGTCCCTGAGCGAAGTCCCGCCCGGCCACGATCCCTCTCATGAACTCCCAGAACTGGGCGGTGATGGGCTTGTCCAGGCCGAGGTTCTCGCGGATCACCGCGATGTTCTCCGGGGAGCAGTTCTTGCCGCAGGACAACTGGGCGAAGTCCTGGGGGATCGTATAGAAGAGGAAAAACGTGAAGGCGCCGATCAGGAACATGATGACGACGGCGCCGATCAGCCTGCGGATGAGGAACTGAAGCATGGCGGGTGGATGCTCTCTTCGAAACGCGGCGGCAGGGAGGGGGTACCGGCCGCGGGGGTGCGCTCCGCCTGGCGCACACCCCCGCGGTCAGCCGAGCTGACGGGTTACGGCTTCTTCAGGTACAGGTTGTTGATGTCGATGTAGCTCGACTCGTTGCTGTACACGGCGCCACCGATGTTCGAACCGTAGAGCTGGATCTGCTTCGAGTAGTAGACCGGAGCAGCCGGGTTGATCTCCTCCACGATGCGGTGGTGAGCCTTCTCCCAGGACTTGGCGGCCTCTTCCGGCTCCTGGGTCAGAGCCTTCTTGATGAGGTCGTTGACCTGCTTGTCGTTGATGTGCGAGTAGTTAGACGCACCGTCGGCGACGAGTTCACCGTCGTAGACCGGGGTGATGACCGTGGACGGCGACGACCAGTCCTGGCCCCAGCCGGTCATGTAGAGGTCGAACGGGTTCTTCAGCTTGCCGACCTGCTCGTAGAAGCTGGCCCGGTCGATCTCCTTCGCCTGGACGTCGAAGCCGATCTTGTTGAGCGCGTCCTTGATGATGACCATCTGGGCCTGGCCGCGCGGGGTGTTGGCGTAGGCGTAGCTGAGCTTCGTGCCCTCCTTGACACCCGCCTCCTTCAGCAGCTCCTTGGCCTTCTCCGGGTCGCCGTTGGGCTTCTTCAGCTTGCCGAACGGGTCGTACTCCGGGTCGTAGTTCGGCAGGGTCGGGGCGAGCAGACCGCCGGCGACCTCACCGCCGTAGCGACCACCGTCCGCCTGGATCATGGACTGGTTCGGGATCGCGTAGGTGATCGCGTCACGGACCTTCTTGTCCTTCATCCGGTCCAGGTTGAAGGTCAGCTGCCACACGTAGGGCTGGAAGCCCTGGATGGTGCGCTTCTTGGCGTCCGCGTTGCCGATGACCGTGGACATCTGGGCCGGGTCCACCGAGTCGGTGAACTGGATGGCGTTCTTGGCCTCGCCCTGGTCGGCGGTCAGACGCTTGGTCTGGCTGGCCTGGGCAATGGTGCTGCTGAAGTTGTAGCCGTCGACGTACTGGTGACGCACCGCGTCCGTCTTGGCGTCCCACTGGTCGTTCTTGACCAGCTTCATCGACTTGCCCGGCTTGTGCTCGGCGATCTTGTACGGGCCGAGGGACTTCGGGGCCTTGTCGTACTTCTCCTTCGTATCCGCCTTCTCGGGCACGATGGAGTAGCCGGCCATGGCCAGGGCCTGCGGGAGGTCCGGACGGGGCTGGTCGAAGTGGAAGACGACCGTCTTGTCGTCCGGGGTCTCCAGCACGGAGTCCGGCAGGTGCTTGCCCTTGTAGGGGCCGTCCGGCAGCGCCTTGCGGTAGTCGTTGCCCGAGAGCCAGGACTGGACGAAGGTCGGACCGTCGAAGATGACCTTGGAGTACAGACGCTCGATGGTGTGGCGGACGTCGGCCGAGGTGATGGCCTTGCCGTCCTCGTCCTTGACGCCGTCCTTGATCTCGAACGTCCAGGTCTTGCCGTCGTCGGAGGACGTGCCGGAGTCGGTGGCGATGTCACCGACGACCGTCAGGTTGCCGTCCTTGTCCTCCTGGAAGTTCGTCAGGCCGCGGTGGACCAGGTTGGAGAACTGACCGGCGTCACTGACGTAGATCTGCCCCGGGTCCATGTGGGTCAGATCCGACTGCATGTACACGTTGATGAAGCCACCGGACGTGGCACCGGCGACCTCTTCGGCCGGACCGTTGGACGCGGCGGCGTCACCGTAGGCGACCGGGTCCTGCTGCTCGGCAGCGTCCTTCTGGGACTTGGAGTCGTCCTTGCCCTTGTTGTTGCCGCCGCTTTCGCTGGAGCAAGCGGTCAGGGTCAGCGAGCCGGCCACGAGGGCGACGGCTATGGCACGCACGGTACGCGTTCTGATGGGCTTCATGAGGCCGATGCACCTACCTGTCGTTAGTTGTCCACGAGTGCTGCCTGACGGTCCGATAGCCGGAACGGGGGCGGCAGCTCCCCCACCCACCAGTGGACGGTTCAGCGTCCGGTCTTGGGGTCGAATGCGTCCCGGACGGAGTCTCCGAGAAGGTTGAAGGCGAGCACGAAGGCCACCAGCGCGATGCCGGGGAAGAACATGAACATCGGGTCCTGCTCGTACACCTCGGCACCGATGGCGAACATCCGGCCCCAGTCCGGGGTCGGCTCGACGAAGCCGACGCCGATGAACGAGAGGAAGGCGATGGTGAGGATCGTGCTCGGCAGGATGTAGGTGGCCTGCACCAGGATCGGCGTGACGACGTTCGGCAGGATCTCCTTGCGTACGATGCGCCAGGGAGAGGCACCGGAGACCTTGGCCGCCTCCACGAACTCCCGGTCGGCCAGCGACAGTACGGAGCTGCGCACCAGACGGGCCAGGCTCATCCAGCCGAGGAACCACATCACCAGAGTGATCGCCAGGGCCCGCAGGTAGGTGGGGGTCTCGTCCTGCGGGGATACGAACATCGCGGTCACCACGGGCATGAAGGCGATGAAGAACAGCTGCTGCGGGAAGGCCAGGAAGAAGTCCGTGACCCGTCCCACCCAGTAGTCCACCCGGCCGCCGAAGTAGCCGCTGACCATGCCGATGAGCACGCCGGTCACGACGCACAGGATCGTGATGACGACGGCCATGTACAGCGAGGTCCGCATGCCGTACAGCAGCATGGTGAACACGTCACGGCCCAGCTTGGGCTCGACGCCGAACCAGAAATCGCCCGACATGCCGCCGAAGGAACCGATGGGCATGGCGAAGTCGTCCAGAAGGAACGGGAAGTCCGGCTCCTGGGCGTAGAGCGTGTAGGGATCCTTGCCGTACACCTTCGCGATGAGCGGGGCACACGCGGACACCACGAAGAAGAAAATCACTACGCACGCGGAGATGACTCCGGTGCGGTCGCGCTTGAAGCGCGCCCACATCAACTGCCCGGGGCTGCGGCCCTCGAGCTTCTTCGGCTCCTGGGCGTCGCCCTGCGGCTCGCTCTCTTTGTCCAAGACGAAAGAGGCCTCAGCACCCTCGATCTCGGTTGGACTCGTCATGATTCGTCCGTTTCACAGGTGTTGGAGGTCGTCGGGGGTACACAAGCGGTCCGACGGCCTTCGCACGGCGTACGTCATTCGAAGCGCGCGACTGGAACAGCGACTGGAGGTCGACCCCACCGCCGGGGGACCCTGGCCCGCGACCGACGCCGGCCGGTCACGGGTCGGGGCAGTCAAGGAAGTTCGCGACGCCGGATCGCTGCCTCGGCCACGAGAGCGGGAACATGAACGGGAACGGGACTAAACGCACCCACAGGGCCTGCACCTGTCATCGGGGACGACGCGACCCATATGGCGCTTGTGGCACCTCGCATGGGTTCCTCCTCATGAATCCACTGGTTCACCGCAAAGGGGAGCACGCGACATGTCTTCGTTCACCGCCCGTCGCTGGTGTCGGAGATCGTCAGGTGCCCCCTGGCTCACGGGTCCGCATCGATGACGCGTGACCCGTTCGGCCGAGTTCTACGCGCCTAACTATCTGCCATGCGACAGAGCCGAACCACACCCACGAGGTCTCGGTTCGATCACGGCTAGGTACCGCATCTTCCAAAATCCGGACAAAGGGTTTCGTCGGAGATCCCTGCGAAACGGACTTGTTACACATCTATCGGAGGAAAGTGTCCGTATAGCGGACACCTGCGTGGGGAAAAGCCGTTGCGAATGGCGCGGCCCTTGTGCAAGGTTCCCAAAGGGCTTTCGTGCACTCAACGCGCTTGGACGGCAGGGCCGTTGGCCGTCGGGCCGTATATCGGGCGTGAACAGGTCGTGCACTTGTCCACGCCGCCGCGACAACCGTCCGCTTGGGGAGAAGGATAGTGGGCGTCGCCCACTTCAGGGGCATCTCCCGGCCAGATCGAGGGTTATCCCTACCTTCCTCTTTTGCTCCACTTCCCACGACACCGCGCAATGACATTGCGCCGTGCCGCTCCGACCTGTTCCGGCTTGTCCGACGCTTTTCTTCCCGCTGATCCGGGGCGAGTTCCGCCGCCCGCACGAACGGCACCGGGCACCCCTGCGCTCAGGGGTGCCCGGTGCCGTATGTGCCCGCGTGCGCGGGGCGGGGTGTCAGCCGACGTGTCAGCCGTGCTTGGCGCGGCTCGCGGCGCGGGCGCGCTCACGGCCGTCCAGGTTCACCTTGCGGATGCGGATGGACTCCGGGGTCACCTCGACGCACTCGTCGTCGCGGCAGAACTCCAGGGACTGCTCCAGCGACAGCTTGCGCGGCGGAACGATCGCCTCGAACGAATCGGCCGAGGACGACCGCATGTTGGTGAGCTTCTTCTCCTTGGTGATGTTGACGTCCATGTCGTCGGCGCGGGAGTTCTCGCCGACGATCATGCCCTCGTACACCTCGGTGCCGGGGTCGGTGAACAGCACTCCGCGCTCCTGCAGGTTGGTCATCGCGAACGCGGTGACAGCACCGGCGCGGTCGGCGACCAGGGAGCCGTTGTTACGGGTCGTGAGCGGCCCGAACCAGGGCTCGTGGCCCTCGTGGATGGAGTGCGCGATACCGGTGCCCCGGGTCTGGGTGAGGAACTCGGTACGGAAGCCGATCAGACCACGCGAGGGCACCACGAACTCCAGGCGCACCCAGCCGGAACCGTGGTTCGACATGTTGTCCATGCGGCCCTTGCGGACGCCCATGAGCTGCGTGACCGCGCCCATGTGCTCCTCGGGCACGTCGACCGTCATCCGCTCGACGGGCTCGTGCACCTTGCCGTCGATCTCCCGGGTGACCACCTGCGGCTTACCGATGGTGAGCTCGAAGCCCTCACGGCGCATCTGCTCGACCAGGATCGCCAGCGCCAGTTCGCCTCGGCCCTGCACCTCCCAGGCGTCGGGACGGCCGGTGTCCAGGACGCGCAGCGAGACGTTGCCGATGAGCTCGCGGTCCAGGCGGTCCTTGACCTGGCGGGCGGTGACCTTGCGGTCCTTCACGGCCGCCTTCGCGTCGGCGCCCTTACCGGTGCTGCCGCGGCCGACCAGCGGCGAGGTGTTGGTGCCGATGGTCATGGAGATCGCGGGCTCGTCCACCGTGATCAGCGGCAGCGGAACCGGGTTCTCCGGGTCGGCCAGGGTCTCGCCGATCATGATGTCCGTGATACCGGCGACCGCGCAGATGTCACCCGGGCCGGCCTTCTCGGCGGGCTTGCGGGTGAGCGCCTCGGTCATCATCAGCTCGGAGATCCGCACGTTGGACACGGACCCGTCGCGCTTCATCCAGGCGACCGTCTGGCCCTTCTTCAGCTCGCCCTGGTGGACGCGGAGCAGGGCGATCCGGCCGAGGAAGTTGTCGGCGTCCAGGTTGGTGACGTGGGCCTGGAGCGGGGCGCCCTCGTCGTAGGTGGGGGCCGGGATGTGCGACAGGATGGTGGAGAAGAACGGCTCCAGGGAGTCGGAGTCGGTCGGGACCGTGCCGTCCGCCGGCTTGGTCAGCGAGGCGATGCCGTCCCGGCCGCAGGCGTAGACGATCGGGAACTCGATCTGCTCCTCGTCGGCGTCCAGGTCGAGGAACAGGTCGTAGGCCTCGTTGACGACCTCGTCGATACGCGAGTCCGGCCGGTCCGTCTTGTTGATGCACAGGATGATCGGCAGCCGCGCCTGGAGCGCCTTGCGCAGCACGAAGCGGGTCTGCGGCAGCGGGCCCTCGGAGGAGTCGACGAGCAGCACGACACCGTCGACCATCGACAGGGCGCGCTCGACCTCACCACCGAAGTCGGCGTGGCCGGGGGTGTCGATGATGTTGATCGTGATCGGGTCCCCACCGTCCTTGGGGTGGTACTTCACCGCCGTGTTCTTGGCGAGGATCGTGATGCCCTTCTCACGTTCCAGGTCGCCGGAGTCCATCATGCGCTCGTCGACCTGGTCGAGCTGGTGGGCGGCGAAGGCACCTGCCTGCTTGAGCATGCCGTCGACGATGGTGGTCTTGCCGTGGTCGACGTGGGCGATGATGGCGACGTTGCGGATGTCGTGACGCTGGATGGACAAAGCCATGAGTTGGCGTACTCCCGGAATGGTGAGAAGCGCCCTGCGCAGACGGCTGTGGTGCGCGGGCCCTGCCGGGCTGAACACGCCACGGCCTCTCCCCATGGTACGGGCCCTCGGCACCGGGGGCTCGCCCTCCTCGTCCGGACCGGCCCACCGGGCCCGTCACGTGGGGTGATCAGAACTGATCAGGACTCCGCATCCGCCTCCGCATCCGACTCCGAGGCGGAGGCGGACGGCTCGGTGGACTTCTCCCCCGGGGTCCCGGACGGGCCCCGCGCGCCCTTCTTCAGATAGCCCATGTCCTCGTAGACCGGGGTACGGAATCCGAAGGCGCCGGCGTTGGCCAGGTCCTTGCGGGCGGCGGTGAGCTGGGGGCGCTGGTAGAGGGGGATCGAGCCGGCCGCCGCCCAGATGCGGGCGTCCGCCTTGCGGATCAGCTCGGCGCGCTTCGTGTCGTCGAGCGTCACGAGGGCCTGGTCGAAGAGCTGGTCGACCTGGTCGGTGCCGACGCGGGTGTAGTTCTGCCCGACGTTCAGCGAGCCGTCGGCGGCCGGGACCGGCTTGGCGTAGACGGGGCGGGCGTCGGTGGCGGGGAAGGCGGTCGCGGGCCAGGAGTAGAGGGCGAGGTCGTACTCCCCGGAGGCGATGTGGTCCGTGAAGTAGCTCTCGTCGTCGACCTTGGTGATCTCCGTACGGATTCCGACCCGCTCCAGCATCTTCGTGATCCGGTCGGCCACGGGGGTGAGGACCTCCGAGCCGGGCCCGGCGGGGAGTACGAAGTCGAGCGTGAGCGCCTTGCCGTCCTTGGCGAGCGGGGCGCTCCCGGCCTGGGCCGGGGCGGCGGTGCCCACGGGGGCGTAGGCGCCGGGGTGGCTGCCCTGCTTCAGCCGCGTGTGCTGGGGGCCGTCCTGGGCGAGGTGGCCGTCGCCGTTGTTCCCGTCGCTCTCGGTGTCACCGTGGTCCTCGGCGTCCCCGGCGTCCTTGGCGTCCCCGTCGTCCTTGGCGTCCCCGTCGTTGTCCTCTCCGACGATGTACGCGCCGTCGTCGTCGGCACCGTTCGCGGAGTCGTTGCCAGAGTCGTTGGCCGAGTCCTTGTCGGACGTCCCCGCTTTCTCGCCCTTCCCGCCGGCGGCCTTGTCCTCCTCCTTCTTCTTCACCGGACCGCCCGGTACCCAGCCGGCGTCCGCGAGCAGGGCCCGCGCCTCCTTGGCGTCCTGGTCGCCGAGGGCGCCGCTGCTGTCGGCGTAGGCGGCCTGCCCGGCGAGCGCGAGGTGGCTGCCGACGGGCTCGGCGGGCAGGCCGAGCGGCTTCAGGACCGCCTCCGCCAGGTCCCGCCGGTCCAGGGCGCGGGCCACGGCGCGGCGGACCCGTTCGTCGGCGAGGGGGCCCTCGGCTCCGTTGAGGGCGAGCTGGGTGTAGGCGGGCTCCAGCGTCTTGCGCACCTCGAAGCCGCTGAGGGCCCGCCGCTCACGCGTGAGCTCCGCGGCGGCCTCGCGCTGCTTCTCGCGGGCGGAGATCTCCTCGTCGGCGGCCTCCTCGTCGGACCCGTTCGCGACGGCCCAGGAGCGCAGGGCCTTCGCCGCGGACCGCCCGGCCCCGGCACCCGCGGCTCCGGGACCCATCAGTGGCGCACTCCCCTTGTCGTCGCTCCCCGGCGCGCCCCCGCTCGCGCTCGCACTCCCGCTCGCACTCCCGCTCGTGCTCCCGCTCGGGCTCGTGCCCCGCGGGCCGGCGGCGACGGAGATGCGGCGGGCGGCCGTGGCGTCGATCTCGGCCAGGTCCAGGGTTCCGGCGGTGAGCGCGGCGATGCGTTCGTTGCGGGGCACCTCGCGCAGCACGATCGTGGAGAGCCGGGCCGGTTCGCCCCACCAGCGGGCGTTGCGGGTGAGGGTGACCTCGTCGCCCTCGCGGTCGACCTTCTTCACCTCGAACGGGCCGGCGGTGACCTTCAGCTTCCTGCGGGCCCCGTCGTTGAAGGAGTCCGGGGTACCCATGACGTCCTTCGGGTACAGCGGTGCGAACAGCGACTTCCAGTCGGCGTAGGTACGGCTGAAGGTGACCTTGACCTCCAGGTCGCCCTTGCCGCGCTCGATCTTCTCGATGCGGTCGTAGCCGGCGTTGCGGGCGGTCCAGTAGGCGGAGTCCTTGCCGGACAGGGCGCGCCACTGGGCGGCGAAGTCGGCGGCGCCGATCTCCCGGCCGTCGCTCCAGACGGCCTGCTGGTTGAGCTTGTAGAGGACGACCTGCTTGGGCTCGGTCTCGACGACCTCGGCGGACTCCAGGTAGTCGGGATTGTGCGCCGGACGTCCCCGGCTGTCCATCCAGAACATCGACGGCAGCACGGCCTGGGCGATCCGGGTGGTGGTGGCGTCGGCGTCGGCCTGGAAGGTGTTCAGGGTGGCCGGGACGGTGTCCACGCCCCAGCGCAGGGTGCCGCCTTCGGCGATCCTCGCGCGGTCGGCGCGGGCGATGTCCCCGCCGGCGAGGGGCCGGCCGGCCGGGTCGTCGTCGTCGGAGCTGCATCCGGCCAGCGCGGGCAGCACGAGCGCGCTCGCGGTGAGGAAGGCGACCGAGCGCATGACCGCGCGCGGGCCGACGCCGTCGTGGGACATCTCTGGTTACCTCCGTGAAGCCTTGGGCGTTATGATCACTTTTGGTGGTATTTAGATCTCATCTGATGCATGCGGCCACTGAAGAGGAAAGGGTTCGGCAACCAAGAGCGACACGACGGCCACGGATCGGAAGGTCATCCGTACGGCGTACAACACCGCGCGGTGCACCCATACGCCTCGGCCAATCGATGCACATCCCTTCACAGCGCAAGGTGTGACGCGCGACACTCGCAGGCGCATGAACGTTGCCGCCTTGGGCCTGAAGGACCCTGAAGGACCCGCGAGAAGTGAGGGCAAGTCATGTCCGTGCACGACGAACTGGCATCCGTCCAGCGCAGTCTTGACGACCTGATCCGGTCGGTGGGGCGCCTGGAGAAGCAGCTCGGCAGCGACGGCCTGGAGATGCGCCGCGTCCGATCCGACACCAACCATCTGCGCGAGAGCGTCGCGCTGCTCCGGGAGACGGTCACCACCACGGCCGGCGTACCGAAGCGGCCCGATCTCGTCACCATCTCCGACACGCCGTACGACCCGTCCCTGTGGGTGGACACGGACGACGAGGGGCTCGGCGCGCGCGACCGCCACGCCCCCTGATCCCCCCACCCCCACCTCACAGGACCCGCCACACCCCCTGACCCCGACCGGAGCGGACAAGTGGCCACTGGTACGGAACCTCCCGCCACAGACCCCCAACCCCGACGTACCGGTGTGAGAACCGGTACCCGCGCCGCGATCGCCGCTCCGCATCTGCGGACCGACCGCTGGTGGCTGGCCCCGGCCGCCACCGCGGCCGGTCTGCTCGCCTTCGTCGTCTACTCGACCTGGCGGGCCCTCTCGAACGCGGACTACTACGCGGCGCCGTACGTCTCGCCGTTCTACTCCCCGTGCCTCGCCGAGAACTGCGAGCCGATGCGCGGCGGGCCCAACTGGGAGCTGTTCGGAAGCTGGTGGGGCCTCTCGCCGGCGATCCTGATCCTGATCTTCCCGCTCGGCTTCCGCCTGACCTGCTACTACTACCGCAAGGCCTACTACCGGGGCTTCTGGGCGTCCCCGCCGGCCTGCGCGGTCGCCGAGCCGCACAAGAAGTACTCCGGGGAGACCCGCTTCCCGCTGATCCTGCAGAACATCCACCGGTACTTCTTCTACGCGGCACTCCTGGTCGCCGGAGTGCTGACCTACGACACCGCCCTCGCCTTCCGCGACGAGCACCACGCGTGGGGCCACATGGGGCTCGGCACCCTCGTCTTCCTGGTCAACATCGCGCTGATCTGGGCGTACACCCTCTCCTGCCACTCCTGCCGGCACATCGTGGGCGGCAAGCTCAAACACTTCTCCCGGCATCCCGTGCGCTACCGGATGTGGCAGTGGGTGGGCCGGCTGAACGCCCGGCACATGCAGCTCGCCTGGGCGTCGCTGGTGAGCGTGGCGGTCGCCGACCTCTACGTCTATCTCGTCGCGTCCGGCGCCTTCGACGATCCGCGTTTCTTCTGACCCTCCGAGCGTTCTGCGATTTCTGTGAGTTCTGTGAGTTCTGGCAGGTTATGACGGTTTCCGACGAGTGGGGCCTTTGAGATGACCGTGGTCGACCGGCAGGAATGGGACGTCGTCGTGGTCGGTGCGGGCGGCGCCGGGCTGCGCGCCGCCATCGAGGCACGCGAGCGTGGCGCCCGTACGGCGGTGATCTGCAAGTCGCTGTTCGGCAAGGCGCACACCGTGATGGCCGAGGGCGGGATCGCCGCCGCCATGGCCAACGTCAACACCGGCGACAACTGGAAGGTCCACTTCCGTGACACCCTGCGCGGCGGGAAGTTCCTCAACCAGTGGCGGATGGCCGAACTGCACGCCCAGGAGGCACCCCAGCGGGTGTGGGAGCTGGAGACCTGGGGCGCGCTGTTCGACCGGACGAAGGACGGCCGGATCTCGCAGCGCAACTTCGGCGGCCACGAGTACCCGCGCCTCGCGCACGTCGGCGACCGCACCGGCCTGGAGCTGATCCGCACCCTCCAGCAGAAGATCGTCGCCCTCCAGCAGGAAGACTTCCGCGAGACCGGGGACTACGAGTCCCGGCTGAAGGTCTTCCAGGAGTGCACGGTCACCCGCGTGCTCAAGGACGGCCGCCACGTCTCCGGTGTCTTCGGCTACGAACGGGAGTCCGGGCGCTTCTTCGTCCTGGAGGCGCCCGCCGTGGTCCTCTCGACGGGCGGCATCGGCAAGTCGTTCAAGGTGACGTCGAACTCGTGGGAGTACACCGGCGACGGCCACGCGCTGGCGCTGCTGGCCGGGGCCCCGCTGCTCAACATGGAGTTCGTGCAGTTCCACCCGACGGGCATGGTCTGGCCGCCGTCGGTGAAGGGCATCCTGGTCACCGAGTCGGTGCGCGGCGACGGCGGGGTGCTGCGCAACTCCGAGGGCAAGCGGTTCATGTTCGACTACGTGCCGGACGTCTTCAAGGAGAAGTACGCCGAGTCCGAGGAGGAGGGCGACCGCTGGTACGACGACCCGGACCACAACCGCCGTCCCCCCGAACTGCTCCCCCGCGACGAGGTCGCCCGCGCGATCAACGCCGAGGTGAAGGCGGGCCGCGGCTCCCCGCACGGCGGGGTCTTCCTGGACGTCTCCACCCGGATGCCGGCCGATGTCATCAAGCGCCGGCTGCCGTCGATGTACCACCAGTTCAAAGAGCTGGCGGACGTCGACATCACGGCGGAGGCGATGGAGGTCGGGCCCACCTGCCACTACGTGATGGGCGGCATCGCCGTCGACTCGGACACGGCGGCGACGCGCGGGGTACCGGGTCTGTTCGCGGCCGGTGAGGTGGCCGGCGGCATGCACGGCTCCAACCGGCTGGGCGGCAACTCCCTCTCCGACCTGCTGGTGTTCGGGCGCCGGGCGGGCCGGCACGCGGCCGAGCACGCGGCGGGACAGGGGCAGGAGCGGCCCCGCGTGGACGACGTCCAGGTGGACGCCGCCGCCGCGGAAGCGCTACGACCGTTCTCGGCGGAGACGGAAGCGGAGACGGGGACGGGGGCGGGGGCGTCCGGAGGGCCGGCCGAGGGACCGCCGTCGCGGATGCCGGAGAATCCGTACACCCTGCACCAGGAGCTCCAGCAGACGATGAACGACCTGGTCGGCATCATCCGTCGCGAGCACGAGATGGAGCAGGCCCTGCGGAAACTGGCCGAGCTGCGGGGACGCGCCCGGCGGGCCGGTGTCGAGGGGCACCGGCAGTTCAACCCGGGGTGGCATCTCGCCCTGGATCTGCGGAACATGCTGCTGGTCAGCGAGTGTGTGGCGCGGGCCGCGCTGGAGCGTACCGAGTCGCGCGGCGGCCACACCCGCGAGGACCACTCCGCGATGGAACGCGCCTGGCGCAACGTCAACCTGCTGTGTGCGATGGCCGATCCGACGGACGGCGTCGCGGCCACCGATCCGGAGCGCGGCCAGATCGTCCTGACCCATGAGACCACCGAACCCATCCGCCCCGACCTGCTCGCCCTCTTCGAGAAGGAGGAGCTGGTCAAGTACCTCACCGAAGAGGAGCTGTACGAGTGAGCAGCTATGAGGCCAGCTTCAAGGTGTGGCGGGGGGACGTGCGGGGCGGCGGTCTGGAGGACTTCCGGGTCGAGGTGCACGACGGCGAGGTGGTCCTCGACATCGTCCACCGGCTCCAGGCCACCCAGGCCCCCGACCTCGCCGTCCGCTGGAACTGCAAGGCGGGCAAGTGCGGTTCGTGCTCGGCGGAGATCAACGGCCGCCCGCGGCTGCTGTGCATGACCCGGATGTCGGTGTTCGACCGGGACGAGACGATCACCGTGACCCCGCTGCGGGCCTTCCCGGTGATCCGCGACCTGGTGACGGACGTCGGCTTCAACTACACGAAGGCCCGCGAGGTGCCGGCCTTCGTGCCGCCGGAGGGGGTGGGGCCCGGCGAGTACCGGATGGCGCAGGAGGACGTGGAGCGGTCGCAGGAGTTCCGCAAGTGCATCGAGTGCTTCCTCTGCCAGGACGTCTGCCATGTGGTCCGCGACCACGAGGAGAACAAGCAGGCCTTCGCCGGGCCGCGGTTCCTGATGCGGGTGGCGGAGCTGGACATGCATCCGCTGGACGCGGCGGAGGAGTCCGGTCTGGACCGCAAACGCACCGCGCAGGACGAGCACGGGCTCGGCTACTGCAACATCACCAAGTGCTGCACGGAGGTGTGCCCCGAGGGCATCAGGATCACGGACAACGCGCTGATCCCGCTGAAGGAACGGGCGGTGGACCGCAAGTACGACCCGCTCGTCTGGCTCGGGGCCAAGATCCGGCGCCGGTCGGCGCCCTCCTGACACCCCGGGCCCCCGACGTCCTGGCGCCCCCGGGCGCGGGGGCCCGGGGGACTCAGGGGCTCGGGGACTCAGGGGCTCAGGGGCTCGGGGGCTCGGGGTCACCGGGGCTCGGGGTCACCGGGGTGGAGCTCGGGGAGCGGGCGGCGGTCAGTCGGTTCCGGAGGTGCCCGCCGGGGTGCCTGCCGGGGTGTGCGCCGCCCGCAGATAGCCGGAGTGCGCCACCTGGCCGAGGAAGGTCAGCCTGGTGGCGGTGGCCATGTGCTTGTCGAAGGCCTCCTTGATCCCCGGCCACTTCGGGTGCCCGAAGTCGTCCAGGACGACGATGCCGCCGGGCGCCACGATCCGCTCGGCCCACTCCAGGTCCGCGGCGACGCCGACGGCCGAGTGGTCGCCGTCCACGATGATCACACCGTAGGAACGGTCGGAGACCAGGGCCCGCACCTCGGGGTCCTCGGAGAAGCCCTGCTGGATCCGGGTCGCCGTACCGGCGGCACCGGCCAGGGCGAGATTGGCGCGCACCGCCGCTCCGCGCACCGGGGTGCCGGTGACGTCGCCGGTCATGGAGGTGCCGGGCTGGAGCTGCGTCCCCGCGAGCGGGTCGACGATGGTCAGCCTCGGATCGCGTCCGGCGCGCTCCATCATCCGGATCAGGCCCGCGCCGAACATGCCGTACAACGTGCCGATCTCGAGGATCTCGTCGTTCGGCGGATCGAGCAGGGGTACGGCGGAGAGCTTGCCGCAGATGTTCATGGTGCCGCCGGCGATCCGGCCGACGCCGAGCGCCTCCAGGGCGATGAGCAGCCGGAAGGCCTGGGCGACGTTGCGTTCCGCGCCGTCGCGGTCCCCGGTGACCCCGGTCAGCTCCGTGACGGTCCGCTCCAGGTGGGAGGCGGAGGGAAGCCGGGACGCGCCGCGCCCCGTCCCGTCGAAGAAGAGTTCCAGGGGACGCTGGCGGTTGCGCAGCGTCCTGAGCTCCTGTCGCAGCGGTTCGCCCGCGGTGTCCGCGAGGGCGCGTCTGATCTGGCGCTGGATGCGCTGGTCGATCAGGTCGGCGATCGGACGCAGGCCGCGCCGGGCGACCTTGCTGGTGAGGAGAGCGCGCATGAGTCGGTGATCCTCGCAAGGGTGGGAGATGGCTCCGACCGTAGAGGGCGGGCCGGACACCCACAACGAACGTTGCCGCCCTGCTGCGAAAACTCTCGAGGCCGACGGTCTGCCGTCAAGGAGTGTTCACCCAGTCTTTCCGGTACGCGGCCCAGTCCGCCTCCGTCGCCGCGAAGTCCACATAGAGGGCGACGCCGAAGTCCGGCCGGTCGGCGTCGGCGCGGGACAGCCCGAGCCGCACCCCGCGGACGGCGGCGGGGACGGTCTCGGCGTGGGCCCAGTGGCCGAACCGGTTCTCCTTGAAGAAGGGCAGGCCCATGAGCAGGTCGGTGCCGGGCGGGGTGGCCTCCAGCGCGAGCGCGGTCTGCTGGGCGACGTACCCGCCGTAGGTGCCCTCCAGCGGCTGCATGGTGTCGTACGACATGACGGCGATCTGGTCGACGCGGCGCGCTACCTGCCCGAAGAACTCCTGTGACCACCACTTGGGATGGCCGGTGACCGCGCCCCAGAAGGAGTGGAAGCCGGGGAGCGGGTCGATCTGGTGGGCGGCGACGGACAGGGGGGCGTCGCGGGAGCTCGTCTCCTCGTGCAGGGCGTCGAGCAACGTGAGGTAGTCGCCGTCGCCGGAGTGCAGGGGCTCCAGGTCGAAGTGGACACCGTCGTAGCCGGTGTCCAGGATCTCCCGGGTGGACCGGAGGACCGCGGCGCGGGACTCGGCGCGCTCCAGGTGCAGCGCCTCGGGGTGTTCGGGGGCGAGGATGTCGCCGAGCCAGGCCTGGACCCGGACGCCGGGTATCTCCCGGTGCACCGACTCGATCAGCCAACGGGCACGCGGATAAGCCGACTTCGGCAGGCTTCCGTCGTGCTCGAGCGGACCCGAGTGGACGTACAGGTCGCGTATTCCGGTGCCGTCGAGCTGCCGGGCGAGGGCGGTGATGTCGGCGTCCTTCTTCCGCCCGTCGACCCAGGCGTGCCCGAGCCAGATGGCGTCACGGCCGCGGGTGTACGTCCCGTCGGCCGGGTCACCGGTGAAGTTGACCCGCAGCACCGTCCCGGCGGTCAGCAACGGCACCAGCACCACGAGCATCACCGCGAACGCGGCCCACGTGAGCCGGCGCTTCCCACGCCGGGGCGGTCTCCCCTTCCCCTGCCCGTGCCGGGTGTTCTCCGCGTCGTCGGGTCCGGACTCGTCCGGCTGGGTGGGCGCCGTGGACTCCGCGGGCTCCGTGGACTCGGGATCCGTAGGCCCCATGGGCTCCGTACGCTCCGTGCGTGACATCGCGCGTCCCCTCCGCCGCCGGCCCCGTCCGGCCCGCGGCTGATCTTGGGGAGGAGGACGAGGACGGGGGCGCCGCGGTTGCGGTCAGGCGGCGGTGGGCGCGCGCCGTACGTGCGCGTGCCCGTCCAGGGGGAAGGCGGGAGGTGCGGCGGGGAGGGTGCCGGTCAGGAGGAAACCGGCCTTCTCGGCGACCCGGCAGGAGGCCACGTTGTCGACCTGGTGCAGCAGCTCCAGGCGGGTCAGGCCCTCGGGGGCGAAGGCCGTGAACGCCCAGTCGGTCAGCGCCGTCAGAGCGCGCGGGGCCACTCCCCGGCCCCGCGCGTGGGCGGCGGTCCAGTAGCCCACCTCGGCGGAACCCGAGCCCCTGGCCGGGTACTTGAGGACGACGTTGCCGACGAGCCGCGCCGCGGTGCCGGGTGCTCGCTTCTCCGCCGGCGTCTCCCCGAGCGTCTCCTCCACGGCGAACGCGAGGCGGTCCCCCGCCTCCCAGCCCCGCTGCTGCGCCGTCACCCAGCGCGCCGCGCCGGCCTCGTCGTGCACGGCCTCGCTCGTCCAGCGGCGCAGCGCCTCGTCCCGGTACAGCTCGACCAGACCCGCCGAGTCCTTTGGGCTCCAGGGCCGCAGGGTGAGGGCGCCGGCCACCAGGCGTGTCGGAGTCGTGTGCATACGGCGAGGGTAGGGGGACGGGCCGCCCGGCTCCGGAGCGGGGCCGGGCGGGAACAGACGGGTGAGGTCAGAAGAGGCTCAGGAGGGCCTCTGCGGGGTCGGTGAGGGTGGTGTCGGCGCCGGGGAGGGGGAGTTCGAACCAGACGGTCTTGCCGCGGGGAGTGCGGCGGGAGCCCCAGGCCGCGCTGAGCAGGCCGACGAGCTGGAGGCCGCGGCCGCCCTCGTCGGTGTCGCGGGCGCGGCGGCGGCGCGGCTGGACCAGACCGGCGTCCCAGACTTCGCAGACCAGGGTGCGGTCGAGGAGGAGACGGAGCCTGATCTCTCCCTCGCCGTACCGCAGGGCGTTGGTGACCAGCTCGCTGACCAGGAGTTCCGTGGTGTCGACGAGGGGTTCCAGGTCCCAGGCGAGCAGTTGTGTGCGGGCGTACTCACGGGCGCGGCCCACGCTGCGGGGTTCGCGCGGCAGTGCCCAGTCGCCGACGGAGTCGGCGGGCAGTCCCTGGACCCTGGCCATGAGCAGCGCGATGTCGTCCTCGCCGTGGTGGGTGGCGAGGGTGTTGAGGACGTGGTCGCAGACGTCCTCCAGGTTCCGGGTGTCGGCGCGCGGTGGCGCCGAGCCGTCGTAGGGGGCCTCGCCCGACGGCCGGACGGGGTCGGTGAGGGCGCCCACGAAGGCCCGGAGGCCCTCGTCGAGGGGATGGTCGCGGCTCTCGACCAGCCCGTCCGTGTAGAGCGCGAGCAGGGCGCCCTCGGGCAGTTCGACCTCGACCTCCTCGAAGGGTTCCCCCCCGACGCCGAGCGGCAGTCCCGGCGGGACGTCCAGCATCAGTGCGGACTCGCCGGGTTCGACCAGGACGGGCGGCAGGTGGCCCGCGTTGGCGAAGGTGCACCGCCTGGTCACCGAGTCGTACACGGCGTAGACGCAGGTCGCCAGGTAGATCTCGGAGAGGTCGGCCTCCCGGGGACGGCGGGCGGCCCGGGTCGCCTGCTGGACCCCGCCGGGGGCACCGAGGCCGCGGGCGATCTCGTCCAACTGGGAGAGGACCTCGGCGGGTTCGAGGTCGAGCTGGGCCAGGGTGCGCACGGCGGTGCGCAGTTCACCCATCGCCACCGCGGCGCGCAGGCCCCGCCCCATGACGTCCCCGACGACCAACGCGGTGCGGTGGCCGGGCAGTTCGATCACGTCGAACCAGTCACCGCCGACCTCGCCGGCCCGGCCGGTCGCCGCGCTGCCGGGCAGGTACCGGCAGGCGATGTCGAGACCGGACGCTTCCGGGTCGCCGGGCGGGAGCAGGGATCGCTGCAGTATCAGGGCGCGTTCGTGCTCGCGCCGGTAGAGGCGGGCGTTGTCGATACAGACGGCGGCGCGCGCGGCCAGCTCCACGGCGAGTTCTCGGTCCCGGTCCCCGAACGGCTCGCTGCCCTTGGTACGGGCGAACTGGGCGAGGCCGACCACCGTGTCGTGGGCGACCATCGGCACGGCGAGCGTGGACCGCACCAGCCCGCCCTCCTCGCCCGGCACGGCTCGCGGGCGGGCGGTGCGCAGGGCGTCCGCGCACGGCGAGTTGAACGCGTAGTGGTGGACGGCGCCGAGCTTGACGGGCTCCCCGGTGACGCTGAACGGCGCGTCGGAGACGGCGCTGGCGAAGGCGACACGGCGCACCTCCGCGCTGCCGTCGGCGAGGCCCGGCGGGGTCTCGTCGCCGGCCAGCAGCCCCTGGTAGAGATCGACGGTGGCCAGGTCGCAGAAGCCGGGGACGACGACGTCGAGGAGTTCGCGGGCCGTGGTCTCCAGGTCGAGGGAGTTACCGATCCGGGCACCGGCCTCGTTGAGCAGGGCGAGATTGCGGCGCGCGGCGGCGGCCTCGCGGGCGGCGGCGCGGCGGCCGGTGATGTCCGTCGCCAGCCATGCGATGCCGATGGGGCGGCCGCTGCCGCTGTGCACGCGGTACAGGTTGATGGACCAGTGACGGCGCCCGTCGGTGCCCGGCACGAAGCCCGTGACGTGCATGTCCGTGATGGATTCGCCGGTGTCCAGCACCCTGCGCAGGGTCGCGTCGATCCGTTCGGCCTCACCGCGCGGCAGGTAGTCGTGGACGTTCTTGCCCCGGTGGTCGTCGGGCGTACCGCCGAAGATGGACGCGAACCGCTCGTTGGCGCGGCGGACCCGCAGGTCGGGGTCGATCAGTAGGAATCCGAAAGGAGACTGACCAAAAATGGCCTGCGAAGCGGCGAGATCCGTCTCGATACTGCGCAGGGTGCGCACGTCGACGACGATGCAGACGGCCGCCCTCTCGCCCTCCTCGGTGTGCGTCGGCATGACGTAGACCTCGGCGAGGGCCTCCCCGCCGGGCTCGCCGCCCTCCCTTGTCTCGGGGAGCCGGAAGGGGACGACCCCGGTCCACTCCCGGCCGTCGAGGATCTCGGCCATCTTGCGCTGGCCCCGCTCGCGCCGGTCCGGGTCGATGAAGGCCGCGATGGGGTCCATCCCGACGGCCCGCTCCGCCGGGATGCCGAAGATCTGCTCGGCGCGCAGGCTCCACTGGTCGACCAGTCCGTCGGGGCCGATGGAGAAGGACGCGACCCTGATGTAGTCGTACATGGATCCGGGAGGACTGACCTGCCACATCCCGCCGGCCGACGGGATGTCACCGGCGGGCAGAAGGTCGCGGAAAGGAGTGGCGGAGGACGAGGTGCCACCGGACGTGACGCCGACGGAGGAGGTGCCCGTGACTGAGGTGCCCTTGGCCGAGTTGTCCGTGGCCGACAAGTGAGCGGACGAGGCATCGCCGGAAGAGAGGCCGTCCGCGGCCTCGGCCCTCGCGCCGTCCGACGGGTCCTTGGACTCCGTGGCCTTCGCTGGTATCTCGCTCACGCGAACCGTCCCCTCCAGCTCACCGCGTCCGGCACCGGTCACCGGGGGCGGCTGCCCGCAGTATCCAGCACTACGGCGCCGCACAACACGGTGTTCACGATCACAGCACGGTCCCGATGCTTTTCGGTCCGGACTGTGAGAACACTCCCAGTCTTCTAACCAGCGGACACCCCATCGAACCCCCTTCACCGGCAACCATCAGGGGCCTGAACCGGCCGTTCGACAGAGAGGGCCCGTACGTACACCGGCGAGGAGCGGCACAGCGCCTCGTTTCAGCCGGGGGCGAACGCTCACTTCGGCACGGTGAGTTCGAACCACACGGTCTTGCCGACGTCGCCGGGCCGGGTGCCCCAGCGGCGGGTGGTGCGGGCGACGAGCTGCAGTCCGCGTCCGCCCTCGTCCCCGGGCCGGGCGACCCGCTCGTGCGGAAGTTCCGGCAGCGGGTCGGAGACCTCCACCCGTAGGACCCGGTCGAGGTCGGAGGGGCGCAGCAGGCAGACCTCTATGGGGCCGGTGGCGTGCCGCAGGGCATTGGTGACCAGTTCACTGACCAGCAGGGCCGCGAGGTCACCGACGCCGTCGAGGCCCCAGTCGTGCAGCTGGGCCCGGACCGTGGAGCGCGCGGCGCCCACGGCGCTCGGGTCCGCGGGGAAGGTCCACGTGGCGTGGTCGCCCTCGATGTCGATCACGTGGATCACTTCCGTCACTTCCCGGTCGGTGAATCAACCCATATCGGGCTTGATGGGAACCAATAGCCTTATACCCGACCTTCAGGGCTGATTACCGTCCGCGGCGGCGCATCATGGCACCCGCGGGGCGGGACGGTTCCCGCGCCCCGCCATCCCGCCCCGCCGCCGCGCGCCCCGGCCGCCACCGGCTGCTCCGCGCTCCGGCGCTCACACGGGCGCGGAGGCTTCTTCCACCAGTCCGGCGGACAGCCAGCGCACCCCTGCCTCGGCGCTGTACTCACCACCGTCCGGGGCGATGTGCCGCAGGAAGCCCAGGTCCTGGCCGATGGTGACGACGGGTGGTTCCACCACACCCCTCGGGCGGCGCTGGCCCAGCCCGACGGCGGCGAGCAGCCCGTTGCACAGACACTGCCGGCCCTCCGTCTCCTCGAGGGTTCCGCCCTTGCGGACATGGGCGGCGGGGGGCTCCGCCGGGCAGCGGTAGCCGATGGTGCCGCCGTCGGTCCGGTACAGGGTCCGCAGATAGCCCAGGTCGCAGACGCGGGTACGGACGGCATTCGTCCCCGCGTCGGCGAGGGTGCCCGGCAGGTCGGCGACCTTGAACGGGAAGGAGGTCGGGGAGGCCGCCGGATCATTACGCACCGTCAGCTCGCCCGCGAGTTCACGCTCGATCAGCTCCCGCCGCAGCCCCTCCTCCAGGCCCGACTCCTTGCAGAGCGCGAAGACGCTGCCGACCTGAACGCCCGCCGCGCCCAGCGCCCTGGCCCGGCGGACCTGCTCCGGTCCGCACTGGCCGCCCGCGATCCAGAACGGCAGACCGAGAGCGGCCATCCTCGCGAAGTCGGGCGTGTCCCGGGGACCGTAGACGGGGTCACCGTGCTCGTCCAGGCGCAGGGGTCCGCGGGGCGGGGCGCTGTGGCCGCCCGCGCTGTGCCCCTCGACGACGAATCCGTCCGGCCTGGTCTCCTCGTCGCGGTTCAGATACGCGGCCAGGGCGGGCAGCGAGACGATGGCCAGGACCCGGGGCCGGCGCAACGGACCGGGGTCGGCCCCGCGCAGCACCGGAGCAGGGTCGAAGCGGAGCTCGTGCGGCTGGTCGTCGCCGTCCACGTCCACCCGGGCGAGAACCGGCTCCCGCCGGGCGAGCCCGCGCGCGATCCGGGGGATCCCGGCGGGAATGCCCGCGCCGACCAGGACGTAGTCCACACCGGCCAGAATCGCCCCGAACATCGCCGGGAGGGTGGCCAACTGGACCTTCTCCAGGTAGTTGACGCCGACCGGACCGCCGTGTCCCTCCTTGGCCAGCCACACTTCGCAGAAGTTGGCGACGACGGTCAGCGGCCGGGACGGGCACGTCTCGGCGGCCGTCATCAGAGGCGTGGCCGCGAACCGCTCACCTTCCCGGATCCCGCCCTCCACGAAGTACCGGTCCCGGATCGGCCCGGCGAGTTCCGGTACGGGAAAGGCAGCCAGCGCCCTCCTGAGGTGCCCTCCCGGATCGCCGGACTGCAGCCCCCGGATCAGCAGGGTGTCGAGGGCCGTACCGGAGACGACACCCAACTGCCCGGTCCGCGCGACGGTCCGGGCGAGCCGCCACCCGGACACCCCCACGCCCATTCCTCCCTGGATCAGCCAGGGCAGTTCGGACGTCGTCCGGGGTGCGTTCATGGACCCTCACTCACGTTCGCCGCGGTGCCGCAAGCCCACAGGGCCGCAGTGCCTCAGTTCCTCAGTGCCGCGGAAGCCAACCTTCGGTACCGTAACTTACGGCACCGTAGGTACATGCGTGCACCCGGGTGCCCCTGAGGATCTGCGAGCAGGCAGGACGGCCCTCGGGCGGGGACGGGGGGCGGGGACGAGGGCGGGAACGGGTGGCTACGTGAAGCGGGTGGACTACGCGAGTTCGCCGGCAGCGGCCAGATCGTCGAAGAGCGACTGGTCGACAGGAGGCACCCGGTCCCGGTCGGCGTACGAGAACCAGGCCACCTCCTCGATCTCACTGCTCGGGATCAGTTCCCCCCGGTACTCGGCCGTGTAGCAGGCCATCCGCACGACGGCACCGTCCGGGAGGCCGGGCACGCCGGCCTCGTACGTCCCCACATGGGCAGCGGTCTGCGGGTCGAGCAGAACCGTCAGCTCTTCCTCGATCTCACGCAGCAGGGTCTCCAGGTCGCTCTCCGCGCCCTCGCGCTTGCCGCCGGGGATGTAGAAGACGTCCTTTCCCCGTGGCCGCGCGCAGAGAATCCTGCCGCCCTCCACACACACCCACGCCACCGTGTCGATCAGGGCCGACATCACTCCGCCTTCGCCATGGGAAACCTGGTCGGGCAGGACCTTAGCGGGGCGGCGGCCGGCCGACGGGGGGGGGCGGGGGCGGGGCGCTCAGCTCTTGGGAGATCAGTCGGCGGGTGTCGCGTTCCGCCCGATGCGCTCGACCCAGTACAGCTGCTTGTGCCCGCGGCCGTCGAGACTGTCCGCGATCTTCTGCGCCTCGGCGCGGGTCGCGTACCGGCCCACGCGATAGCGGTTGCCGTTGTCGTCCTGTCGCACCACGAGCCAGGGAAGCGTGGCCGTGCTGTCGTTCATCGCGCCCCTCCGCTTCCCGTCCGCGATCCGTGCCGCGCCCCACCCGGTAAGGAATCCCCAGTCCGCATATGCCCGAGCCTACGCCTTACCTTCACGCAGCGAATATGGCTTTACACAAAGAGGTACGCAACCAGCCAGTACGCAGGGGGCGCATCGCAGCGAATGCGCCGTATGCGAGTTCGATGCATCCGGTCAGGGGCATGTCGCCCCCACGCCCGCCACTCGGGGGTCACCTGCGAGAACGGCCAGATTCGTACGGCGCCCGAACGGGCGTGCCGCTGCCCGTCCGGGCGAGCGGACGCCCGGACGGGGCGCAGAGGGAGCGCTTCGGGGTCGGCGACGGCTCGGGGTCGCGGTCCGTGACGGCCGCCGGTCCGGCTACTTCACCGGGAGGTGGTACGCGACCCGGTACCGGTCGGCGGGGATCACCACGTCGGCCGTCTCGACCGGGCGGCCCGAGGCGTAGTACGTGCGCTGGATGACCAGGACGACATGGCCGGGGACACCGCCGAGCAGCATCAGTTCCTCGGCGAGGCCGGGGCGGGCGCCGACCTCCTCGGTCACGTTGTCCACGATCACGTCGATGGCGCGCATGCGCTCGACCACGCCCATGCCGCCGAGAGGGCCCTTTTCGGGCAGCATCACGGGCGTCCGGCCGGTCAGGGCGAGCGGCTCCCAGGAAGTGGAGAGCATCATCGGCTCGCCTGCCTCCCGGAAGAGGTACCGGGTGCGCATCACCCTGTCCCCCGGCTCGACCTCGAGCCGCTCGGCGATGGCCCCGCAGGCGTCGGCCTGCTCGCTGCTCGACTCCCAGGTACCGCGCACGTCCCCGTCCGCCTGCTCCTGCCGGAACGGGGTGGCGCCACGCTCCGGACGGAATCCGGAACGGGCCACGCGTCGGGGCACGGGCCGCTCACGGACGTACGTCCCCGAACCGGAGCGGCCCTCCACGAGACCCTCCGCCATGAGCACCTTGCGCGCCTCCAGCGC
Source organism: Streptomyces chlorus (assembly GCF_042655885.1). Classification (NCBI taxonomy): domain Bacteria; kingdom Bacillati; phylum Actinomycetota; class Actinomycetes; order Kitasatosporales; family Streptomycetaceae; genus Streptomyces; species Streptomyces chlorus. The sequence continues at coordinate 198,554 of NZ_JBHSOA010000053.1, forward strand.
GACCGTGTCGGAGACGCCGTACTCCTGACGGATCCTCGCCTGGGACGGGAGGCGGGTGTGCGGGGGCAGCCGACCGTCGACGATCTTCTTACGGAGATCACCCGCGACGCGCAGATACGCCGGCTGCTCACCGAATGTCACTGGCCGCTCCCATCAGGTTGTACAGACAGCGACAGCGTGGCAACCGCAGGTTGTGCCAGGCAAGTGAAGGCCAAAGAATCACTCGATGTGATGACAGATCCCGGCGGGGGTCTTTACGCAGGCTCTTTCTCCCCGCTATGGCGTGCCTCACACCTCGATACGGTCCTCATCGGCACCGCCGTCTCCGTCCCCGGTCCCGTCCTCCGTCCCGTCCTCGTCCCCGCCACCGCCTTCGCCCCCGTCCTCGTCGTACGTGGGCGGAGTGGTGGCCAGGCCCAGCGCCTCGCGTGCGGTGACCGACTGCTGGGGGTCGATGAGCTCCCAGCCCTTGTCGTAGTGCTCGTAGAAGGTGTCCGCGTCCTTGGCCTCGGCGGCCTTCGCCCACGCGGCCTCGGCCTTCTCGAGGTCATCGGCGAGATCCGTCACCGGACCCTCGGCGTCGGCGGGCCACTCGTGCTCCCGCAGCATCCCGCTCTGCCCGGCGAGCGCCCCGGAGATCTCCCGGGCCCACTCCTTGTGGCCGGGCAGGTCGTCCTCGACGAACTCCGACTCGGGGGCCTTCTCCAGCGCCGCGTTGATGACGTGCGTGCTCTTCAGATAGGCCACCTGGTGCGCGTCGAGCGTGGTCTCGCCCTGGCGCAGCGAACCGGTGAGGGCGGCGTTCTCGTCCCGGTTGCCGAACACACAGGTGATCACGCGGTCGCCGTAGCGCCAGCTGTCCCTGGACGGGGTGAGGTGGTACACGTCCACGTCGGCCGGCAGGGCCCAGCCGTCCATGGCGTAGGCGTCCTGGAGGGCGTAGCACCGGTCGTCGGCGGTCTCGGCGATGTCGGTGGCGCCCGGGTAGGCGCCGTCGGACAGGAGGACGACGCCGAAGACCTCCCCGTCGTGCTCCCCCTCGCACGGCACCCGGTCGGCCTCGGACGCCCAGCCCACCAGACCGTCGGGCGAGTCGAAGCACTCGCCCTTCTCCAGGGTCGAGATCTCGTTGCCGCGCGTCACCTGGAGGTCGTCCCAGAAGTCGGCCGCGGCGCCGGAGAGGACCATCCCCACCCATGCCACCATTCCGGCGGCGGACATCACGGCCCCGCCGATCGCCATGCCCCGGCCCTGCTCCCCCCGTCGGCGGATCTGCCGCAGCGCGACGAGCCCCAGCACGAGCCCGAGGAACGGCACGATCCACAGGATGCCGAAGACGAGCGAGGCGATGGCGAGACCGTTGGTGGGGGGCGGGGGCCGGAACCCGTACGGGCCGTGGGGGCCGTGGGGGCCGTGGGGGCCGGACGAACCCTGAGGGCTGTGCGGGCCCTGGGAGAACTGCGGTGGTGGATACGCCCCTTGGGGCTGGGGAGTGGGGTACTGGCCCTGGGGGTACTGCCCCTGGGAGCCCTCGGGCTGCTGGGGCCCGAAGGGCGGGGGTATGGACACGAGGACCGTGCTCCTGGTTCTGCCGTGCTGCTGCGGAGAGGTGCATGCGCTGGTGCGGGCCGACATGCGGCTCCGCGCATCGTAAGCGCGGCCGGACGGGGCAGTGGGGGTACCCCTGTTGGGGCCGGACCGAGCCCGTCACACCTCTCGCACACCTACCTCGTCCCCGTGGCGGACGACCGGATCACCGACCCGGAGCCCGACCACGAGGACGAGGAAGGAGACGAAGGACCGGGTACCTGCCCGCGGGCCGGTCCCGTCAGATCAGAACTGCAGGGCCCAGCCGTTCAGCCGGCCCGTGTCCCATGTCGCGGTGTCGGTGACCCGCAGCTTCCACGTGCCGTTCGCAATCTCCGAGGAGGCGTTGACCGTGTACGTGGTCTTGATGTCGTCCGCGCTGCCGCCGGTGCCGGACGCCTTCAGCGTGTACACCGTGCCGTCGGGGGCGACCAACTGGACCCGGAGGTCGCCGATGTAGGTGTGGGTGATGTCCACCTCGACGCCCAGGTTGGAGGGCGCGTTGCCGGAGACGCCGGAGACGGTCACCGAGGTCTCGACGGTGGAGTTGTCGGCGATGTTGACGCCCTCGGTGCTCGCGAAGCGGTCACCGGTGGGCGGCGGGGTGGTGCCGCCCTGCCCGACCCGCAGCAGGAGGTTGGGCGAGCCGGTACCCGGGCTGCCGACGGCGCCGCTGGTGGCGGCGGAGGTCAGCGCGGAGGAGACCTGGGCGGGGGTGTCCGAGGGGTTGGCGGCCAGGTGCAGGGCGGCCGCACCGGCGACGTGCGGGCTCGCCATGGACGTGCCCGAGATGGTGTTGGTGGCCGTGTCGCTGGTGTTCCAGGTGGAGGCTATGGAGGAACCCGGGGCGAAGATGTCCAGGACCGAGCCGTAGTTGGAGTAGCTGGCGCGGGCGTCGGTGGAGGTGGTGGCGCCGACGGTGATCGCCTCGGTCACCCGGGCCGGGGACTTGGTGGAGGCGTTGGTGGACTCGTTGCCGGCCGCGACGACGAAGGTGACGCCGGCGCTTACCGCGTTGCGCACGGCCGCGTCGAGGGCGCTGTCGGCGCCGCCGCCGAGGGACATGTTGGCGACGGCCGGCTTGACCGCGTTGCGCGCGACCCAGTCGATGCCGGCGACGACCTGGGCGGTGGTGCCGGAGCCGGAGTTGTTCAGCACGCGGACGCCGACGATGTTGGCCTTCTTGGCCACGCCGTAGGCGGTGCCCGCGACGGTGCCCGCGACGTGGGTGCCGTGGCCGTTGCCGTCCTGGGCGACGTTGTCGTTGTCGACGGCGTCGTAGCCGTTGGAGGCACGGCCGCCGAAGTCGCTGTGCGAGATACGGACACCGGTGTCGATGATGTACGCCGTCACACCCTGCCCGGCCGAGTCCGGGTAGGTGTACGAGCTGTTCAGCGGCAGGCCCGCCTGGTCGATGCGGTCCAGTCCCCAGGAGGGCGGGTTGGCCTGGGTGGCGGTGGTGTGGAAGGTACGGTTCTGGACCACCGAGGCGACGGCCGGGTCGGCGGCGAGACGTTTCGCCTCGGCCTCGGAGGCCTCGATCTCGTACCCGTTGAGCGCCTTGGTGTAGGTCCGCTCGATGTCGGCGCCGTACTTCTTGGCCACGGCGCGGCCCTCGGCGGAGCCGGCCTTCGCCCGGTCCGCCTTCAGGGTCACGATGAAGCTGTCGCTGACGGCGTTCGCAGCGCCCTCGTACTGGATGCTGCCTTCGGCGGCGGCCGGGGCCGCGCCGGCGGGGAGCGCGGAGACGAGGCCTGCCATGAGCGCCGCGCTGGTCGCGACGCCGAGAGTGGCCAGTCTTCGGTGGGGGTGACGCATCAACGCCATGTGAGGGTTCCTCCTCAGTCGGGGTGCGCTGCTGTGGGGGATGGTGCTGTCGACGCACGTGCCGCGTGTGTGGCACAGCCGGACAACAGTGATGTGCTCATGTCAATGATCACTGTTGGAACAACTGCGTGCGTCAGTCGAAAGATTGAGGGTTCCACAGGAATCGCACAAGAGGGCCCACAGGAACGAAACAGCCCCGCCACGCAGGCGACATGTTCACCGACCCGCCGGCTTCCCCCGCCCACGGAGCCCACGGAGCCAGGAGAGCGACATCGCCGAGCCGGTGTGGCGAGCCGTACACGAC
>NZ_JBHSOA010000053.1:202286-213074 GCF_042655885.1 Streptomyces chlorus
AGGGTACGGCGGCCGGCCGGCCGGTGTCGTGAGGGCGCGTCAAGAGCCGCCGCGCCGCTCTCCTTCGTGGTGCGGGCAGAGCCCTACCGTGTCGCGTCCGGCGCCGTGACCGTCGTGAACGGCAGCACGAGCCGGGAGGGGTGCTCGGCGTCGCGGTAGATCTTGTGGGTGACGGGGCGGCCCACCGGCAGGTGGAAGGCGTCCGGCGGCAGCAGGGCGTTGTGCTCGTCGGCCAGCGGCTCGGTGTTGGAGAGCTCCACGACCAGCTTGTGTCCCGGCAGGAACGTCGCCCCGAACGGGTAGACGCGCAGCACGTACTCCTCGATCTTCCCCGGCTCGACCGGCACCGCACGCGTGTGCGGGTGGTGGGGGTCGCCCTCCGTGGTGCGCTCCTCGTCGAGCTCGCGGTGCGAGGCCTTGAGGTAGGCGGTCGTGATGAGCTGACGCTTGCCGTTCGGAGCCTCGTCCCACATGCGCAGGATGAAGTTCGTGTCGGGCTGGTCGATCTCCACGAAGAGGTGCGCCGCGCCCTGACCGATCATCTCGGTGGGCTCGGTGAACGGAGCGGTGCTCCAGTTGAGGATCTCCACCTTGTCGGTCACCGTCAGCGGCGCCTGGTAGAAGCCGTCGGGGGCGGCGTACTCGGCGCCCATGGGCTCGGGCTCGAAGGACAGCCCCCGACGCGGTCGGAAGTAGAGCGACTTGTGCTCCACGTCCTTCGGCGGCCACTGTGCGCCGGTGACGGTCTCGCGCGAGCCCTCGACGTGGACGGTGACGGCGGGCTCGTCCATGATCCCGTTGTCGATGCCCTTGAGCCAGTACTCGTACCAGCGGAACATCTTGTCGTGCTCCTCGATGAAGGGGCGCGACTGCATCGGCGGGTAGGGGCCGATGTCGAGCTTCTTCGGGCCCTTCAGCGACTTGTACAGCTCGATGGTGCCGTCCATCGTCCAGCCGCGGCCCTGGTCGATCTGGAGCCAGACCGGGATGTCGATGCGGGGCGCGAGCGTGATGGGGTTGCGCTCCTCGTACCACTCGCCGTCGACCTCGTTCATCACGATGTCGAACCAGGCCTCGTGGTTCTTCGGGTAGTTCAGCACGTGGACCAGGTTGGGCCAGGCGGCCACGTCCGGGTCCCGCAGCCGCTTGGCGACACGCTCCTTGATCTCCTCGGGGGAGAAGGTCTCGAGCATGCGGGACTTGACGCCGTCGGTGAAGGCCCAGCCGGAGTCGCCACCACGGCCCTCACGGGCGGCGCGCGGCATGAACCACATGACGCCGCCGTGGTAGGTGGTCTCGTAGAAGTCGTAGTGACCGCCGCTGACGAAGATCGCCTTGAGGCTCGGCGGCCGCTCGGCCGCCGCCAGCACCTGCATCGAGCCGAAGTAGGAGATGCCGATCATGCCGACGTTGCCGTCGCACCACGGCTGCTCCGCGACCCACTCGATGAAGTCGTACGCGTCCTGTCCGAGCGAGACACCACCGGCGTTGTAGTTGCCGATGTGCTCGCCCTCGGAGGCGCCGGAGCCGCGCAGGTCACCGATGACGTGGACGTAGTCCTCCTGGACGACGCGCGCGATGTCACCGGCCTCGATGCAGCCGTCCCACATCGGGCTGGGGCGCCGCTGCGGCGGCGTGGTGAGCGCGAGGGCCTGCAGCTCCTTGCCGTACGGGCTGAGCGCCACGAGCGCCGGACGCGGCTTGTCGTCGACGCCGCTGTAGGTGTCGGCCGCCAGCATGACGCCGTCGCGCATCGGCACCCGGAGATCCTTGCGGACGGCGATCTCCTGCAGGCCCGCCCGGATCATCTGGAAGTCGGTCATGAGTGCGAAGCTCCTGTACTACGAGACTACGAGTTCTGGTTGTGCTGCGTGCGGTAGCCGTGCATCGACGTGAAGAACGGCGACGGCTCGAGCGTGGGGTCGCCGGTGTAGCCGAGCTCCTCGGCGGTACGGGCGAACGGGGAGTACGGCGAGTCCGTCTCCTGCGGGCCGGCCTCCAGGCAGCCGCAGGCGGCCGAGGCGACCCGGCCCTCGACGGCGAGGCTCTGCTCGATGGCCTCCTGCGCCTGGACGGCGTCGAGCTCGACGCCGTACGGCGTGCCGTCGGCGCGGCGGTACGGGTGTCCGAGGTACAGGTGCCGCGGACGGATCTCGTCGCGCAGGTACTCCAGACTGGCCCGGTAGGCGACCGGGTCCGTGTAGCCCGGGAAGCCGTTGGCAGCCCCGTGGACCTGGACGGAGTCGCCGACGAACACCGAGCGCTGCCCGTCGACGACGTAGGCGACCGATCCGGGCGTGTGGCCCGGTATCGAGTGCACCGAGACGGTGACGTCGCCGCCGAGGGAGAGGGTCTCGCCGCCCTTGACGAGCAGGGTGGGCTCCATCTCGCCGGAGATGACGGCGTTCGCGGCGGCCGTCACCTTCGCCTCTCCCTCCGGGTCGCCCAGGTACCGGCCCCGTCCCGCGAGGTACTCCTCCACGTGGGCCCGCCGCGAGCGGAGCATCGGCGCGTCGGCCTCGTGGATCACCACCTGTGCCCGCCGGCCGGTGAGCTCCCACAGGGCGTACGCCCCGCCGACGTGGTCGATGTGACCGTGGGTCAGCAGGATCCAGCGCACATCCTCGATCCGGCGCCCGATCGCCTCGAGTGCGGGAGCCATCCCCTCGGCGGGCGAGGAGCCGATCCCGGTGTCGACGACGGCCGGCTCGGGTGCGTCGATGAAGAAGCTGTAGAGACCGAACCGGCCCCAGGGCGAGACCAGGGGATGGACGGGGGCTGCGTGCGTCATGGTCCTCTTTCTGAACTCGTACGCGGTCGGCCGGGTCAGCGCCGGCCGAGGAAGTCGCGCGTCTCCTCGAAGACCCTGTGGTACTCCGGGATCCAGGAGAAGTGCTGGACGAATCCGTGGCCCGCGCCCTCGTACCGGCTCACCGTCGCCTCCACGCCGGCCTCCCGCAGCCGCCGGCCGTAGAGCTCGCCCTCGTCGCGCATCGGGTCGTACTCCCCGGTGACGACGAGGGCCGGCGGCAGCCCGGTGAGGTCCGCCCGCCTGATCGGCGAGACGAGCGGGTCCGCGGGGTCGGCGCCGCTGTCGAGGTAGAAGGCGTTGAAGGGCTTCAGCCCCGCCGTCTCCAGGCCGTAGCCCACGGCGTTCTCCCGCAGCGAGGCATAGCGGTCGACGTCGAAGTCCAGGTCGAGCGAGGGGTAGTAGAGGACCTGGTGCGTGATCCGGTCGAAACCGTCGTCGTGCGCCCTGGCCGCGACGGCGGCGACGAAGGTGCCGCCGGAGCTGTCGCCGGCGAGGGCGAGGGTCGTGCCGTCCCAGGCCAGGCTCCCGCCCTGCTCGGCGACCCAGCGCACGACCGCGTAGCAGTCGTCGAGACCGGCGGGGAAGGCGGCCTCGGGCGCCAGGCGGTAGCCGACGGAGACGACCTTGAGCCCGGTCTCCTTCGCCAGCGAGCGCGCGACGTGGTCGTGCGTGTTCAGGCTGCCGAGGAAGAAGGCACCGCCGTGGAAGTAGACCAGCACGCCGTAGCTGTCGGCCTCGACCGGCGTGTAGATCCGTACCGGTACCTCGCCCGACGCCGTCCGCGCGGTCACGTCCTCGACCGCGTGGAGCGGCAGCCGCTCCTCGAGGGGAGCGACGTGCGTCTCGTCCCCGGCGCGCATGGCGACCGGGTCGAGCGGGCCCTCGGGCGGGGTCGGCAGGCCGGCGAGGAACTTGGCGATCTCAGGGTGCAGGGGCATTCCGTTACTCCTTCGGCGCGGCGTCGGCGGGCTTCTGGCCGGGGAAGACGTCGTCGATCTCTTCTTCGGACCAGCCCTGGCGGGAGATGGCCTGCAGCTTGTCGGTCTCCGGCTTGCGGGTGGCCTGGTAGCGGGCCAGGGCCTCCTTGAGGGAGGGCGCGTCGCGCAGGGCGTCGGCCAGCGCGCCGGCGTCCTCGATGGCGGAGTTCGCACCCTGGCCCTGGTGGTGCAGCATCGAGTGGGCCGCGTCGCCCACCAGGACGACGGAGTCCGAGTGCCAGGTGTCGACCGGGTCGATGTCGTAGACCGCGCGGATGTTCACGGTCGCCATGTCGAGGTCGCGCGTGATGGCGACGAGGCGCTCGTCGAAGCCCTCCACCGTCGCCAGGATGTCGTCCTTGGTGACCTCGGGGTTCCAGGCGCCGTCCGGGCACAGGGCGGTGATGTCGAACGACACCTGGCCGCGGTGGCGCAGCGGCAGCAGGTAGACCTTGGTGCCCTTGCCGATGTACATCCGCAGGTTGTCGTCGGTGACCATGCCGTGGGCGTCGTCCACGGAGATGACCGCGCGGTAGGCGTGCTCGCCCGAGAACACCGGGCCCTGGTCGCTGAACAGTTCCTTGCGCACCACCGACTTGATGCCGTCGGCACCGACGACCAGGTCGGCCTCGACGGTCTCACCGTTGGCGAAGGTGAGGACGGAGCGGTCGCCGTTGTCCTGGATGCTCTCCAGCTTGTGTCCGAGGTGCACCATGCCCTCGGGGAGCACGCCCAGGAGCGCCTCGATGAAGTCGCCGCGGTGGATCAGGTGGGTGTGGGTCTGCTCGCCGTCGGCCGGCCACGTCTCCTTCATGATCGGCTCGCCGGTGGCGGTGAGGATCTCGAAGTACTCGCTCGGCGAGGTCACCTTCGCGATCGCGTCGAAGATCCCCCACTGGCGGAACCGGTTCATGGTGGCGGGACGCAGACCGATACCGGCGCCGACCTCCCGGGTCTGGCTCGCCTGCTCGTAGACGTTGACCTCGGCGCCCAGCAGGCTGAGCGCCTTGGCCGCCGCCGCACCGCCGTATCCCGCTCCGACGATGGCGATCTTCAGGTTTTTCAGTTCTGAGGTCTGCATGGTGGTTCTCTCTGATTCTGGAAGGTCAGGAAGACCGTGGAGGGTCAGGAAGTTTTCTGGAGAGCCAGGAGGACTTCTGAAGGATCAGGAGGACTTCTGAAGGGTCAGGAAGTCGGCCGGGTTGTCGACGAAGATCGTCTTGATCGCGGCCTCGTCGAGACCGGCGGCGCGGAGGTCCGGGATGAGGTCCTCGAAGATGTAGTTGACGGTGTGGCCCTTCACGCCCGGCCAGCCCAGGGGGCTGCAGTTGGCGTCGGCGGAGGCGAGGACCTGGTGCAGCCGGCCGTCGCCGATGAAGCGGAGGAAGTGGTCGAGGCGCTCCTGGCGGGGGCGGGCCCAGAACGGCGGGTCCGGCAGCTCGGTCTCGTAGCCGAAGGTGTCGAAGCCGATGCGCCCGCCCTGCTCCGCGATCCAGACGTCGCGCGTCTTGTCGGCGTTCACGCCGTCGTCGACATGCCCGAACAGGACGCGGTCCAGGGGGAGACCCTCTTCGTTGAAGATCGCGATCGCGTTCTCGGCGTCGATCGCGAGGTGGGTCAGGATCGGCACGCCCGTGGTGAGCGAGGCGCGGGCGGCGGCCCGGTAGATGCGCTTGTCCAGGTCCGTCATACGGCCACCGCGGCTCACCCCGACCTTGATGACACCGGCGAGGCTGCCGGTGTCGCCGATGCCGACGGTGATCTCGTGGACGAACTGGCGGGTCAGGTAGTCCACGTCGGCCCGGGCGAAGTGCGGCAGGGCGGTGTCGCCGCCGACGAAGCCGGTGCAGGCGACGATGTGGACGCCGGTCTTCGCGGACAGCGACTTGTAGTAGTCGACGTCACGGCCGTTGCAGATCCCGGTCGCGTCGACGAAGGTACCGCCGCCGTGCTCGTGGAAGCGGCGCAGCTTCGGGACGGTCTCCTCGTACCGCTGCTCGGGGGTCTTCCACCACTTCGTGTCCAGCTCGGAGCCGGGCATGCCGTAGCCGATGTGCTCGTGGATGGCCACGAGACCCAGCTCCTCGGCCGGGATCTGCCCCAGGACGGTGTTCACTCTCGACACAACACTCACCTTTGAGAAAAGAAACTTGATGGTCGCTCGCGCGGGCGCTCAGCGCGCCGACAGCAGGTCGCGCGGGTTCTCCACGAGAATCCGCCGCGTGTCCTCGTCGCTGAGACCCTGTGCCTTCAGGAGCGGGACGAAGGTGGTCAGGACGTAGCTGTACGGCAGGTCGTTGCCCAAGTGGCCCTTCGCCACACCGGTCGCGCTGCTCGAGAGCAGGATCCGGTTGCCGAAGCCGGCCTGCACGAGGTCGGCGACCAGAGCTGCGCGCTCGTCATCGGTGATGTGGGTGTCGTCCTGCGCACCGACGTGGTCCAGGGCGACGTAGGCCCCGCGTCGGGCGATCTCGAGGGGCGCGCCGGCGGCGACGGCGTCCTTGCGGTCGAGTCCGCCGACGACGACGCGGTCGGCGGGCAGCTTCTCGTCCAGGACGACGTCGAGGTCGTGGAGGGCGTCGGCGCCGTAGCGGATGGAGACCGCGACGCCGGTGCTCAGGGCGGTCCGGGCCGCACCGCGGAACAGGCTCTCGTCGGTCGCGGTCATGCCGTCGAGGGTCGCGGTGGTGGCCACCAGGCCGGCGGGGCCGCGTCGCTCCACGCGGGGCACCACCATGCCCTCGGTGACCTCCTTGGTGAAGAGGTCGGCGAACTTCTCGGCCGGCCACGGCGTCGGCGGGTTGGTCTGCGGCGTCAGGAAGTAGCCGCCGAGCATCTCTTCCGGGCCCTGGCCCGTCGAGGCGACGATGTGCACGCCGGTCGTACGGGAGAGGGCCTCGTACAGCCGGACGTCCCGGCCGTGGAACATGCCGGTGCTGTCGACTACGGTGCCGCCGCCGTGGGCGCGGAAGTCCTTCAGCTTGGCGGCGAGCGTCTCGAAGATCTCGGCACGGTCGATGGTGACGTCGTAGGCGTACTCTGCGCCCGGAACCACCGACAGCAGCGCCTCGTGGACCGACACGACGCCCAGATCCTCGGCCGCCACCGGGCCGAGGACGGTGTTCACAGTGTTGCTCTCGACGCTCATGCCTGCCTCACGTGTCCGGGGTGGGGTACACCGCAGGGGCGCACCGCACCCTTGTGGCTGATGTCAAGGTAGCCATTCGCTTTACATGACGTCAATGAAACTGACACCACGAAAAAACAATTCACGGGAAGCGGATCAGGCACCCGACGCAGCCCGCCCCGCCTGCGACAACACCCCGAAAGACGGTCGACGCCACCACTGCGGACCACCTATTGCGAGCATCCCCTACCGAGCGACATGCCTGAATTGCACTAAATCTGCATCGTTGGCTTCGGCGACGATCCTGCACCTGAACCTGATCGTCGCCGTGGCCGACATCCCGTTGAGCGGCGTCTCCCTCCGGGCGGCCGTCGCCGGGAGGGAGACGATGCTGGAGTACGGGATGATGCGCCACCGGGACGAGGACACCCGCGCCCGGGCCGAGCGGTCCGTCGCCCGCCGCACCCCCGAGCTGGGGGAGGGCGAGAAAATCGTCTGCCGGACGAGCGGCGGCCGCCTTCTGGCGGAGGGTCTCTCCCACGGATGGCGGCCCGGCACCGTCCACCTCACCGACCGGCGGCTCATCGTCCTGCGTGACGAGCCACGGGAGATCCTGTGGGGGACCGGACTCGACGCCGTCACCGCCCCCGCCACCGCACCCAGGCGGAAGAAATGGCCCCCTGAGCGGTCGTGAACAAACTGATCCTTGCCGGCACTTGGCGCTGCGGTGGGGGCATCCTGCCTGAGGTGACGGCCGTCGGCGGCCAGGGGACCGGGGGCCGGCGAGGCCGCTACCCACCGGGCCCCGGCCTGTGCTTGCTTCAGGCGACCGCGCCGTAGAGCCAATTGCCGGCCGCCTCGGCGTCGGGGCTGAGGTAGTACTGGCGGACGGCGGCCAGCAGCTCGTCGACCGTGAGCCTGCCGTTCCCGTCCGCGTCCAGCTTGCGGAAGGCGTCAGCCCTGTTCTCGGGCGCGGTACGGAACACCTCCTGCCATGCCTCGAACTCCCGCTCGTCCACCTCACCGTCCCCGTCGGTGTCCAGCAGCGCGCACACCGCTTCCGCCAGGGGCCGGAACGAGGTGTCGAAGCCCTCGGGCGACTCGACGAAGGCGCCGGTCATGCAGTCCCGGTACTCGTCGCGGGTGAGCCGCTCGTCGCCGTCCTGGTCCGCGGCGGCGACCAGGGCGTCCCAGAAGCGGGTCATGCCGTCCATCAGCGCGGTGCCCTTGGGCGAGGTGACGGGCTCGCCGAACTTGGACAGCAGCTGCGATCCCAGGGTCAGGAGGTCCTCGCGGTCGATGAAGCCGTTGTCGTCGGTGTCGAAGTGCCGGAAGCACAGGTCGATCTTGCGGTGGAGCAGGGTCATGCCGGAGAGCGTGGTCATGTGTCGGCCTTTCTGCTGGTGCCGGACTGTCCCGGCAGAGGGATACGGGTGGAGGGAGCCGGCCGGGCCACCAGGGGCATTCCGGCGGCGGCGAGGTGGTCGAAGGGCTCACCGGTCCCGGTGGCGAGGCTGATGCCCTGGAGGCGGGTGGTGCGCAGAAAGGAGACGTTGGCCTCCCCGAAGACGCCGCCCGACAGCCCCGTGCCGCCGACGATGGGCAGCACGGGCAGGGTCCCGATGTGGCTGTCGTTGACCTTCAGCACACCGCCGTTGGTCACTTCGTCCGTGAACCGGTGGACGACGTGCGGATCACGCGCCCACAGCGAGTTGCGCAGCCCGTACCGATTGGCGTTGACGAACGTGAGGACCGCGTCCAGCAGCGCGTCGTCCGAGGCCGCTGCCGGAGACGTGGCGGCCTCCGGCACGACCACGCACATCAGGGGGAAGAACGTCTCCTCGGTGACGGCGTTCATGGCCGCCGCCCGTTCGAGACCCCGTACGCGCAGCAGCGCGGGCCGGACGAACGGGCCCCGCGGGGAGGGACGGCCGTGCACGTCGACCAGGTCACCACCGCAGAGCAGTTCGGCGCCCCGGGCCACGGCGTCGTCCAGCACCTCCTTGCATTGGTTCCGCTTGATCACCGGGGTGAGCACGACCTCCGGGTCGTCCGGCAGCCCCACGCGCAGGGCGGCCACCTTCCGGTGCAGCCGCTCGGTGAAGTCGTCCGCCACGGCGGGATGCACCAGGGCGAACTTCGGTGCCAGACAGAGCTGTCCGGACCCCAGGTAGCGCTCCAGTGCCGCTTCGACGGCGCCGTCCAGGTCGGCGTCCCGCCAGACCACGAGGGCGTCGTTGCCGGCCAGCTCCATGATGGGCTTCTTGCCGTGCTCCAGGCAGGAGCGGGTGAGTTCGGCGCCCTGGGCCGAACCGCCGAAGAAGAAGATGTCGTCGCAGTGCGGGGAGGCGAGCCACGTGCGCAGCATCGGCCGGGCCGGCGCGCACAGCACGCTCAGCGTGCCGGGCGGCGCCCCATGGTCGGCCAGCAGCGGGGCGACCAGCTCGTGGAAGAGGTGGGCGGTGCTCAGCGGGACCGTCGGCGGGGCGTTGACCACCAGCGCGTTGCCCGCCGCCAGCGTCGGCACCCCGGACAGAGCGGTGAGCATCGGGGCGTTGCGCGCCGGGTCCAGGCAGACCACCCCGTCGGGCTTGCGCACCAGCCGCACCAGCCGGCCCGCATGACCGCCCTCCCAGACCATGGCGGCACGCGCGTACGCGACCGAGTCGGGGTGCGTCAGGTTCAGCGCGGCGGACAGGGCCCACCGGCTCACCTGCAGCGGGTTCCCTTCGGCGACGAGGACCGACATGAGTTCCTCAGCCCGCTCCCGCAGCAGGCGGTGGAAGGCGCGGACGAAGTCCAGCCGGTGATCGAGCGGGACGCGCGCCCAGGCCGGCTGCGCCTCGCGCGCCGCGGCGAGCGCCGCGAGGGCCTGCTCGCCGGTGGACCGCGCCACCCTGCCGACCAGCCGGGGGTCGTCGTGGTCCGCCGGGTCGGCCCGGTCGTGGTCGAGACGCGCTTTGAGCGCGACCGTCTCGTAGGTGTCGAGCAGCACGGCGCTGCTCCTGGGCCAGTGCACCCAGCTCTCGCCGGCGGCGGGTAAGCCGGCCAGCAGGACCGGATAGCTCCGAAGCGCGGTCCCCGAGGAAGCATTCACACCCCGGATTCTTCGCACCGGGGCCCGGCTTCGGACCTGATTACGGCACCCTCCGCCCTGAACAGGGGAAATCCACCCATTGCCGCCCGGCCCGTCTCCCTGGCGTGGTAAGCACCGGTGCCGGCCGAGGCGCCGCCCGACGGTCAGAAGTGCGCCACTGGCCAGCCCGAACACGTCAAGGTTCACCGCTGCTCTCACGGTTGCCGGTGCTGAAACTCCGGACTCCGGGTGGACGAGGTCCGCGAGCTGCTGCGGCGGGCGGTGACGGATCAGCGCGGCCTCGCCGGTTCGGTCTCCCTGTCGGCCGAGGCCGAGAACGCCCTGGTGCGCCTTTCCGCCGGACCGACGCGGCCAACAAGATCCCGAACGCAGCGGCCGGTTTCTTCACGGCCAAGCTCCACTGCGCCCCGGACGGCACCAAACAGCCTCCGTGCCGGCCTCATGTTCGAGACCGGCACGAAGGACGACAGTGACATCCCAGCCCGGGAGCAGCATCCCCAGGAACGCCTGCACCGCCCGAGCGGTCAGTAGTGGTAACGAGCCGCGAGGATGACGATCTCCCTGTCCGTCACCAGATGGACGAGGCGGTGCTCGTCGTCGATCCGCCTCGACCACACCCCGGGCAAGTGGTACTTGAGGGGCTCGGGCTTCCCGATCCCCGCGAAGGGGTCACGCTTGACGTCCTCAATGAGCTTGTTGATTCGAGCGAGCGTCTTGCGGTCGCTCTTGAGCCAGGACGCGTAGTCCTCCCAGCCCTGATCCTCGAAGACAAGCC
>NZ_JBHSOA010000054.1:0-33799 GCF_042655885.1 Streptomyces chlorus
TTTTCTTCGATCTGACCCCCGGTCAGCGGGGTTTGTCTTTCCGGCCGTTGGGCCGTTCCGACGAGTGAGACTCTAGCGGATTCCCTGCTCCCGAGCTAATCGGGGGCCTGCGCCCTTTCGAACGCGGATTCCTCATTTCGTGAATACGCGCGCCAATGCCATGACGACAGACAGAAGACTGCCGTCGGGCTGGTGCGGTACGTACGGAATGGCTGTCCGGGGCCGACCGGAATCGGTACTCACATCGGACAACTCGGAGAACAGTACGGATGACACCAGGGCGTGTCAACTCGCTGCCGTGATCGCCATCCGGTCCCCCTCTTCAGGGCGTAGCCTGGCCCGCATGACGACCACGCGTACGTACAGCCAGCTCTGGTGGGCCGCCTGACAGCGGCCGTCCGTACGTATGCGCTCAACGGCCGCCGCTTCGGTGGCCGTTTTCGTTTCTCCCTCCAGGGCCTTGGCCCTCAGGACTCCGGGAGCGGCCGGCCGGGACGGCGGTCACAACCAGGAGACGGAGACAGGAAGCGATGACACGGGTCTTCAGTGGGATCAAACCGACCGGGCATCTGACGCTGGGGAACTACCTGGGGGCCATGCGGCGGTGGGCCGCGGTCGACCAGCACCGGGCGGACGCGTTGTTCTGCGTCGTCGATCTGCACGCGCTGACCGTGGACCACGATCCCGCGCGGGTGCGCAGACTGAGCCGGCAGGCGGCGACGCTGCTGCTGGCCACCGGGGTGGATCCGGAGCTGTGCACCGTGTTCGTGCAGAGTCATGTGGACGAACACGCCCGCCTGTCGTACGTGCTGGAGTGCGTGGCGACCGATGGCGAGATGCGGCGGATGATCCAGTACAAGGAGAAGGCCGCGCGGGAGCGGCGGCGGGGCGGGAGTGTGCGGCTGTCGCTGCTGACGTATCCCGTGCTGATGGCGGCGGACATCCTGGCGTACGGGACGGACGAGGTGCCGGTGGGGGACGACCAGGCGCCGCACGTGGAACTCACACGGGATCTGGCCGTGCGGTTCAACCAACGGTACGGGCACACCTTCGTGGTGCCCCGGGCCACGCATCCGGCCGTGGCGGCGCGGGTGATGAATCTGCAGGACCCCCTGTCGAAGATGGGGAAGAGCGACGACGTCGGCCCGGGGATCGTCTATTTGCTGGACGAGCCGGACGTGGTGCGCAAGAAGGTGATGCGGGCGGTGACCGACAGTGGGCAGGACGTCGTGTACGACAGGGAGGTGCGGCCCGGGGTGGCGAATCTGCTGGAGATTCTCGCGGCGTGCTCGGACGGGGACCCGGAGACGCTGGGCGGTGCGTACACGTCGTACGGGGCTTTGAAGAAGGACACCGCGGAGGCCGTGGTCGAGGTGCTGAGGCCATTGCGGGAAAGGCACAAGGAGTTGTGCGCTGATCCCGGTTATGTGGAGGGGGTGTTGCGGAACGGCGCGGAAAGGGCGCGAGGTATGGCCCGGCCGGTCGTGGATGCCGCTTATCGGGCGATCGGCCTGCTTCCGGCGGCCGAGGCCGGGGTGTAGCGCCGGTATCGGTACCGGTCGGTGCCGGTCGGCCGGTCGGTGCCGGTCGGCCGGTCGGTGCCGGTCGGCCGGGTCGGCCCCGCTTGGCAGTAAGTCGTGGGTCGTTGGCCTCCGTACCTCTGGGAGGTGGGGTGCGGGGGCGGCACGATCGGGGTCATGGACATTGCGGAGAACGCGGCCCTGGTGGTCGTCGACGTGCAGCAGGGTTTCGAGGACCTCGGGTTCTGGGGGCGGCGGAACCATCCCGGGGCGGACGAGAACATCGCCGGGCTGATCGATGTGTGGCAGGCGTCGGGGCGGCCGGTGGTGTTCGTGCGGCACGACTCGGTCGAGCCGGCGTCGCCCCTGCGTCCGGGGCAGCCGGGCAACGGCTTCAAGGAGTACGTGGAGCAGCGGCGCGGGAAGGGAGGCGAGGGCGCCGAGCTGCTGGTGACGAAGAGCGTGAACTCGGCGTTCCACGGCACCCCGGATCTCGGCGCCTGGCTGAAGGGCGCGGGGATCTCTCAGGTGGTGCTGGTCGGGATCCAGACCAACATGTGTGTGGAGACGACGGCCCGGGTGGGCGGGAACCTCGGGTACGACGTGGTGGTCGTGTTCGACGCGACGTACACCTTCGACGTGGAGGGGCCGTTCGGCTGGCGGCGCAGCGCGGACGAGGTGGCGCAGGCGTCGGCGGTGACGTTGCACGGGGGCGGGTTCGCGCACGTGGTGATGTCGGAGGATGTGCTCGCCGGAGCGAAGTGAGTGACCGTGGCCGCCGGGGCGCCCGGTCATGGGCGCCCCGGGCGGGGGCCTGTCCTCAGTCCTTGGTGCCGGAGGCCAGTTCGCGGCTGCGGTCGCGGGCGGCTTCGAGGGCGGCGATGAGGGCGGCCCGTACGCCGTGGTTCTCGAGTTCGCGGATAGCGTTGATGGTGGTGCCGGCGGGGGAGGTCACGTTCTCGCGGAGCCGTACGGGGTGTTCGCCGCTGTCGCGGAGCATGATCGCGGCGCCGATCGCGGACTGGACGATGAGGTCGTGGGCCTTGTCGCGGGGCAGGCCGAGCAGGATACCGGCGTCCGTCATGGCTTCGACCAGGTAGTAGAAGTACGCCGGGCCGGAGCCGGACAGGGCGGTGCAGGCGTCCTGCTGCGACTCCGGGACGCGAAGCGTCTTGCCGACGGCGCCGAAGATCTCCTCGGTGTGGGCGAGGTGTTCCGGGGTGGCGTGGCTGCCGGCGGAGATGACCGACATGGCCTCGTCGACCAGGGCGGGGGTGTTCGTCATGACGCGGACGACCGGGGTGCCGGCGGCGAGGCGGTCCTCGTAGAAGGAGGTGGGGATACCCGCGGCGCCGCTGATGACCAGGCGGTCGGCGGGGATGTGCGGGGCCAGCTCGTCGAGGAGGGTGCCCATGTCCTGCGGTTTGACCGTGAGGATCAGAGTGTCGGCGGTCTTGGCGGCTTCGAGGTTCGAGACCGGGGTGACTCCGTGGCGGGCGCGGAGTTCGTCGGCCCGCTCCTGGCGGCGGGTGGTGACCAGGAGGTCGGCGGGGGCCCAGCCGGCGCGGATCATTCCGCTGAGCAGGGCTTCGCCGATCTTGCCGGTGCCGAGGACTGCGACTTTCTGAGCCATGACTGGGGATGACCTCCAAAGTGGGCGCGTCGTCCTGGTTCATCCTCGCACTCGGGGGGCGTGGGGGCGGGCTGGTGTCCGCTGGGCGGACGGTGACGGACGCCGGCGCCGGGGGCGCGTCAGGCCGTCCTGCGGCGCAGGGTTGCCGCGCCGAGGGCGAGCACCAGCAGGGCGCAGCCGGCGACGATCGCGATGTCACGTACGAAGGTGGCGGTCATGTCCGTGTGCCTGAGGACCTCGTTCATGCCGTCGACGGCGTAGGACATGGGGAGGACGTTGGAGATGCCTTCCAGGACGGGGTGCATGTTCTCGCGTGCGGTGAAGAGTCCGCACAGGAGGAGCTGGGGGAAGATCACTGCCGGCATGAACTGGACCGCCTGGAACTCCGAGGCCGCGAAGGCCGAGACGAAGAGGCCGAGGGCTGTGCCGAGGAGCGCGTCGAGCAGTGCCACCAGGAGCAGCAGCCACGGGCTGCCGACGACGTCGAGTCCCAGGAACCAGACCGCCAGTGCGGTGGCCAGGGCGGACTGGACGATCGCGATCGCGCCGAAGGCGAGGGCATAGCCGGCGATCAGGTCGCCCTTGCCGAGCGGCATGGTGAGGAGGCGTTCGAGGGTGCCGGAGGTGCGCTCGCGCAGGGTGGCGATCGAGGTGACCAGGAACATCGTGATCAGCGGGAAGATCCCGAGGAGCGAGGCGCCGATGTTGTCGAAGGTGCGCGGGCTGCCGTCGAAGACGTAGCGGAGCAGGAGCAGCATCAGGCAGGGGACGAGCAGCATCAGCGCGATCGTGCGCGGGTCGTGGCGGAGCTGACGCAGGACCCGGGCCGCGGTGGCGAGGGTGCGCGAGGCGTTCAGAGCGCTCGTCGGAACAGTGGGCCGTGTCGTCGTACGGGGGCGGGGGGTGCTCATCGCGAGGTCTCCTTTGTGCGGCTTGCTGCGACGGCCGCGTCCACCAGGTGCAGGAAGGCCGCCTCGATGGTGTCGGATCCGGTGCCGGTGCGCAGGGCGTCGGGGGTGTCGTCGGCGAGGATCTCGCCCTCGCGCATGAGCAGGAGGCGATGACAGCGCTCGGCCTCGTCCATGACGTGGGAGGAGATCAGCAGGCCGGCGCCCCGTTCGGCGGCGATGGTGTGGAAGAGCTGCCAGAGGTCGCGGCGCAGGACGGGGTCGAGGCCGACCGTGGGCTCGTCGAGGACCAGCAGCTCGGGGGTGCCGAGGAGGGCGACGGCGAGGGAGACGCGGCTGCGCTGGCCGCCGGAGAGGTTGCCGGCGAGGACGTCGGCGTGGGTGGCGAGGTCGACGTCGGTGATGGCCCGGGTGACGTTGTCCCGGCGGCGGTCGGCGGCGATGGAGGTCCCCCCGCGCGAGCGAATTCGAGTGTAGGGGAGGCCGGGGTCGAGGACCGAGGCGAAGTAGTCGAGGTTCTGCCGGACCGTCAGGTCGTCGTAGACCGAGGGGGCCTGGGTGACGTAGCCGATGCGGGTGCGCAGGGCGGGGTGGCCCGCGGGGAGGCCGAGCACGTCCAGCGTGCCGGTGACCTTGGCCTGGGTGCCGACGATGGCCCGCATCAGGGTCGACTTGCCACAGCCGGAGGGGCCGAGGAGGCCGGTGACCTGTCCGCGCGGGACGGTGAGGTCGAGGCCGCGCAGGACGGTGCGGGGGCCTCGGACGACGGTGAGGTCCTGGGCGCGGACGGCGGGGGCGCCCCCCTCGCCGGTGTCCGGGTGCGGAGCGCCGGAGGAGTAATTCATCATGCGATGAATAATCCTCTCGGGGACGGGACACGTCAAGCGGTGGTGGGACGGTTCGCGCTGGGGCAGGGGTCGGCCGTGCGGGGCGGGCGAGCATGCCGAAGGGAGACGCGGCGCGGCGACAGACGTCGGGCGGCGGGCGGCGGGGGGCGGGGGGCGGGGGGCACGGCGCGGTGCGCGGGGCCGCGGCCTGCGAAAGGCGTCGACACGGGGGGACGAACAAGTGCACGAGGCAACAGCGCAAGGCGGACGGCAGACAGGCGCGTCGGACGTGGGAAAGCCCCCGGTGGCAGAGGAAGGGAACCGTTCGGTGCGGACCGGCGGTTCCCGTGCGGCGGTTAGGAGCGGCGGCGCTTCTTGGGGTTGCCGGAGCGGCGGGACGTCCGCTTCGCGTACTGGGTGCGGGCCGTTTCGTACTCCTCGCGGTGGAGCTTCTCGCCGGGAGCCTCGGCGAGGGAGCGGAAGAAGTAGGCGAGGAGGGAGCCGACGAAGCCCACGGTGAGCAGGCCGCGGAGAGACCGTTGGCGGTCGGGGTCGGGGCGGCGCTTGAACGCCTCCCAGGTGTGCCCGAACGCTAGGGCGCTGCAGACCGCGAACATCACGGCCATGAGGAGCGTGACGAAACCGCCGACCTCGGCGATCTGAAGGCCCTGGTAGGCGATGCGCAGAACGAGGCAGGCGGCGGCCGCGGCGGCGAGCGAGCCGACGGCGACGCCGATGCGGCGGGCCGCGTAGCCGCTGTCGTGGTCGACCCAGGTCGTGCCGAAGAAGCGGATGGGTTCGGGGCGGGGGCCGACGGGGGTTGCCGGGGAGCCCGCGGGGTGGTCGTCCGGGGTGCCGTTCTCTGCGCTCACGCTTAGATTATGGCTCCGGCGCCCCGCGGGCTCCGAGCGGGATCGGCCGCGATCACCTGGGATCGGGCGGGATCAGCTGCAGCGCGGGGCCACGTAGCCGTCGCTGCCGGTCTTCACATAGGCGTCCGAGACGTACTGACCGTTGCTGATGTTGTCCCAGATGTTCGACGTGCCGTACGGGCCCGTCACCGTCGTACCCGGCGTCTGGCAGTTGATCGGCACCTGCGCGCCCACGGGCAGGGTGCGCACGATGCCGTAGCTCGTTCCCGGACCGCTGCGGACATTCAGCTGGACACCCGGGGCGACCGGGTAGTACGGCAGGGCTGCGGCTTCCGACGCCGTCCCCAGCAGCATGAGGAAAGCTCCGGCGCCTGCGAGCAGAACGGATCTGCCTCTTTTGGACATCATGAGTGCTCCTGACAGTGGTGGTGGTCGGTCAGGCACAGCGCGAGGCTATGTAGCCGTCGCTGCCGGTTCTCACATAGGCGTCCGAGACGTACTGACCGTTGCTGATGTTGTCCCAGATGTTCGACGTGCCGTACGGGCCCGTCACCGTCGTACCCGGCGTCTGGCAGTAGATCGGCACCTGCGCACCCACCGGCAGAGTGCGCACGATGCCGTAGCTCGTTCCCGGACCGCTGCGGACATTCAGCTGGACGCCCGGGGCGACCGGGTAATAACGGACAGCTGCGGCCGCCGTCGTCGTGACGGCTTCCTCCGTGCCCGACTCGACCTCTTCGATGCGGTCAACAGACATGAAAAACCTCCCCCGTTGAACCCCATGACTGCGATGGGATCACTTTGATTCCCCTGAATCACGCCACGAAACACCAGTTCGCAACTCGCACACGGATACCAGCAAGCCGCCTCGGTCCCGTACGCGTCATCGACTAGGCTCCGTGCGTCGCGCGCGCGGACGAACAGCACGGGGGTGGTCCCATGGCGCCACAGCGGAAGGCCGGAGCAGGCGCGGAAGCCGAACTTCCGGAGTACACCGGCCACTATCGGTTGGAGTCCCTTCTGGGCTCCGGGGGCATGGGTGTGGTGCACCTGGCCCGCAGCACCTCCGGGCTGAAGCTCGCGGTGAAGGTCGTACACGCCGAGTTCGCCCGGGATCGCGAGTTCAGGGGACGGTTCCGGCAGGAGGTGGCGGCGGCCCGCAGGGTGAGCGGCGCGTTCACCGCACCCGTGGTCGACGCCGATCCGGAGGCGGAACGGCCCTGGATGGCGACCCTGTTCATTCCCGGACCGACACTCGCGGAGCAGGTGAAGCGGAACGGCCCGATGACACCCGCGCAACTGCGCCGGCTGATGGCGGGGCTGGCCGAGGCGCTGCGCGACATTCACCGGGTCGGGGTGGTGCACCGGGACCTGAAACCCAGCAATGTGCTGCTCGCCGAGGACGGACCGAAGGTCATCGACTTCGGCATTTCCCGGCCAACGGACAGTGAACTGCGCACCGAAACAGGGAAGTTGATCGGCACGCCGCCGTTCATGGCGCCCGAGCAGTTCCGGCGGCCGCGGGAGGTCGGGCCTGCCGCGGACATCTTCGCGCTGGGATCGGTGGTGGTGCACGCGGCGACCGGACGCGGGCCGTTCGACTCCGACAGCCCGTACGTCGTCGCCTATCAGGTGGTGCACGACGAGCCCGATCTGACCGGCATACCGGAAGAGCTGGCGGCACTCGTACTGCGCTGTCTCGCCAAGGAGCCCGAGGACCGGCCGACACCGGACGAGTTGATGCGGGAACTCCGCTCGGCGGCGGCGTCCTATGACACCCAGGCGTTCATACCGGCGCAGGGGACGGGTGAGGAGGCGGCACCGGCTCCCTCCTCTCGGCAACCACGACGCCCCTCCCAGAGACGGCTGAGCCGCAGCGCCCTGATGGCAGGCGCCGCGCTGGTGCTCGTGGCATCGGGAGTCGCCACCGTCCAACTGGACGGCTCGGAAGGGGACTCGACCACAAAGGTGCCTGCCCGCACCCCGTCGGCCACGTTCGGCGCATGGGAGGCGAAGCCGGTGTCCGGGAACGGGGACATGCCGCATTGCTCCTACGGCACGGACGAGTTGCTCTGCGCTCAGCGCGATGTGGTCTTCGCCCTGGACCCTGCCGACGGAGGGCTGATGTGGCGACGCACGACATCCGACCGGGCCGTCAGTCGCCCTCCGGTCGTCTCGGGCGGACTCGTCCAGTCGTCCATGGGCGAGGGCGGCCGCGTAGAGGGACTGGATCCCGCGTCGGGCACACCGGTCTGGCAACGGAACGTACCCGAGGGCGGTTCGGTCCGGTACGTGGGTGGCATGCTGCTGCTGACCGGCGCGGACGGTACGGTCACCGGTGTGGACAGCTCGTCGGGTGCCACGAAGTGGAACCGCTCCATACCGGGCCACAACGGCACGCCCCTCGCCTCGTTCGCCGCAGACCCATCGGCCTACGCGACGAGCACGTCGTACGACGGCTCGCACACACGGGTCACGGCGGTCGACCCGGGCACAGGAGAACTGCGGTGGGATGTCCGGCTGGAGGGGGCGCTGCAGCCCATCGGCGTCGGGGGCGGATCCGTCTTCTTCCTTTCCGGCGACCCGCGGGACGGCACCACCACCGGCCTGGTCCGCTACTCCCCGAAGTCCAAAGCGTCGCTCCGAGTCCCCCTGCCGGTTCCTCGCCACGACGTTCGTGCCACCGTACGCGGGAACGTCGTCCATCTCCTGGCCCAGGGGGGCTCGCTGGAGGCCGTCGACCTGAAGGCGCGCAAGCGGGTGTGGCACCTGGAGACGGGTATCAGTCGCGGATCCGCGCCCGTCTCCGACGGGAAGCACGTGTACGTCACCGCTCCCGACGGCCGCCTGCTCGCCGTGGACGCACGGACGGGACGGCTGCTCGGGCAGACCGCGCCCCGGCTCGGGGCAGCCGCGGATCGAGTGGTCGCCGCGCTGCCCGAGCCGGTGGTCGCGGGTGGTCGCGTCTACGCGTCCGCGCCTGACGGCACCGTGTTCGCC
The DNA here is from genome assembly GCF_042655885.1 of Streptomyces chlorus. Taxonomy (NCBI): domain Bacteria; kingdom Bacillati; phylum Actinomycetota; class Actinomycetes; order Kitasatosporales; family Streptomycetaceae; genus Streptomyces; species Streptomyces chlorus. The sequence continues at coordinate 8,761 of NZ_JBHSOA010000054.1, forward strand.
GTGGACGGACGGGAGCCGGCGGACTGGTAGCAGGGCGACGGCACGCACGGGTTGCCGCACGCGCGACAGCCGCCCCGGTGCTGCGGAGGGCGGCTGTGCGGGGCAGAAGGCGTCAGCCCAGCTTCGACACGTCCCGCACCGCGCCCTTGTCGGCGCTCGTGGCCATCGCCGCGTACGCCTTCAGCGCCGCCGAGACCTTGCGCTCACGGTTCTTCGGGGCGTACGCACCGTCCAGCGCCTGCTCACGGCGGGCCAGCTCGGCGTCGTCGACCAGCAGCTCGATCGAGCGGTTCGGGATGTCGATGCGGATGCGGTCGCCGTCCTCGACGAGGGCGATGGCGCCGCCCGAGGCCGCCTCCGGGGAGGCGTGGCCGATGGAGAGGCCGGACGTGCCGCCGGAGAAGCGGCCGTCGGTGATCAGGGCGCAGGCCTTTCCGAGGCCACGGCTCTTCAGGTACGACGTCGGGTAGAGCATCTCCTGCATGCCGGGGCCGCCCTTGGGACCCTCGTAGCGGATGACGACGACGTCGCCCTCCTCGACCTGCTTGGTGAGGATCTTCTCGACGGCCTCGTCCTGCGACTCGCAGACGACCGCCGGGCCCTCGAAGGTCCAGATCGACTCGTCGACGCCGGCCGTCTTGACGACACAGCCGTCCACGGCGAGGTTGCCGCGCAGCACCGCCAGGCCGCCGTCCTTGGAGTAGGCGTGCTCGGCGGAGCGGATGCAGCCGCCCTCGGCGTCCTCGTCGAGGGTGTCCCAGCGCTCGGACTGGGAGAACGCCTCGGCGGAGCGCACGCAGCCCGGAGCCGCGTGCCACATCTCCACGGCCTCCGGGGACGGGGAGCCGCCGCGGATGTCCCAGGTCTTCAGCCAGTCGGCCAGGGTCGGGCTGTGGACGGAGTACACGTCCTCGTTCAGCAGGCCCGCGCGGTGCAGCTCGCCGAGCAGGGCGGGGATGCCGCCCGCGCGGTGCACGTCCTCCATGTAGTACGTGCGGTCCTTGGCGACGTTCGGGGCGACCTTGGCCAGGCAGGGCACCCTGCGTGAAAGGGCGTCGATCTCGGTCAGCCCGAAGGGGGCCTCCGCCTCCTGGGCGGCGGCCAGCAGGTGCAGGATCGTGTTGGTGGAACCGCCCATGGCGATGTCCAGCGTCATCGCGTTCTCGAAGGCCGCGACGGTGGCGATGTTGCGGGGCAGGACCGTGTCGTCGTCCTGCTCGTAGTAGCGGCGGGTGATGTCCATGACCGTGCGGCCGGCGTTCTCGTAGAGCGCCTTGCGGGCCGTGTGGGTGGCGAGGACCGAGCCGTTGCCCGGGAGGGACAGGCCGATGGCCTCGGTGAGGCAGTTCATCGAGTTGGCGGTGAACATGCCGGAACAGGAGCCACAGGTCGGACAGGCGTTCTCCTCGATGCGGAGGATGTCGGCGTCGGAGATCTTGTCGTTGGCGGCGTCCACCATCGCGTCGACCAGGTCCAGCGTGCGGACCGTGCCGTCGACCAGCGTCGCCCGGCCGGACTCCATGGGACCGCCGGAGACGAAGACCGTCGGGATGTTCAGCCGCAGGGCGGCGTTGAGCATGCCCGGGGTGATCTTGTCGCAGTTGGAGATGCAGATCAGGGCGTCCGCGCAGTGGGCCTCGACCATGTACTCCACGCTGTCCGCGATCAGGTCGCGGGAGGGCAGGGAGTACAGCATGCCGCCGTGGCCCATCGCGATGCCGTCGTCGACGGCGATCGTGTTGAACTCGCGCGGGATGCCACCGGCCTCGACGATCGCCTCACTGACGATCCTGCCCACCGGCGCGAGGTGGGTGTGGCCGGGGACGAACTCCGTGAAGCTGTTGGCGACGGCGATGATCGGCTTGCGGCCGATGTCCGCACCCGGCACACCGGAGGCTCGCATCAGGGCGCGCGCGCCCGCCATGTTGCGGCCGTGGGTGACTGTGCGGGACCTCAGCTCGGGCATCGTCGCTCGCTCCTTCAGACCTTCTCAGGGTGCCGGGGTCAGAGATTTCTGACTGTCGTCGAGCGTACGCCCGTCATCCAGGGGGCGGGACGGGGTGTCCGGGATGCGGGATGCATATCTCAGTGCGGGAGCGGCACGGGGACAGCGGTACGTGTGGGGGGCGCGGCGCGTCAGCGGCCGGTGAGGTGGCCCTGTACCACCGGCGCCACCCGCTTGATGATCTGCTCGATGCCCGCCGAGGCCAGCGGTTCGACCTTGATCACGTACCGGATCATCGCGATCCCGACCAGCTGGGCGGCGGCGAGCTCGGCGCGCAGTTCGGCGTCCGGCAGGTCGAGCTGCCCCGCGATACGGCGCAGCAGCTGGCCGGCGACCAGGCGGCGGAAGACACTGGCGGCGGTCTCGTTGTTCACGGCGGACCGGACGATCGCGAGCAGCGGGGTCCGGGTCACCGGGTTCTCCCAGAGGCCGAGGATCATCCGGGTCATCCGCTCGCCGACCTCCTCCAACGGAGCATCGAGGACGGCTTCCCGGCCCTTGAGCACCGGGGCGAAGGCGACCTCGACGGCCGCCTCGAACACCTGCTCCTTGGTGCCGAAGTAGTGGTGCACGAGCGCGGAGTCGACCCCGGCCGACTTGGCGATGCCCCGTACGGAAGTCTTGTCGTACCCGCGTTCGGAGAACTCCTCGCGGGCGGCCTCCAGGATGCGGTCCCGGGTGTCGGCCGACTCCGTGCGCGGGGGCCGGCCACGGCGCCGGGGGGCGGTGCCGTGGCGGCCGGCGGACGTGTCCGGGGCGGTGGCGGACGTATCCGGGCCCGACGTGTCCGGGCCCGACGTGTCCGGGCCCGACGTGTCCGGGCCGCCGGAAGCCGCGTCCGGGCCGCCGGAAGCCGCGTCCGGGCCGCCGGGCGCGGTGACGCCGGTCATCGGCGTGGCGCCCGCAGCGCAGAGGCTGCCGCCGAGGACCCGGGGGCCCCGGACGTCGCCGACGCCAGGTGCAGACGGGTGAACGCCAGCGCCTCCGCCAGGTCGGCCTCGCGCTCGGCGCCGGACATGGCACGGCGGGTGTTGACCTCGATGACGACATGACCGTCGAAGCCGTTGAGGGCCAGGCGCTCCAGCACCTCGGCGCAGGGCTGGTCACCGCGGCCGGGCACGAGATGCTCGTCCTTGGCCGAGCCCCGGCCGTCGGCGAGGTGGACGTGACCGAGGCGGTCGCCCATGCGGTCGAGCATCCCGAGGGCGTCGGTGCGGGCGGTCGAGGCGTGACTGAGATCGATCGTGAAGTGGCGGTAGTCGTCCTTGGTGACGTCCCAGTCCGGGGCGTAGGCGAGCATCTCCCGGTCGCGGTAGCGCCACGGGTACATGTTCTCGACGGCGAACCGCACATCCGTCTCGTCCGCCATCCGCCAGATTCCGTCGACGAAGCCGCGGGCGTACTGACGCTGCCAGCGGAACGGCGGATGCACGACGACCGTGGCGGCGCCGAGCTTCTCGGCGGCGGTACGGGCCCGCTGGAGCTTGGTCCAGGGGTCGGTGGACCACACCCGCTGCGTAATGAGCAGGCAGGGGGCGTGCACGGCCAGGATGGGGATGCGGTGGTAGTCGCTGAGGCGGCGCAGCGCCTCGATGTCCTGGCTGACCGGATCGGTCCACACCATGACCTCGACACCGTCGTACCCGAGGCGCGCGGCGATCTCGAAGGCCGTCGCCGTCGACTCCGGATAGACGGAGGCCGTCGACAGAGCGACCTTCGCATCCGGGATGCGCACCGCTGGATCTGCCACGAGGGACAGCGTACGGGGTGTGTTCGACGGGTGGGACGCGGACGACGGGCTTCGGCCAGGGGTGTTCGCCGTGGCCACGATCACATGACCGCAGGACACGGGGCGCTTCGTCCGTCCGGCGGCCCCACGGTCCGAAGGCCGCCGTGTGATCGAGCCAACCGGGCACCGGCCGCGCGGCCCCGGCTCGCCGAAGCCCACGCGGCCAGGCCCGTCACTCCCCGCGCGGTGGACGGCCGCCTCGCGCGGTGCGCGGCCGCCTCGCGCGGTGCGCGGCTACGCGGGCCCCATGTGGTCCAGGCGGCGCAGAATGACGCCCTCGCGCAGCGCCCAGGGGCAGATCTCCAGGGACTCCACCCCGAAGAGGTCCATCGCGGCCTCCGCGACCAGCGCCCCGGCGACCAGCTGGCCGGCGCGCGACTCGGAGACGCCGGGCAGCGCGGCGCGCTCGGCGGTGGTCATCACGGACAGCCTCGACACCCACCCCTCCAGGGACTGGTACTTCAGCTCGCGCGGGACGTACAGGCCCTCGGTGGAGCGGGCGGCGCCCGCGATGCGGGCGAGCTGTTTGAAGGTCTTGGAGGTGGCCACCACGTGGTCGGGCGGACCGAGACGGCTGAACTCGCCGACCGTACGGCCGATCTCCGCGCGGACGTGCCGGCGCAGCGCCCGCACGTCGTCCGGCGCCGGCGGCTCGCCGGGCAGCCGGGTGCCGGTGAGGCGGCCGGCGCCCAGCGGCAGCGACACCGCGGCGTCGGGCTCCTCGTCGATGCCGAAGGCTATCTCCAGGGAGCCGCCGCCGATGTCGATGACCAGCAGCTTTCCCGCCGACCAGCCGAACCAGCGGCGGGCGGCGAGAAAGGTCAGCCGGGCCTCCTCCGGGCCGGTGAGGACCTGGAGTTCGACTCCGGTCTCCACACGCACGCACTCGATGACCTCGCCGGCGTTGCGGGCGTCACGCACCGCCGAGGTCGCGAACGGCAGCAGTTCCTCGACGCCCTTGTCCTCGGCGGCCTGGAGCGCCTCGTGGATGACCTGGATCACCTGGTCCATCCCACCGGGACTGATCGCGCCGTCGGCGTCCAGCAACTGGGCGAGGCGCAGCTCCACCTTGTGCGAGTGCGCCGGCAGCGGGCACGCCCCGGGGTGCGCGTCCACCACCAACAGATGCACCGTGTTCGAACCCACGTCGAGGACACCGAGTCTCATGTACGGAACGCTACTGCGCGTGACGCGGCCGGAAGCCCGCCGCGGGGCACTCGGTCCGGTACCGGACAGCGATCTGGGCGACTTACCCTGGACGGGTGCCAAAGACGAAAAAGGCGAAGGCTGAGAAGGCGGACAAAATGACCAAGCAGGCCAAGAGGGCCAAACCGGTCGACGGTCCGTCGCGGGTGCCGCCGAACGACGAGAAGGGCCTCGACTTCGCTCGGGCGTGGGTGGAGTTCCCCGATCCGGCGGACGAGGAGCAGGTGTTCCGCTGCGATCTGACATGGCTGACCTCTCGCTGGAACTGTGTCTTCGGCAGTGGTTGCCAGGGCATCCAGGCGGGCCGCGCGGACGACGGATGCTGCACCCTGGGGGCGCATTTCTCGGACGAGGACGACGAGAAGCGGGTCGCGGGGCACGTGGCGAGGCTGACGCCGGACATCTGGCAGCACCACGAGGAGGGCACCCGGGACGGCTGGGTCTCCGAGGACGAGGACGGCGACCGCCAGACCCGCCCCTTCCAGGGCTCGTGCATCTTCCAGAACCGGCCGGGCTTCGCCGGTGGCATGGGCTGCTCGCTGCACATCCTCGCCGTGCGGGAGGGCCGCGAGCCGCTGGAGACCAAGCCGGACGTGTGCTGGCAGCTGCCGGTCCGGCGGACCTACGACTGGATCGACCGGCCCGACGACACGCGCGTGCTGCAGGTGTCGATCGGTGAGTACGACCGCCGGGGCTGGGGTCCGGGCGGCCACGACCTGCACTGGTGGTGCACGTCGGCGACCTCGGCGCACGGCGCGGGCGACCCCGTGTACGTGTCCTACCGGGCGGAGCTGACCGAGCTGATGGGCAAGGCCGGTTACGACCGGCTGGCCAAGCTGTGCGAGGAGCGGCTTGCCTCGCAGCTCCCGCTGCTGGCACCGCATCCGGCGGATCCCGCCTGATCCACCTCCCCATGCGCGGGACACGGGTTACCGGTTTCGGGTCACGGCGGTCACGGCGGTCACGGCGGTCACGGAACAAAGGGGCTCAGGTCGCCGCCGATGTCACCGCCGTCGTCACCGCCGTCGTCCTCGGCTGGCGGTGACGTCGAGGACGACGGGTGGACAGGGGCGGCCGGGCCGTCGGGGGCCGAATCCGTGGGCTCCGGGTCGGGCGACCGGGGCGGGTCGCTCGGGTCGGGCTCCGACGGTGACGGTGACGTGGGCGTCGGGTCCGGGGCGGGGGACGACGACGGGGGTCCCCCCGAGTCACCGGGGCTCGGGGGCGGGGTGCCCGGGGAGCCGGGGTGCGCGGTTCCCGGGCTGCCGGGACGACCGGGGCCCCCGGAGTGACCGGGGAGGGGTGCGCCGGAGGAGGACGGGCTGGGGGCGTTGCCGTGGCCGTCGATGGTCACCACGGCGCCGGTGGGCGAGACCGCCACCCGCGCGCTCCAGCGGCCGGACGGTTCGCGCAGCTGGTCGACGTACACCCTGATCCTCAGCGACTGCCCCGGCCGGAGCATCCCCGACGACTGGCTCAGGTAGAGCCAGGGTGCCCCCGCCGACGCGGACCAGCGGACCGGCGCGGCGTCCCGCGCGGTGAGCGTGATCAGTGTGGTGTCACCGCTGTGACCGGCGGCGACACCCAGCACGGCGGCACCCTTGTGGCCTGCGCCGGTGACCCCGACGACCTCCACGGACACATCAGCCCTGCCGTCCTCGCCGGAGCGGCCCCCGGGCCGGGTGTCGGCGTTACCGGTGTTCTCGTAGCCGCCCGGGCCCTCGCCGTCGAAGTCGACGGACTGGTCGGCCTCCCGCGCGGAGGCCGACCGGCCGTCCCGGGCCTCGCCGACGGGGGTGCCCCGGTAGGCGGCGTACAGCGCGAGCACGGGGGCGGCGACGACGGTGGCGACGACGGTCGTCGTGACCGCACGCGCGCGCAGCCGGTCCCGGCGGGCGACACGGTCCTTGGGGTCCATCGGGAATCCGCGCCGGTCGAAGCGGGGCGCGCCGCCACGCGCGCGTGGATGGTGCGCCAGGGCGGTGCGCAGGGCCGCTTCGGGAGCCGGAAGGACGTGCAGGGCGTCGGGGACGACGCCGGTGCCGGGCCAGCGGTCGGGGATGGCGCGCCCGGCGGTGCGCCGGCAGCGCGGGCAGTCGTCGACGTGCCGGACGAGTTCGCGGCGCAGTGTGCTGCTGAGCACGAGCCGGCTGTCGCCGGTGAGATGCGCCACTCCCCGGCAGGCACCGGTCTCGACGACGGTGAGCGCCGCGCGGGTGCGCTCGACCTCGCAGGCGGCGGAGGCGAGCAGCTCGCGGGCGGCGCCCGGTTCCATGCCGAGCACGGCGGCGACCTCGTGGGCTTCGAGGTGGTGCCGGACGGCGAGTTCGAGCGCCTCGCGCTGCTCCGGCGTGGTGCCCGCGGCCTCCGGCCAGGCGAGGAGGGCCAGTTCACGGCGGCGCTGCTCCCGCACCTCCTCGGAGACGGCCGGGGCAGTGGCGGCCCGCGCCGCCCGCTGCCGGGCCGCCCGGCCCGCCGCGTGGGTGACCTGACGTTTCTGCCGGGCCTCGGCCAGCTTGCGCAGACAGGCCCAGCGGGCCAGCGCGTACAGCCAGGCCCTGCGGTCCCCGGACGCGTCCGGGACGTGCCGGCCGCGGCGCTCCGCGAGTGTGAGGACGTCGGCCAGGGCGACGGTCGCCGCGTCGTGGTCGCACAGCACCGACAGACAGTAGGTGAACAGGCCGTCCAGACACGGTTCGTGGCAGGTGGGCGGCCGGTGTGCCAGTGTGCGCGCGGCCCCGCGGTCGCGCACCTCCCGGTGCGCCCGGTGTGCGCCGGTCGTGCGGGTCGGAATCTCCGGGCCACTGCTCATCATTCGGCGACCGTAGGCGGCCGGGGGCGGCCCCTCCCGGAGCCCTGCGCACTTTTAATCCGTACGGGTGAAACGATCCCTCAAACGGGGACGAGAACCCTTCGTTCCACGGGCGGGGCGGGGAAATCGGCCCGGTCCCGGGACCGGGGACCGGGCGCTGTGCGCCCGACTGTCAGTGCCGGGCGCTACCGTTTCGACATGGCTGCCCGTACCAAGACCACCAAGGACCGACCGTCCTACCGCTGCACCGAGTGCGGCTGGCAGACGGCCAAGTGGCTCGGCCGCTGCCCCGAGTGCCAGGCCTGGGGGACGGTCGAGGAGTACGGCGTGCCCGCGGTCCGTACGACGGCGCCGGGGCGGGTCACCACCTCCGCCGTGCCCATCGGCCAGGTCGACGGCCGTCAGGCCACGGCCCGCTCCACCGGTGTACCCGAGCTGGACCGGGTGCTCGGCGGCGGGCTCGTCCCCGGCGCGGTGGTGCTCGTCGCGGGTGAGCCGGGCGTCGGCAAGTCCACGCTCCTGCTGGACGTCGCGGCCAAGGCGGCGAGCGAAGAGCACCGCACGCTCTATGTCACGGGCGAGGAGTCGGCGAGCCAGGTCCGGCTGCGCGCCGACCGGATCCACGCCATCGACGACCATCTGTACCTCGCCGCCGAGACGGATCTGTCCGCCGTCCTCGGCCATCTGGACGCGGTGAAGCCGTCCCTGCTGATCCTCGACTCGGTGCAGACGGTCGCCTCCCCGGAGCTCGACGGCGCGCCGGGCGGCATGGCCCAGGTGCGCGAGGTGGCGGGCGCGCTGATCCGTGCCTCGAAGGAGCGCGGGATGGCCACGCTGCTGGTGGGCCATGTCACCAAGGACGGCTCGATCGCGGGGCCGCGCCTGCTGGAGCACCTGGTGGACGTCGTGCTGAGCTTCGAGGGCGACCGGCACGCGCGCCTGCGCCTGGTGCGCGGCGTCAAGAACCGCTACGGCACCACCGACGAGGTCGGCTGCTTCGAACTGCACGACGAGGGCATCACGGGCCTGGCCGACCCCAGCGGGCTGTTCCTGACCCGCCGTGCGGAGCCGGTGCCGGGCACCTGTCTGACGGTGACGCTGGAGGGCCGCCGCCCGCTGGTCGCCGAGGTGCAGGCGCTCACCGTCGACTCGCAGATCCCCTCCCCCCGCCGCACCACGTCCGGGCTGGAGACCTCGCGCGTCTCGATGATGCTCGCGGTGCTGGAACAGCGTGGGCGCATCAGCGCCTTGGGCAAGCGGGACATCTACTCCGCGACGGTCGGCGGGGTGAAGCTCTCCGAGCCGGCGGCGGATCTGGCGATCGCGCTCGCCCTCGCGTCGGCGGCGAGCGACACCCCGTTGCCCAAGAACCTGGTCGCGATCGGCGAGGTCGGGCTCGCGGGCGAGGTCAGGCGGGTGACAGGGGTGCAGCGCCGGCTTTCCGAAGCGCACCGCCTGGGTTTCACGCACGCGCTCGTGCCGGGCGATCCGGGCAAAACCCCGTCAGGCATGAAGGTTCTGGAAGTCGCGGACATAGGGGACGCTCTGCGCGTCCTTCCGCGTTCGCGTCGCCGGGACGCCCCACGGGAGGAGGAGGAGCGCCGGTAGACTTTGCCCTGGTCTCGCCCGTCCGTACGAACCGAGTGCGTTGGGGTCTCCCGTTCGGATCAGACCGGACAGGGAGCGGGGCCGGGTGCGTGCGGCTGCAAGGCGGAGGAGGGAGTCAACGCGATGGGGGCCCCTCCCCCGCGAGCGCAGCCGAGCGTGGGGGCGTTGGCGACCGACGACAACGCCGCTGGGAGTCCCCCTGCTCGAAGAGCTTGGGGGAGTGCGCACCCGACCCCACGAGCCCGGCATGATCCGAACGGGAGACCCTGAACGGGGGGTGCCCCAGACATCGCGACCGGAGGAGTGCAGTGGCAGCCAACGACCGGGCAGCAGCTCCCGGAAAGTCCGGCGGGAGTGCTGGTTCCGATCGCCAGATGCGCGCCTCGCTGAGCGCCGTGGCACCTGGTACCGCCCTCCGTGACGGCCTGGAGCGCGTGCTCCGGGGCAACACCGGCGGTCTCATCGTGCTCGGTTCCGACAAGACCGTCGAGACGCTGTGCAGCGGCGGTTTCATCCTGGACGTCGAGTTCACGGCGACCCGGTTGCGCGAGCTGTGCAAGCTCGACGGCGGCATAGTCCTGTCGTCCGACCTGTCGAAGATCCTGCGGGCGGGCGTCCAGCTGGTGCCGGACCCGACGATCCCGACCGAGGAGACCGGCACCCGGCACCGCACCGCCGACCGGGTCTCCAAGCAGGTCGGCTTCCCGGTCGTCTCGGTCTCGCAGTCGATGCGCCTGATCGCGCTCTACGTCGACGGCCACCGCCGCGTCCTGGAGGACTCGGCGGCGATCCTGTCCCGCGCCAACCAGGCGCTCGCGACGCTGGAGCGCTACAAGCTCCGCCTCGACGAGGTCGCCGGCACGCTGTCGGCGCTGGAGATCGAGGACCTGGTGACCGTGCGGGACGTCTCGGCGGTCGCGCAGCGGCTGGAGATGGTGCGCCGCATTGCCACCGAAATCGCCGAATACGTGGTCGAACTGGGCACCGATGGCCGTCTCCTCGCCCTTCAGCTGGACGAGTTGATCGCGGGCGTGGAGCCGGAGCGCGAGCTGGTCGTGCGGGACTACGTGCCCGAGCCCACCGCCAAGCGTTCCCGCACGGTCGACCAGGCCCTGCACGACCTGAACGGCCTCCCCCAGGCGGAACTGCTGGATCTGCCCACGGTGGCCCGGGCCCTGGGCTACACCGGCTCCCCCGAGACCCTGGACTCGGCGGTGTCCCCGCGCGGTTTCCGGCTGCTCGCCAAGGTGCCGAGGCTGCCCGGCGCGATCATCGACCGCCTGGTGGAGCACTTCGGCGGCCTGCAGAAGCTGCTGGCCGCCAGCGTGGACGACCTCCAGAGGGTGGACGGCGTCGGCGAGGCCCGCGCCCGCAGCGTCCGGGAGGGCCTGTCGCGGCTGGCGGAGAGCTCGATCCTGGAGCGGTACGTCTAGGAACTCGGTACGTCTAGGCCCGCACTTCGCGGGTCACCCGTTAGTGAAGGCTCAGCGCATGATCACCGACCGGTTCCCGCCGCGATCGGTTGCCCGATGACCATCACGCCGCCGGGCCGACCGCCCGTGGACCGATCCCGATCACTTGATCTTCACGATCGAGGGACCCGCGAAGTACGGGTCTAGGATTCGTACGTCCAGGGCGGCGCGCGTGGGCGGTGCGCGCGGGGCGCCTGGGGCGCGGGGCGTGTCAGGCGCTCTTCAGCACGAAGGACGTCTGCACCTTCGCGAACCCCGGTGCCTTCGCCTCGACCAGGTACGTGCCCGCCTTGGCCGACCCGGCCGGTGGCGTCGCGCACTGCGGGGCGCTCGGCCCCCGGTCCCACTTCACGGTGTACGTGATGCTGCCGCCCGCGGGCACCCGGAACACCAGGTTCCCCGCGCCCTTGGGACAGTCGTCCGACGCCCAGTACGTGTCGTCGTCGGCGGTCGCCTGAGTGATCGTCAGCACCGTGCTCTTCGGACCGAGATCGATCTTGCAGTCGCTTCCGGAGATGTTCCGCGCGGTCAGCCGGAAGGTGGGCGTCCCGTCGGGCTCGTAGGAGTTGCGGACGCTGCGCAGGCTGAGCTTGACGGCGGTAGCGGTGCAGTGGGGAAGCCCGGACCCGGCCGGCAGCGCGTCACCCGCGCCGACCCCCGCCGTCGTACCGCTCTCCGAGCCGCCGCCCGCGCTGCCCCCGGCGTCGCCGGCGTCGTCCGATCCGCTGCCGCCGGAGTCACCGGGGTCGCCGTTCGCCCCGTCGTCCCCCGTGCCGGTGCCGGACGAGGAGCCGCCCGAGTCCTCGGCACCGGACTCGTCACGGCCGCCCGGCGCCTGACTGATCGCCGGCCCTGAACTCGACGGTCCCGGAGCGATGGTGGAGGGCGCGGGATTCTTGCCGTTGGCCCCGTTGTCGTGCCCGCCGCCGCCCCCGCCGCGGGAGACCACGACCCAGGTGACCAGCAACGCCAACACGCCCAGCAGGGACAGCAGTACGGCCCTCCTACGCCAGTAGATGGAGGAGGGAAGCGGCCCGACCGGATTGCGCAGAGATCCCACGGCGCAAACTGTACGAGAGATCCGGGCCTTCGCTGATCCCACCCGCCGCTGAGGGCCCAATTTTTCCGGATCATCATCCCGGAAACGGCTGCCCGTTCCCGCTCTCCGTCAGGCACGACACGCAACGGTCGCGGAGTGTGATCGTACGGGCACTGCACCTACGGTCCGTGACCGAGGAGTGCAGGGGCGGCCTTCGCCGCCGGGAGCTCCGCACTCCGACACCCCGTGTTCGCGATCGTGTCCCTTGCAGCTCTGGCCACGGCTCCGACCGCCACTGCGGCACGACGGGGTGGCGGTGTCCCCGTTCACACCGGTGGTCGTGGCAGGATCGAGAGGCCATGACTGCTCTCACGAAGCCCCAGCCCGACGGCACTGCCGATCCCTCGTCCGAGCACGCTCCAGGAGCGCCGCTCCATTCCCCTGTCATCGACTGGTTCGACGAGCACGCCCGGGATCTGCCGTGGCGACGCCCGGAGGCCGGCGCGTGGGGGGTGATGGTCAGTGAGTTCATGCTCCAGCAGACCCCGGTGAACCGGGTCCTGCCCGTTTACGAGCAGTGGCTGGCCCGCTGGCCGCGCCCCGCCGACCTCGCCGCCGAGGCGCCCGGTGAGGCCGTCCGCGCCTGGGGCCGGCTCGGCTACCCGCGCCGTGCGCTGCGGCTGCACGGGGCCGCCGCCGCCATAACGGAACGGCACGGGGGCGACGTACCCGCCGACCACGCGCAACTGCTGGCGCTGCCCGGCATCGGCGAGTACACGGCCGCCGCCGTGGCGTCGTTCGCGTACGGGCAGCGGCACGCCGTGCTGGACACCAACGTGCGCCGGGTGTTCGCCCGTGCGGTGACCGGTGTCCAGTACCCGCCGAACGCCACCACGGCCGCCGAGCGCCGGCTCGCCCGCGCGCTGCTGCCCGAGGACGAGTCGACCGCCGCGCGGTGGGCCGCCGCCTCCATGGAGCTGGGGGCGCTGGTGTGCACGGCGAAGAACGAGTCGTGCCATCGCTGCCCGATCGCCGCGCAGTGCGCCTGGCGGCTCGCGGACAAGCCGGCGCACGCCGGCCCACCGCGCCGGGGGCAGGCGTACGCGGGCACGGACCGTCAGGTCCGCGGGCGGCTGCTGGCCGTGCTCCGGGAGGCGCACAGTCCCGTACCGCAGGCGGCCCTGGACCGGGTGTGGCAGGAGCCGGTGCAGCGCGCCCGCGCGCTGGACGGCCTGGTCGCCGACGGTCTGGTCGAACCGCTGCCCGGCGGGCTCTACCGGCTGCCACTGACCTGACCTGATCCGGCCGACCGGCCCGGCCACCGGTCCGGCCCACGGCCGGCTCACCTGCGTACGGGCCGCGTCGTCACACCTGCGCACCCGCCCGGGCGGCACACACCGCCCCATAGGCCCCCAACCCTCCTACCGCTTTACCTCGTTCCTACTTCCGTTACACAACCGACGGCCAGCCGAGGGCAGGCCGCAGGCTGCTCCGCACAGTGCCGTGACAACGCCTCCGTACCTTCGTTCCCGTGCCCCTCTCGCAGCACACAGGGGCACGGCCACCACGGATCACAGCAGGGGGACCGGACCGCACGGGCGGTCCGGTACGGGGAGCGGAAGGCGGTTCACCATGGCGCAGGGCGAGGTGCTCGGGTTCGAGGAGTACGTCCGCACCCGGCAGGACGCGCTGCTGCGCAGCGCCCGACGGCTGGTGCCGGACCCCGTCGACGCGCAGGACCTGCTGCAGACCGCGCTGGCCCGGACGTACGGCCGTTGGGACGGGATCGCCGACAAGCGGCTGGCCGACGCCTACCTGCGCCGCGTCATGATCAACACCCGGACCGAGTGGTGGCGTGCCCGCAAACTGGAGGAGGTGCCCACCGAGCAGCTCCCGGACGCCTGTGTGGACGACGCCACCGAGCAGCACGCCGACCGTGCCCTCCTGATGGACGTACTGAAGGTGCTCGCCCCGAAGCAGCGCAGTGTGGTGGTGCTGCGACACTGGGAGCAGATGTCCACGGAGGAGACGGCCGCCGCACTCGGCATGTCGGCCGGAACGGTCAAGAGCACGCTGCACCGGGCCCTCGCCCGGCTCCGCGAGGAACTGGAAGCCCGCGAGCTCGACGCACGCGCGCTGGAGCGTGAGGAGCGGGAGCGTTGCGCGGCCTGACCGGTGCGGGGCCCATGCGGGTCCGGAGAACCGCCCAGGCGGCGACCACGGCGACGTCCGTGCTCGCCGCCCTCGCCCTTTTCCTCACCGCCTGCGGTACGGGCGGCACCGGCGCCCGCGACGAGGGCCCCGCGCACGCGGACTCGGTGGTGAGCCCCCTGCCCACCTCCTCGTCCTCCGCCCTGCCCTCGCGCTCATGGGCGGAGGCGCCGGCCGCGGCCGGGGACCGGGTGGACGCGGTGCGGCTGATCAAGGGCGACCCGACGGTCTCGGCAGCGGTCAAGCGGGAGCTGAAGCCGTGCGTGGGCGACGAGTACCCCGTCGACGTGAGCTACGGCAACCTCACCGGAGGGACCGCGAACGACGTCGTCGTCAACGTGCTGACCTGCGGCGACGCGGTGGGCGTCGGTTCGTATGTGTACCACGACCGAGGCGGTGCGTACATGAACGTGTTCAAGTCCGAGGAACCCCCCGTGTACGCGGAGATCGACCGCGGGGACCTGGTGGTGACGATGCAGGTGTACGACCGGGGCGACCCGGTGTCGAGTCCCTCGGGCGAGAACGTGATCACCTACCGCTGGACCGCGGGCCGGTTCGCCGAGGAGTTCCGCACCCACAACGACTACGGCAAGGTGTCCGTCACGGAGCCGACCCCGATGCCCGGCAGCTGAGATTCGGGCCCCCCGTTCAGGGCCCGGAACCTGGGACCCGGAACCTGGGACCCGGGGCCCTGCGCGTGAGGCCCGAGCCACGTTTCGTGGCGCATGGCGTGAACCGGCGGGCCGCACGGTCCGATGAAGGGGATGAACCCTCCGCGCGATCCCCGCGTCCGTCCGGTGGGCGGGGTGAAACGCTCCCACCGACCCGAGATCGCATGAGAACTGAGAACTGGGAGTTGAGAGACCGGGATGGCAGACCAGACCCACGTCCTGTTCGTCGAGGACGACGACGTCATCCGTGAGGCCACCCAACTCGCCCTGGAGCGGGACGGCTTCGCGGTCACCGCGATGCCCGACGGGCTGTCGGGCCTGGAGGCGTTCCGCGCCGACCGGCCGGACATCGCCCTCCTCGACGTCATGGTGCCCGGCCTCGACGGCGTCAGCCTGTGCCGGAGCATCCGCGACGAGTCGATGGTGCCGGTGATCATGTTGTCGGCGCGCGCGGACGCCATCGACGTGGTCCTGGGCCTGGAGGCGGGCGCCGACGACTACGTGACCAAGCCGTTCGACGGGGCCGTCCTGGTCGCCCGCATCCGCGCCGTCCTGCGCCGCTTCGACCGGGCGAACGGTGGCCGGGAGGGAGCGGAGGCCGGGGCCCCCACCGGCGCGCTGGCCTTCGGCGAACTGGAGATCGACACCGTGGGCATGGAGGTGCGGCGGGCCGGGGCGCCGGTGGCACTGACACCGACCGAGATGCGGCTGCTGCTGGAGTTCTCCTCGGCGCCGGGCACCGTCCTCTCCCGGGACCGGCTGCTCGAACGCGTGTGGGAGTACGGGTGGGGTGGCGACACCCGCGTCGTCGACGTCCATGTGCAGCGGCTGCGCGGGAAGATCGGCCAGGACCGCATCGAGACGGTCCGCGGCTTCGGCTACAAACTGAAGGCCTGAGCACGGACATGCGGCGGTACTTCGGGCGCCTGGCGGGCGCGGGGACACGAGGGGATTCCGGAGGGCCGGCGGACACCGGTGCCCGGGAGGGGTTCGGGCCGCCGACGGGCGCGGGCGCACAGGGCAGGTTCGGGCGGCTGGTGGGCGCGGGCGCACAGGGCAGGTTCGGGCGGCTGGTGGGCGCGGGGCTCGAGCGGGCGGGCCTGCTCACCGGGCTGAGATGGAAGCTCAGCGCCGCCATCGCCCTGGTCGGTGCGCTGGTGGCGGTCGCGCTGAGCCTGGTCGTGCACAACGCGGCCCGGGTGTCGATGCTGGACAACGCGCGCGACCTCGCCGACGAACGCATCATGATCGCCCAGCGCAACTACGAGCTGTCGGGGCGGCTGAACTTCCCCAACACCAAGGTCGACGACCCCGAACTTCCGGCGGAGCTGCGGGCGAAGGTGGAGGAGGGCCGGCGGGCGACCTACGTGGCGAATCGGCCGGGCGGGGCGCCGGACATCTGGGCGGCCGTACCGCTGAAGAACGGCCATGTCATGTCCCTGCACTCGGGCTTCACGGACCGCAGCTCGAACATCCTCAAGGACCTCGACCAGGCCCTGGTGATCGGCTCCATCGCCGTCGTCCTGGGCGGCAGCGCGCTCGGGGTGCTGATCGGCGGGCATCTGTCCCGTCGGCTGCGCAAGGCGGCGAGCGCGGCCAACCGGGTCGCCAAGGGGGAGACGGAGGTCCGGGTGCGTGAGGCCATCGGCGGGGTCGTCCGGGACGAGACCGACGACCTGGCCAGCGCGGTGGACGCGATGGCGGACGCGCTGCGCCAGCGGCTGGAAGCCGAACGCCGGGTCACCGCCGACATCGCGCACGAACTGCGCACCCCGGTCACCGGTCTGCTGACCGCCGCCGAACTGCTGCCGCCGGGCCGGCCGACCGAGCTGGTGCTGGACCGGGCGAAGGCCATGCGCACCCTGGTCGAGGACGTCCTGGAGGTGGCCCGGCTGGACGGTGCCTCCGAGCGGGCCGAGCTGCAGGACATCCTGCTGGCCGAGTTCGTCACCCGGCGGATCGCGGCGAAGGACCCGGACGTCACGGTGCGCGTGGTGCGCGAGTCGGAGGTCACCACCGATCCGCGGCGCCTGGAACGCGTGCTGTTCAACCTGCTGGCCAACGCCGCCCGGCACGGCAGGCTGCCCATCGAGGTCTCCGTCGAGGGGCGGGTCGTCCGGGTCCGCGACCACGGGCCCGGCTTCCCCGCGGACCTGCTCGCCGAGGGCCCGAGCCGTTTCCGCACCGGCAGCGCGGACCGGGCCGGCCGCGGTCACGGCCTGGGCCTGACCATCGCGGCCGGGCAGGCCCGGGTCCTGGGCGCGCGGCTGACCTTCCGCAACGTACGGCCGGCCGGCGCGTCCGAGGACGCGCCGGCCGAGGGTGCGGTCGCCGTGCTGTGGTTGCCGGAGCACGCACCGACGGACACCGGGAGTTATCCGATGCTGCCGTAGGGCGGCCGGCCGAGGGGACCCGGGACCGGGATGTTCCCCCGGACCGGAGTCCTCAGAACTGCACGCCCTTGCCGCGCAGGAACTTGACCGGGTCGATCGCGGAACCGTAGTTCGGGCTGGTCCGGATCTCGAAGTGCAGGTGGGGACCGCTGGAGTTGCCGGTGTTGCCGGACAGCGCGATCTTCTGGCCGGTCTTGACGACCTGGCCGGGCTGCACGTTCACCTGGGAGAGGTGGGCGTACTGGGAGTACGTCCCGTTGCCGTGGTTGATGACGACGGCGTTGCCGTAGGCCGGGCCGTCGCCGGCTCCGTTGCCGCCCGTCTTGACGACGGTGCCGCCGTGCGCGGCCATGACCTCGCTGCCGCTCGGCACCGCGTAGTCCTGCCCGCTGTGGGCGGACTGCCACATGCCGCCGGCCTGGGCGTAGCTCGCGGAGATCGTGTAGTTCTTCACCGGGTCGACCCAGGACGCCTTCTTCTTGGCGGGCTGAGCCGGCTTCTCGGCCTTCTGCACCTCAGCGACCTTCTGCACCTCGGTGGCCTTCTGCACCTCGGCGACCTTCTGCACCTCGGCGACCTTGGTCTTCGCAGCCGTGGCCTGGGCGTCCGCCTGGGCCTGCACGGCCTTGGCGGTGGAGCTGGTGGCGGCCGTGGTGTCGGCGGCGACCGCTATCCCGGCTCCCACGACGGCCGTGACTCCCATGCCGGCGGCCAGAACGGCCGCACGGGTGCGGAGGTGGGACGTGAGGAAGGAACGGGACGTGACGCGCTGGGACATCGAAACCTCGCGGGGAAGGGGGCAGAGGAAAGCCACCGGGCGAACTGGTCCGCGCCGCAGTGACCATCCCTTGGTAACCCCTTCACCCACAAAGCCCCAAAAAGGGTGATCTACGACGTAAGTTCGTACTTCTGGAGTGAGACGGGCGTCTCTTGACATCAGCCCCATATCGGACGAAAGCCCTATTTGGGGCTGATCGATCAGAGCTTTGCATCAGATATCCGTTTCACGCTTCAGCGTTTCGCTACTATTCCAGCTCGTAACGGACAAAACGGGTGTGCAGCATGTCACCAAGAGGCGGGTTCAGGCATTCCATAAATGTGGCGTGCGTCTCTCTGGCCACCTACCGCGCGGCAACCCTACGGTTCACCTCGCGTCACCCTCCAAGACGAGCATGCACACGACACATCGGCAGCGTTACGAGCCCGAGAGGACCCCCCACCACATGAGAAGCCGACGCCCCTGGCTGCGCAGCGCATCGGTCACCGCCGTCTCCACCGCGGCACTGGTGGCCCTGGCCGTCCCCGCCCAGGCAGCGACCGCCACCGGCACCTCCACGACGGGCACGACGGCCACGACGGCCACGACGGCCACCGCAGACGTCGACTACGACACCTGGCAGCGGGACTGCCAGGCGGTCATGGACCAGGCACTGCCGCAGCTGACGCAGCGGATCGCGAACCCGCGGCCGGGCGAGAAGCAGGCGATGGTCCTCGACATCGACAACACCGCCCTGGAGTCCGACTTCGGGTTCACGTTCCCGGCGCCGGCCAACGAGCCGGTCCTGGAGGTCGCGCAGTACGCCCAGGAGCGGGGGGTCGCGGTGTTCTTCGTGACCGCCCGGCCGGGCATCGTCGGGGCCTTCACCGCGTACAACCTCGACCACGCCGGATACGAGTCCGCCGGGCTGTACGTCCGCGGTTTCCTCGACCTGTTCCGGAACGTGGCCGAGTACAAGACGGCCCAGCGCGTCGACATCGAGTCGAAGGGCTACACGATCATCGCCAACATCGGCAACAACACCACCGACCTGTCGGGCGGCCACGCCGAGAAGACCTACAAGCTGCCGGACTACGACGGCCGGCTCTCCTGATCCGGCCCCGGACAGCCGAAAGGGGCCGGCGCCCTTCCCGGGCGCCGGCCCCTTTCGACTGCCGTGACGCTTACGCGTCCTTGCTGAGGTTCGGACCGGCTCCGCCGGCCGCCTGCTCGATCGGCGGGACGTCGGGCAGCGCCGACTTCTCCTCACCCCGGAAGGTGAAGGTCGCGCTCTCGCCCTCGCCCTCGATGTCCACGACCACGATGTGGCCGGGGCGCAGCTCGCCGAAGAGAATCTTCTCCGACAGCGAGTCCTCGATCTCGCGCTGGATGGTCCGGCGCAGCGGCCGGGCACCCATAACGGGGTCGTAGCCCCTCTTGGACAGCAGCTCCTTGGCGGGCTGGGAGAGCTCGAGGCCCATGTCCCGGTCCTTCAGGCGCTCGTCCACCTTCTCGATCATCAGGTCGACGATCGCAAGGATGTCGTCCGGGGTCAGCTGCGGGAAGACAACCACGTCGTCGACGCGGTTGAGGAACTCGGGACGGAAGTGCTGCTTGAGCTCGTCCGACACCTTGTTCTTCATGCGCTCGTAGTTGGTCTTCGTGTCACCGGCGGCGGCGAAGCCCAGGTTGAAGCCCTTGGAGATGTCCCGGGTGCCGAGGTTGGTCGTCATGATGATGACCGTGTTCTTGAAGTCCACGACCCGGCCCTGGGAGTCGGTCAGGCGACCGTCCTCCAGGATCTGCAGCAGCGAGTTGAAGATGTCCGGGTGGGCCTTCTCGACCTCGTCGAAGAGAACGACCGAGAACGGCTTGCGGCGCACCTTCTCCGTCAGCTGACCGCCCTCCTCGTAGCCCACGTAGCCGGGGGGCGAACCGAAGAGACGCGAGACCGTGTGCTTCTCGCTGAACTCCGACATGTCGAGGGAGATCAGCGCGTCCTCGTCACCGAAGAGGAACTCGGCGAGCGCCTTGGACAGCTCGGTCTTACCGACACCGGACGGACCGGCGAAGATGAACGAACCACCGGGGCGCTTCGGGTCCTTCAGACCGGCACGCGTACGGCGGATGGCCTTGGACAGCGCCTTGACGGCGTCGATCTGGCCGATGACCCGCTTGTGGAGCTCGTCCTCCATGCGCAGCAGACGCGAGGACTCCTCCTCGGTCAGCTTGAAGACCGGGATGCCGGTGGCCGTGGCGAGGACCTCGGCGATCAGGTCGCCGTCGACCTCGGCGACGACGTCCATGTCGCCGGCCTTCCACTCCTTCTCGCGCTTGGCCTTGGCAGCGAGGAGCTGCTTCTCCTTGTCGCGCAGGGAGGCGGCCTTCTCGAAGTCCTGCGAGTCGATCGCGGACTCCTTGTCCCGGCGGACACCGGCGATCTTCTCGTCGAACTCGCGCAGGTCCGGCGGCGCGGTCATCCGGCGGATGCGCATCCTCGAGCCGGCCTCGTCGATCAGGTCGATCGCCTTGTCCGGGAGGAAGCGGTCCGAGATGTACCGGTCGGCCAGGGTGGCGGCCTGCACCAGCGCCTCGTCGGTGATCGAGACACGGTGGTGCGCCTCGTACCGGTCGCGCAGGCCCTTAAGAATCTCAATGGTGTGCGGCAGGGACGGCTCGGCGACCTGGATCGGCTGGAAGCGGCGCTCGAGGGCCGCGTCCTTCTCCAGGTGCTTGCGGTACTCGTCCAGCGTGGTCGCGCCGATGGTCTGCAGCTCACCGCGGGCCAGCATCGGCTTCAGGATGGAGGCCGCGTCGATGGCGCCCTCGGCGGCACCCGCACCGACCAGCGTGTGCAGCTCGTCGATGAACAGGATGATGTCGCCGCGGGTGCGGATCTCCTTGAGCACCTTCTTCAGGCGCTCCTCGAAGTCACCGCGGTAGCGGGAGCCGGCGACCAGGGCACCGAGGTCCAGGGTGTAGAGGTGCTTGTCCTTGAGGGTCTCGGGCACCTCGCCCTTGACGATGGCCTGGGCGAGGCCCTCGACGACGGCGGTCTTGCCGACGCCGGGCTCACCGATCAGCACCGGGTTGTTCTTGGTGCGGCGGGACAGCACCTGCATGACCCGCTCGATCTCCTTCTCGCGCCCGATGACCGGGTCGAGCTTGGACTCACGAGCGGCCTGGGTGAGGTTCCGGCCGAACTGGTCGAGGACCAGGGACGTGGAGGGGGTGCCCTCGGCAGGACCGCCGGCAGCGGCGGTCTCCTTGCCCTGGTAACCGGAGAGCAGCTGGATGACCTGCTGCCGCACCCGGTTCAGATCTGCGCCCAGCTTGACCAGGACCTGGGCGGCGACGCCCTCGCCCTCACGGATCAGGCCGAGCAGGATGTGCTCCGTGCCGATGTAGTTGTGACCCAGCTGCAGCGCCTCGCGGAGCGACAGCTCGAGCACCTTCTTGGCACGGGGAGTGAAGGGGATGTGACCCGACGGGGCCTGCTGGCCCTGCCCAATGATCTCCTCCACCTGCTGGCGGACCGCCTCGAGCGAAATCCCGAGGCTCTCAAGGGCCTTGGCGGCGACACCCTCACCCTCATGGATCAGGCCCAGGAGAATGTGCTCGGTGCCGATGTAGTTGTGGTTGAGCATCCGGGCTTCTTCCTGAGCCAGGACGACAACCCGCCGCGCGCGGTCGGTGAACCTCTCGAACATCGTTAATCGCTCCTCAGAGCGGTCAGGCAGTGGGGGGAACTTCCCCTCCCTGTCCTTCCGCAGCTTAGTCCCGCAAGCGGGGACCGCTCATTCCAACTGCCGACACCGTCGATGGCCTCCTGACCCCGAACGCCGACATCTGCTCCAACCCGATGGTGCGAGACGATGTTCCCGCAGGCCAGGCAGTTACCCCTATCGCCAGTACGCCGATGGCGAACGCGAGATGTGCCGCCCTGCGTGTCGCCCCCTCCCACTAGGGATGTCTTACCCGCTGCGACCGACAGTCCATGCCGAGGACAGGGGTTCCCTCCGCTACGGGCGAACAACCTCGCGCCTCCCCCGGCCCCCTCACGCCCCCTTGTTCGACACTCTGCGCACACGCACGCATACCCAACGTAACCCGAACGGCCTTCCGGCGGTTGCGCTTGCATGGCCGGCACCGTCCCCTCCATCATCGCGGGCCCATCGGCCCCGGCGCACCGTTCCGTCAGCACGGCCGACGGGGCCCCGGGCTCTCGCAGGCCCCTCGGTCCCCTCGGTCCGCTCGATCCGGCCGGGGCGGACGATCCGGGTGATCCGGGTGATCCGATCCGGCACTGGTACGAGACCGAACAAGGGTGGCCCACGGTGCCCGGCTCTCCGGTACGCCTGTCGGTGGGGGTGCGCTTCGACGTCCTGGATGTCCCCGCCGAGGCGGGCCATGCGGCACTGGGGCGTCTGGAACGCCCGGGGCGCCCGGGGCCTCCGGAGAACTCAAAGGGCCCTCGGCGGGCCGGACCCGCTGCCGGGAGGTTTCCGGTGGCCCTGCAGGGCGGCCGGATGCGGCTGCTGGTGGCCGTAGGCAGCGCGGAGGAACTGCCGGGGCTGCTCGCCTGGCTGGAGTGGGGCACGCTGACCCTCGATCTGGCCGCGATCGGCACCGGCGGTCTCATCGACGCTCCGCCGCCCCCTGGGGCGGCCGGCCACGGTGTCGTCCGGCCGCTCTCCCCGGGAAGCGCCGGTTCGCAGGGGGCCGCCGTGTGGCTGCGACCCCCCGAGCCGGGGCGCGAGGTCGAGGCCTCGCTGCCGACACTGTCGGCGACGGGGGGCCATGGGGACGCCCCCGATCTCGTACGGCTGGTGAACACGATGGCCACGCAGTGCCACCGGATCCGGCTCCTGCGCGCCGGCGACCGGCCGCCGGCCGGGGTGCGCGAGGCGGGACGGGCCGACAGTCAGCCGTTGGCCTGCTCGTAGGCCTCGCGAATGGCCGCGGGGACACGACCGCGGTCGTTGACCTCGTGGCCGTTCTGCTTCGCCCAGGCGCGGATCGCCGCGGTGTCCTGGTTGCCGCCGGAAGTGGCACGCGCCTTTCCACGCCCGCTCGAAGCACGGCCTCCCGTACGACGGCCGCCCTTCACGTAAGACTCGAGAAGGCCACGGAGCTTGTCCGCATTGGCGGTGGTGAGATCGATCTCGTATGTCTTGCCGTCCAACGCGAACGTCACGGTCTCGTCCGCCTCGCCGCCGTCGAGGTCGTCGACAAGAAGGACCTGAACCTTCTGTGCCACCGGATTTCCTTTCATCGATAACGTCAGGGCTTGGGTGTACCGGCTTCCGCCGTATCGCCGTCCCCTGTTATATGCACTACTGCAGTACGTCGGAAAGCAAACCGCTTTTGCCGGAAAAACACAAACCCCGGGGACGAACCCACTGCCGCACACAGCCCGGAAACGTGCGCGTTTCGGACATAGGGAACCGGGCAAGGCCCGCGGTACGGAAGCAGTACGGAATATGTCTTGCCGTGGCACACCGAGACCTCTGCCGCAAGGCGTCGGGTACAGAACACCGACGATCACAGATGCAGAAGCATCCGGCTGTTGCCCAGAGTGTTCGGTTTCACTCGTTCGAGACCCAGGAACTCCGCGACACCCTCGTCATAGGAACGCAGCAGCTCGGCGTACACATCGGTGTCGACGGGCGTCTCACCGATCTCCACGAAGCCGTGGTTGCCGAAGAACTCGACTTCGAAGGTCAGACAGAAAACACGGCGAACACCGAGCCAGCGGGCTGTCTGCAGCAACTTCTCCATCAAGCGATGCCCCACACCGGCGCCCTTCAGTCCGGGCTTCACAGCGAGAGTACGGACTTCCGCGAGATCTTCCCACATCACGTGCAGCGCGCCGCAGCCGACGACCTCCCCGTTGTCGTCCCGTTCCGCGATCCAGAACTCCTGGATGGCCTCGTAAAGGGTCACCGTTGCTTTGTCGAGCAGGATGCCCTTGCGGACGTAGGCGTCAAGGAGGTGGCGCACGGCGGGGACATCGTTGGTGCGGGCCCGCCGGACGGTGATGGCTTTTGCGGTGGCATCCGGGCTGTCTGCTGAC
Source organism: Streptomyces chlorus (assembly GCF_042655885.1). Taxonomy (NCBI): domain Bacteria; kingdom Bacillati; phylum Actinomycetota; class Actinomycetes; order Kitasatosporales; family Streptomycetaceae; genus Streptomyces; species Streptomyces chlorus. Next base: position 32,800 of record NZ_JBHSOA010000054.1, read on the forward strand.
ATGAGCGGACGCTATCGCCCGTGCGGGCCCTCGGCCGCGGCGGGGTTCTCGACAGAGGGTTCCGCTGGCGGGGGCTGTTCGGCCGATCCCGCTTGTTCGGCCGGCCGGCGTTGTTCCCCGGTTTCCGGAAGCTGTGCAACGCGTACGGCGTCCGTGAGGGCCTGACGCTGTTCCTCGCTCATCATGCCGAAGAAGGCGACGAGTGCGGCGGCGGCGTTGTCGCTCTGCGACCATGCCTCGTTCATCAGCGCGGCAGCGTACGCGGCGCGGGTGGAGACCGCCTCATATCGATAGGCCCGGCCTTCCGACCGACGGCGCACCCAGCCCTTCTGATGGAGATTGTCCAGAACGGTCATCACCGTGGTGTACGCGATGGACCGTTCCTTCTGCAGGTCTTCGAGAACTTCCCTGACGGTCACCGGGCGGTTCCACTTCCACACCCGCGTCATGACCGCGTCTTCGAGTTCTCCCAAGGGGCGAGGCACATATCAGACAATAGTGTGCAATCACTCCCACGGCGTGCTGAGCGTGCATGAAGATCAGCGATCGCTGACAAAAAGGGCGTACGACTCACGCTCGAGTCGTACGCCGGGCCCCTCTCCGGTGCCGCCCGCGGCCGGCCGGACGGCGGGCGGGTCAGGCGTCGGTCTTGGCGGTGGCCTGGTGGGTGACCTCCGCGCGGGCGAGGGCCGCGTCCACGGCGGCGTCCTCCTTGGCCTTGTTGGCGCCGCCCTGGGTCTTCACGATCACCCGGATCACGCCGATGAAAAGGATGGCCATGACGGCCGGGGGCAGGAGCGCGGAGACGTAGTCCATGGGTCCAGGGTAGCCAGGGCGGCCCGGCGGAGGGCCGGGCGGGGGCGGGTGTACGGCAGGCGCGGTGGGCGTGCGGCAGGCGCGGTGGGCGTGCGGCGGCGCTTCAGCCCGCGGCGAGTCGCCGGCCCTGCGGGGGCGGGGTGGGCTTGCGGCGAGGGAAGACCTCGCCCGGGGTGGGAACGGG